>NZ_JAVFXA010000002.1:0-345204 GCF_040981195.1 Kocuria oxytropis | reverse complement strand
GGGGGGGGGCGCGGGGGGGGGCGGGGGGGGGGGGGGGGGGGGGGGGGGCGCCCCCCCGGGGGCCCCGGGGGGGCCCGGCGGGGGCCCCCCCCCCCCCCCCCCCCCCCCGGCGGATCCCGGGCGGGGCGCTCAGCCGCGGGGCAGGCCGAAGAAGCGGCGCAGCCGCGACCGCGAGCCGGCGGCGGGCGCGGGACCGGGGACGGGCCCGGCGGCTTCCTCGGCGGTGGGCCGCTCCTCGCCGCGGCGGCGGCGCGCGCCGCGCAGGGCGGCGTAGTAGGCGCTCTCCGCGGCGGCGTCCGCCAGCAGCGCCGCGGAGAGGGTGCCGAGCACGCGGGCGCCGGACCCGCCGCGCCGGGCCGCCCCGGCGAGACCCACCCCGAGGGCGGTCTCGGTGCCCGCCAGCGCGAGCAGGAGCTCCGGCCGGCGGACGAGGGCCCGCTGGTAGCGCGCGAGGAGGCCGTCGCCGGTGGGCTCGATCGTCATCCCGCGCAGCAGGGCCGAGGCCACGCCCGTGGGCTCGTAGTGCTCGACGCCCTCGGCACCGGCGAGCTCCCGGCGGCCCTCCACGACCTTGGCGGCGAGCACGGGCAGGCCCAGCAGCTGCAGCACGGACTCCAGGACCAGGTCCGTGGACCCGCCCCGCACGTAGTTGCGCAGCCGGTTGGTCTCGGCGGGGTCCAGGTCGAAGACGGAGGCCACGGACTCGATCTGCAGCTCCGACGTGCCGCCCGAGCACAGCCGGACGAGGTCGCGCTCGAACCGGGCGGCCGGCGTCTGCTCGGCCTCGACGGCCACCCCGCCGGCGGGCAGCCACTCGGGCCCCCACTCGAGGGCGCACACGGCGTCGGCGGCCTCCAGGTCGGTGACGGCCGCGGGGTCCTCGCCGGCGAGCAGGACCTCGACGGAGCGGGTGGCCCCGTCCGAGGACAGCGCCACGGCGGTCTCGGCGAGACCGGTGCGCACGGCCCAGAAGTCGACCTCGGCGTCGAAGACCACCACGGACCAGCCGTGCCGGGACACGGCGGTGAACCCGGTGCCGGACAGGGCCGCGAGCACGGGCAGCTCGGGGGCGTCCAGGCGCACCAGCAGGACCCGGCGCAGGCCCGGGTGCTCGGGCTGGAGCTGCTGACCGGTCATCCGGGTGAGGGTCGCGGAGAACTCGTCGAGGGTGCACCCGGGCCGCACGGAGCCGTCCTCGCCGGCCTGCGCCAGCCGTCCCTCGGCGTCGGCGAGGAACATCAGCTGCGTGGCCCGCGGGCCCTCGGCGTAGGCGCTGATCAGGCGGTGGTGGGCGATGATCTTCCGCATCCCCTCGCACGTGGGGCGCAGCCCGGAACCGTCGGACGCGGTGGCCTCCGTCGCGCACAGCACCGTGGCGGGGACCAGGTCCCACGCGGAGGTGGGGGATGCGATGTCGTCGGCGGGGAGTGGGGTCATGAGCTCCATGCTACGCCGTCGCCGTGGGCGGGCCTCCGGGTCCGGGAGGCCGCCCGGCGGGGCGGATCCGCTCAGCGGGGCCCGTCGACGAGCTCGGCGGTGGTCCCGTCCTCGAGGGCCGCCAGGCCCGCCCGCAGGCGCCGGGCCAGCGCCGGACGCAGGTACCGGTCCAGGTCCGCGGGCGCCGTCCAGCGGTGGCCGAGCAGCTCCTCCTCCTGGATCGTCAGGGGCGTGTCGGCGTCGATGACGCCGCCGTCGTAGACGAAGGACACGGAGTCCCCCCACAGGCCCATCGCCACGCCGTGGTGGACGACGAGCAGCCGCCCCTCCGGCAGGTGCAGGCCGACCTCCTCGACCACCTCGCGGAAGCACCCGGTGCGCGGGTCCTCGCCCGCCTCCACGGTGCCTCCGGGCACGGTCCAGTCCGACTTGTAGTTGGGCTCGACGAGCAGCACGCGGCCGCTCCGGTCGCGGATGAGGGCCTCCGCGGCGAGCCGGCGGGTGGGCAGGGAGTCCACGAAGCGCTTCAGCTCGCTCTCGGACAGGTAGGAGCTCACGGGGCGATCACTGTCCCAGGAACTTCTCGAAGCCCTTGGGCAGGTTCAGCTCCGCGGGGTCCGGCTGGGCCTGGGCGGCGCCGAACGCCGACCCGGCGGGCGCCTTCTGCTTGCGCTGCTGCTCCAGGGCCGCGTTCTCCTGCGCCCGCTTGGCGGGATTGCCGGAGCGGGAGCCGCCCTTCTTGGCGGAGCCCTTGCCCTTGCCCTTGCGCTGTCCGCCGCCCGCCCCGGGCATGCCGGGGATGCCCGCGGGCATCCCGGGCACGCTCTTGCCCTGGGCCAGGCGCTTCATCATCTTCTGCGCCTGGGCGAAGCGCTCCATGAGCTGGTTCACCTCGGAGACGGTGACGCCGGAGCCCTTGGCGATGCGGGCGCGGCGGGAACCGTTGATGATCTTCGGGGCCACGCGCTCGTGCGGGGTCATGGACCGCACGATGGCCTCGACGCGGTCGATCTCGCGCTCGTCGAAGTTCTCGAGCTGCTCGCGCATGCCGGCGGCCCCCGGCATCATCATGAGCATCTTCTTCATCGAGCCCATCTTGCGCAGCTGCTGCATCTGGGCGAGGAAGTCCTCGAAGGTGAAGTCCTCCTGGTCGGTGAACTTCCGGGCCATCTTCTCGGCCTCGTCGCGGTCCCACTGCTTCTCGACCTGCTCGATCAGGGTGAGGACGTCGCCCATGTCGAGGATGCGGGACGCCATGCGGTCCGGGTGGAACTGCTCGAAGTCGTCCACGTTCTCGCCGGTGGAGGCGAACATGATCGGCTTGCCGGTCACGGAGGCCACCGACAGCGCGGCGCCGCCGCGGGCGTCGCCGTCGAGCTTGGACAGGACCACGCCGGTGAAGTCGACGCCCTCGTTGAAGGCCTGGGCGGTGTTCACGGCGTCCTGGCCGATCATCGCGTCGATGACGAAGAGGACCTCGTCGGGGCGCACGGCGTCGCGGATGTCGCGCGCCTGCTCCATGAGGGCCTCGTCGATGCCGAGCCGGCCGGCGGTGTCCACGATGACCACGTCGTGCAGGCGCGCCCGGGCCTGGGCCACGCCGTCCCGGGCGACCTGCACCGGATCGCCCGTGGGGTCGTCGAACTCCGAGGTGGTTCCCGGGTGGGGGGCGTACACGGGCACCCCGGCGCGCTCGCCCACGACCTGGAGCTGGGTGACGGCGTTGGGCCGCTGGAGGTCGGAGGCCACGAGCAGGGGACGGTGCCCCTGGCCCTTGAGCCACTTGCCGAGCTTGCCGGCCAGGGTGGTCTTGCCGGCGCCCTGGAGGCCGGCGAGCATGATGATCGTGGGGCCGGTCTTGGCCATCCGGATCCGGCGGGTCTGCCCGCCGAGGATGTTCTGCAGCTCCTCGTTGACGATCTTCACGACCTGCTGGCCGGGGTTCAGCGCCTCGGAGACCTCCAGCCCGAGGGCGCGCTCCTTGACCGCGGCGGTGAACTCGCGCACGACCGGCACGGCGACGTCGGCGTCGAGCAGCGCGCGGCGGATCTCCCGCACGGTGGCGTCGACGTCCGCCTCGGTCAGGCGTCCCTTGCCTTTGAGGTTCTTGAAGGTGGCGGTCAACCGGTCGGACAGTGAATTGAACACGGGTCGAAAGCTGCTTTCGTCGAGGGAGGCGGCCGGTGCGCCGCGGTCTGCGCCGCGGGCCGCGGCCCGGCCCGGTGTGGCGGGTCAGTGTCCAAGGTTAGCAACTCCGGGCGGCGCGGGCCCCGGCCCCGCCGTCGTCCGGGACGACGGCGGCCGGCCCCCTCCCGCTGGGAGGGGGCCGGCCGCCGGGTCCGGTGGGCTCTAGAGCGCCGTCTCGTCGCGCTCCCCGGTGCGCACGCGAACGGCCTGGTGCACGTCGGTGACCCAGACCTTGCCGTCACCGGCGCGGCCGGTGTTGGCGGACGAGACGATGACGTCCACGATGTCCGTGGCCTGGTGGTTGTCCACGAGGATCTCGACCCGGACCTTCTCGAGCAGGTCCACGGTGTACTCCGCGCCGCGGTAGACCTCGGTGTGCCCGCGCTGCTGCCCGTAGCCGTGCACGTTCTGGACCGTCATGCCCTGGACGCCGTAGGACTCGAGCGCGGACTTGATGTCCTTGAACTTCTCCGGGCGCACGATCGCGGTGACGAGTTTCATGGGAGGGGTGCCTTTCGTGGGAGTGGGATGGTCCGTCGGCCGCCGCACGGCTCAGCTGTGCACGGGCTCGGAGCGCCCGGCCTCGGAGCGCCCGGCCTCGAAGGACGCGGTGCCCTCCCCGGCGGTGTGCCGGCCCGGGGTGAAGGAGCCCGTGGCGTCGCCGGCCAGCGCGTAGCCGGACTCGGCGTGCTGGGTGATGTCGATGCCGTCGATCTCGTCCCGCTCGGTGATCCGGAAGCCGATGGTCTTGTCGATCACGAAGGCGATGACGAAGGTCAGCACCGCGCAGTAGACCACCGAGACGAGCACCGCCACGACCTGGGTGAGCAGCAGGCCGGGGCCGCCGCCGTAGAACAGGCCGGGCGTGCCCTCGGACGGCAGCGCCACGAAGCCGAGGGCCACGGTGCCGACGATGCCGGAGACCAGGTGCACGCCGATGACGTCCAGGGAGTCGTCCATCCGCATCCGGTACTTGAGCCCCACGGCGAGCGCCGAGCAGATGCCGGCCACGAAGCCGATGCCGATGGCCCAGACCGGCGAGACGTTGGCGCAGGCCGGGGTGATGGCCACGAGCCCGGCGACCACGCCGGAGGCGGCGCCCAGGGAGGTGGCGTGCTTGTCGCGGATGCGCTCGGTGAGCAGCCAGCCCAGCATCGCGGCGGAGGGCGCCACCAGGGTGTTGATCCAGATCAGCCCGGCCTGCTCCGCGGTGCCGGCCGCCCCGGCGTTGAAGGCGAACCAGCCGAACCACAGGATCGCGGCGCCGAGCATCACGAGCGGCAGGTTGTGCGGGCGCTGGCTCGGGTCCTTGCCGAAGCCCTGGCGGGCACCGACGATCATGATGAGGATCAGCGCGGCCACGCCGGCGTTGATGTGCACCACGAGCCCGCCGGCGAAGTCGATGGCCTCGCCGATCGCGGAGCCGATGGCGCCGTCCTCGCTGAGCAGCCCGCCGCCCCAGACCATGAAGGCCAGGGGGGCGTAGACGAGGGTGGCCCACACGGGAACGAAGACGGCCCAGGCGCCGAAGCGGGCGCGGTCGGCGATGGCCCCCGAGATCAGGGCCACGGTGATGATGGCGAAGGTCCCGCCGTAGGCGGCGCCGAGAAGGTCCTCGGTGCCCATGATGTCGCCCAGGGCGAAGGACGGGACGGGGCTGCCCGTGAGCCCTCCGAGCAGCGGGTCCCCGCCGCTCATGGAGTAGCCCCACAGGACCCAGACGATGGAGACCATGGCGATGGAGATGTAGCTCATCATCATCATGTTCAGGACGCCCTTGGCGCGGGTCATCCCTCCGTAGAACAGGGCCAGGCCCGGGGTCATGAAGAAGACCAGGGCGGCCGCGACGATCGTCCACACGTGTCCGGCTGTGATGTCCACGATGTGCACCTCTCTCTCAGACTGTCGGTTCGGTCACCGGTGCCACTGGCCCGTTCCCCGAGGGGCCGTCCGGTGCTCACCGTTCACTGTCGAGTCTCCGAGAGAGATGTTTCGGCTGCCGCCGCGCGGCGTTGCGGACATGTTTCACGCCCGCCGCAGGGGTTACGCGGACGTAAACTGCGGCGGGCGTGTGGGGTGTTGCGGGGACGGATCAGTCGAGCAGGGCGTCCACGAAGCTCTCCGGCTCGAAGGGCGCGAGGTCGTCCGGTCCCTCGCCGAGGCCGATGAGCTTGACCGGCACCCCGAGGCTCTTCTGGATGGCCACCACGATGCCGCCCTTGGCGGTGCCGTCGAGCTTGGTGAGCACGATGCCGGTGACGTCCACGGCCTCGGCGAAGACCCGGGCCTGGGTCATGCCGTTCTGCCCGGTGGTCGCGTCCAGGACCAGCAGCACCTCGTCGACGGTGGCGGCCTTCTCCACGACCCGCTTGATCTTCCCGAGCTGGTCCATCAGCCCCGCCTTGTTCTGCAGCCGGCCGGCGGTGTCGATCAGCACCACGTCCACCTCGTGCTCGATGCCGGCGGTCACGGAGTCGTAGGCCACGGACGCGGGGTCCGCGCCCTCGACCTGCGAGCGCACGGTGGGCACGCCCACGCGGGCGCCCCACGTGGCGAGCTGGTCCGCCGCCGCGGCGCGGAAGGTGTCCGCGGCGCCGAGGACGACGTCCTTGTCCTCGGCGACGAGCACGCGCGCGAGCTTGCCCACGGTGGTGGTCTTGCCCACGCCGTTGACGCCCACCACGAGGACGACGGCGGGGACCGGCCCCTTGCGGTCCACGGCCAGGGACCGGTCCATCGTCGGGTCGACGAGCGCCACGAGCTCCTCCCGGAGCATGGCCTTCACGTGGACGGGGTCGTGGGTGCCCTCGACCCGGACCCGGCGCTGCAGCGCCTCGACGAGGTCCGTGGCCGCGTCCGTGCCGAGGTCCGCGAGCAGCAGCGTCTCCTCGATCTCGTCCCACACGTCCTGGTCGATGCGGTCGCGCGAGAGCAGCGCCAGCAGGCCCTTGCCGAAGACGGTGTTGGACCGGGCCAGCCGTCCGCGCAGCCGGGCCATCCGGGACGCCGCGGACTCGGGGCGGTCGAGGGCCGGGCGGGTGCTCTCGGGCGGGACGGGCGCGGTGCCGGGCTCCAGGTCACCGGGGGCGGCGACGGGGCCCGGGTCGAGGTCGTCGGGGTCCCGGGTGGAGGGGTAGCCGCCGCGGGGCGCCCTGGGCCCCCGCAGCAGGACCAGGCCGAGCAGGCCGAGGACCACCACGGCGATGAGGACGAAGGCGAGAACGGGTATCGAATCCACGTCCCCCAGCTTCTCACACCGCCCTCCGGCACCGGCCGGACGCACCGGCGTCCCGCCCCGCCCGGGGACCTAGACTCGACGGGTGCCCGTTCAGCCCCCAGCCGCCGCCCCCGGCCGCGACCGCGTCCCCCAGCAGATCACGGTGCTCATCGCCGCCGCCTTCGTCATCGCCGTCGGCTACGGCATCGTGGCCCCGGTGCTCCCCCAGTTCGCCACGACCTTCGGGGTCGGCGTGGCGGCCGCCTCGGCCGTGGTCAGCGTCTTCGCCGTGGCCCGCCTCCTGTTCGCCCCGGCCGGCGGGCGGATCCTCAACCGGATCGGCGAGCGCCCCACGTACGTGACCGGGGTGCTGATCGTGGCGCTGTCCTCGGCGGCCACCGCGTTCGCCCAGACCTACTGGCAGCTGCTGCTGTTCCGGGGTCTCGGCGGGATCGGCTCCGTGATGTTCACGATCTCGGCGATGGGCCTGATCGTGCGCCTGGCCCCGCCGCGGATGCGGGGGCGGGTCTCGGGCTACTACGCCTCCGCGTTCCTGGTGGGCGGGGTGCTCGGCCCGGTGATCGGCGGGCTGCTCGCCGGCTTCGGCATGCAGGCGCCGTTCCTCATCTACGCCGTGTCGCTGCTGGTGGCCGTGGCCGTGGTGCACTTCCGGCTGCGGGACGAGGTCCTGGGCGCCGGCAGGGACCGCCGGGACCAGCCGGTCATGTCCGTGGCCGAGGCGCGCCGGGTCGGGGCCTACCGCTCCGCCCTGGTCTCGAGCTTCGCCAACGGGTGGACCGCCCACGGCATCCGGGTGGCGCTCGTGCCCCTGTTCGCGGTCGCCGTGCTCGGGGCCGGGCCGGCCGTGGCGGGCCTGGCCCTGGCGGTCTACGCCGTGGGCAACGCCATGGCCCTGCCGGTCACCGGCCGGCTCACGGACCGGTTCGGGCGCAAGCCGCTGGTGCTCACCGGCCTGGTGGTCAACGGGGTCGCGACCATGGGGCTGGGCCTGGTCCAGGACGTGCCGTGGTTCGTGGTCCTCTCGCTCGTGGCCGGCATGGGCTCCGGGACCCTGAACCCGGGCCAGCAGGCGACCGTGGCGGACGTCATCGGACCGGACCGGGCCGGCGGACCGGTGCTGGCGCGGTTCCAGATGAGCGCCGACGCCGGGCAGATCCTGGGGCCCGTGGTGGCCGGCGCGCTGGCCGACGCGGCCGGCTTCGGCTGGGCCTTCGGGGTGTCCGGGGCGATCATGCTGCTGGCCGCCGGGGCCTGGCTGCCGGTGCGGGACACCATGGAGCGGCCCGACACGCCCTCCGTGCGCGGCACCGGATCGTGAGCGCCGGACCGGCCGGGGCCGCCCCGGGCCGGCTCAGCGCAGCTCGGCGAGGCGCTGGCCGATGACGGTGGTCACGCCGTCCCCGCGCATGGCCACCCCGTAGAGGGCGTCGGCGATCTCCATGGTCCGCTTCTGGTGGGTGATGATGATCAGCTGCGAGGTCTCCTGCAGCAGGCGGAAGATGCCCAGCAGCCGCCCCAGGTTCCGGTCGTCCAGGGCCGCCTCGACCTCGTCCATGACGTAGAAGGGCGAGGGGCGGGCCTTGAAGATGGCCACGAGCAGCGCGATGGCCGTGAGCGAGCGCTCCCCGCCCGAGAGCAGGGACAGCCGCTTGATCTTCTTGCCCGCCGGGCGCGCCTCGACGTCGATCCCGGTGCCGAGCATGTCCGTGGGGTCCGTCAGGCGCAGCCGCCCCTCCCCGCCGGGGAACAGGGTGGCGAAGACGCCCTCGAACTCGCGGGCGGTGTCGGCGTAGGCCTCCGCGAACACGCGCTCCACGTGCTCGTCGACGTCGCGGATGATGCTGCGCAGGTCCTGCCGGGACCGCCTGAGGTCCTCGAGCTGCTCCGCGAGGAAGCGGTGGCGCTCCTCGAGGGCCGCGAACTCCTCCAGGGCCAGCGGGTTCACCCGGCCCAGCGCGGCGAGCTCCTTCTCGGCCCGGCGCAGCCGCGCCTCCTGCTCCGCCCGCACGTAGGGCGTGCCCTGCCCCGGCACGCCCCCGGAGCAGGGGCCGAACAGGACCTCCTGGTCCCCCTCGCCCGTCGCGGGCGCGGCGGCGCCGCCGGACGGCGGCGTCCCGGGGTCCGGCGCCGGCTCGGGCTCGGGGACCGGCAGGTGCGGCCCGTAGTGCTCCACGAGCGCGTCCGGGGTGAGCCCCAGCTCCTCGAGGGACCGGTCCTCGAGCGCCTGGACCCGGGCGCGCCGCTGGGTGCGGGCCAGCTCGTCCCGGTGCACGGAGTCGGTGAGCTCCGCGAGCCGCGCGGCGAGCCGGTCGTTGGCGGCGCGCAGGTCCGTGAGCTCGGCGTCGAGCCCGGCGCGGACCGCCTCGGCCCGGTCCCGCTGCGCGGCGGCGGCCGCGGCGGAGCCGGCGACGGCGTCGAGCAGCTGCCCGGCGCCGTCGAGCACCGCCTCGGCGTTGCGGGCCTGCAGCCGGCGGCGCCGGGCCCGTCGCTCCGCCTCCTCGCGCGCCCGGCGCTCGGCGGCCGCGGCCCGCTCCTGGGACGCGGCCCGGTTGCCGAGGGCGCGGGCCTGCTCCTCGAGCGAGCGCAGGGCCAGCCGGGCGTCCGTCTCGGCGGTGCGGGCGGCCGTGGCGGCCCGGTGCCGCTCGTCGCGGCGGGCGGCGGCCTCGAGCTGGACGGCCTCCGTGTCCTCCTCGCCGTGCTGCTCGGCGGCCTCCAGCCGTCCGGCGGCCTCGCGCAGCCGCTCCTGCTCCCGCGCCAGCTGCTCCCGCGCGGCCCCGACCTGCTCGTCGAAGCGCCGGGTCTCCGCCTCGGCGGAGTCCAGCACGGCCCGGGTCCGGGCGAGCTCCGAGGCGGCCCGGTCCGCGGCGCGCTCGGCCGTGCGGAGCCGCTCCGCGGCCTCCTCCGCCGCCCGGCGGGCGGCGTCCCGGGTCCCGGCGGCCGCCCGGGACGCGGCGCGAGCCTGCTCGAGGGCCGTGGCGAGCTCGGCCCGCTCCGTCTCGGCGGCCTCCGCGGCGGCGCGGGTCTCGAGCGTGCCGGCCGCCTCGGCGGCGCCGCCCCAGGCGCTGGTGCCCGTGAACACGTCGCCGTCCCGGGTGACGGCCGTGAGCCCGGGCGCCGCCACCACGACCCGGGCCGCCGTGGCGGCGTCCTCCGTGAGCACGGTGGCCGCGAGCAGGGCCCGGACGGCGGCCGCGCCCCGCTCGAGGTCCTCGGCCGCGGCGGAGTCCCCGGCCGCGCCGGCCCGCAGCACGGCCGCGGCCGGCCGCACCCCCGGGACGTCGGGGACCGCCGGAGGCGGACCAGGGCGGTCCGCGGCGGCCCCCGCCACCAGCAGGTGCACCCGGCCCACGCCGTCGGCGCGCAGGGCCTCGAGGACGGAGACCGCCTCGCCGTGGGAGCGCACGGCGAGGGCCTCGGCGAAGGGACCCATCGCGGCGGTCACCGCCCGCTCCCAGCCGGGCTCGACGTCGACGAGGTCGGCGACGGCGCCGAGGACGGCCTCGGCGTGCCGGTCGAGGACCGCCGCCGAGCCGTCGGGCTGGCGCAGCCCGGCGCGCAGGGTCTCGGCCCGGGCGCGCTGGGCGTCGTGGGCCCGCAGCAGCTCCTGGGCGGCGCCCTCGGCCTCCCGGGCCGCGGCGCGGGCCCGGGCGGCGGCCTCGGCGGCCTCCTCGTGCCGGACCCGGGCGCGGTCCGCGGCGCCGGCCGCCTCCTGGGCCGCCAGCGCCAGGCTGTCGGCCTCGGTGCCGGCCTGCGCCCGCCGCCGCCCGGCGTCGGCGTGGGTGGCGTGCAGGCGGGCGAGCTCGTTCTCGGCCGCCTCCACCCGCGAGCGGGCCGCGGCGACCGCGCCGGTGAGCCGGGCCGCGCCCTCCCGGCGGTCGGCGGCCGCCCGGAGCAGGCCGGTGACCACGCCGTCCTGCTCCCGTGCCGCGGCCTCCGCGTCCTCGCGCTCCTGGATGGCCTCGGCGAGGGCCTCCACGGCGTCCTCGACCTGCTCGAGCAGGAGCTGCTGCTCCTCCCGGGTGCGGGCCGCCTGGGCGTCGAGCCGGTCCGGGTCCCGTCCCGGTTCCGCCGGCTCCGCGGCGGCGCCGAGCAGCCGGCGCCGTTCGGCCGCGAGGGAGGCCAGTGAGCGGTAGCGCTCCTGCACGGCGGTGAGCTGGTACCACGTGTCCCGCGCGGCGTTGAGGGCGGGGGTCGCCCGGGCGGCGCGGGCCTCGACCTCGGCCTGGCGGGCGCGGCCGGCGTCGAGGGCCTGCTCGACCTCGGTGCGCTCCGCGCGCAGCCGGCGCTCGGCCTCCTCGTCGACGGCGAGGCCGGTGCGGGCCTGCACGAGGTCGTCCGCCAGCAGCCGGGCGCGGGCGTCGCGGACGTCGTGCTGGATCCGCTGGGCACGGCGGGCCGTCCTGGCCTGCCGGCCCAGCGGGGTGAGCTGGCGGCGGATCTCGCCGGTGAGGTCCTCGAGCCGGTCGAGGTTGGTCTGCATCGCTTCGAGCTTGCGCAGGGTCCGCTCCTTGCGGCGGCGGTGCTTGAGGATCCCGGAGGCCTCCTCCACGAAGCCGCGGCGCTCCTCAGGGGTGGCGTGCAGGATGCGGTCGAGCTGGCCCTGGCCCACGATGACGTGCATCTCGCGGCCGAGCCCCGAGTCGGAGAGCAGCTCCTGGATGTCGAGCAGCCGGCAGGGCCGGCCGTTGATGGCGTACTCGGAGCCCCCGGAGCGGAACAGCGTGCGCGAGATCGTGACCTCGGCGTACTCGATCGGCAGCGCGCCGTCCGCGTTGTCGATGGTCAGCGAGACGTGGGCGCGCCCGAGGGGCGCCCGTCCGGCGGTGCCGGCGAAGATGACGTCCTCCATCTTCCCGCCGCGCAGGGACTTCGCGCCCTGCTCCCCCATCACCCACGCGAGGGCGTCCACCACGTTGGACTTGCCCGAGCCGTTGGGGCCCACCACGGCGGTGACCCCGGGCTCGAACTCGAAGGTGGTGGCCGAGGCGAAGGACTTGAACCCCCGCACGGTCAGGGTCTTCAGGTGCACGGGTGTCCGGTCTCCTGCGGTGGGGGCGGCGGGCGGGGGTCGTCCCCACTCTACTCGGGCGCCCGGACGGGGCCGTGCGCCCGGCCCCGCGGCGAGGAGGCGGGGCGGGCGATGATCAGCCTGCAGAGAAACGGCCCGGACCCGGGGGGCGGGCGCGGAACCGGCCGGTAGACTGACCGCGACCAGCACGACCTGCCCTCCCCGTGAGCGCGCCCCCGTGGGCGGAGCGGGGCGTCGGCGAGCCCCTAACGAAAGCCAGAGACCTTGACCGGTAATTCCTCGATCCGTCACCGCAACGCCGCCCTCCTGGCCATCACCAAGGTCGAGGCCGACGTGGTCGTGCCCTCGTCCCACGCCGACGAGGTCCTGGCGGACACGTTCGCGCGCCTGAAGATGCCGAAGGGCCTGCTGGAGCGGCTCGCGGGCGTCAAGGAGCGGCGCGTCTGGGCCCCGGGGCGCCACTTCACCGACGGCGCCGTGGAGGCGGGCGAGGCGGCCCTCGCCCGGGCGGGCGTGCGCCCGGACCAGGTGGGGCTGCTGATCAACGCCTCGGTGACCCGCGACGGCTACGAGCCCGCGGTCTCGGTCTCCGTCCACCACCGGCTGGGCCTGGCCCCGTCCGCCCTGAACTTCGACGTCACCAACGCGTGCCTGGGCTTCGTCAACGGGCTCACGATCGCGGCCACGATGATCGACTCGGGCGCCATCGACTACGCCGTGGTGGTCGCCGGCGAGGACCCGACCCCCTGGCACCGCGAGACGTACGAGCGGCTGCAGGGCCCCGACGTGACCCGTGCGGACGTGGTGCGCGAGTTCGCCACGCTGACCCTGGGCTGCGGCGCGGCCGCCGCCGTGGTGGGCCCGGCCGACCGGCACCCCGAGGGCCACCGGATCGCCGGCTCCGTGACGCGCTCCGCCACCGAGCACCACGGGCTGTGCATCGGCGGCTTCGACGGCATGTACACCGACGCCACGGGCCTGCTCAAGCACGGCGTAGGCCTGCTCGAGGACGCCTGGCGCGACGCCCACGAGGACGGCTGGCACTGGGAGGAAATGGACCGCTACATCGGGCACCAGGTCTCCATGTCCCACACCAACAAGCTCTTCCAGGACGTCGGGATCGACCCGGAGAAGTTCCCGCTGACCTTCCCGTTCTGGGGCAACGTGGCGGCGGCCGCGCTGCCGATGACCCTCGCGCTGGAGGCCGAGCGGCTCCGGCCCGACGAGCGCGTGCTGCTGCTCGGCGTGGGCTCCGGGCTCAACGCCACCTACATGGAGATCGACTGGTGAACCGCCGGCGCTGACGCGCCGCGCCCGCACGAGACGTCCCGCACGAGACCCACCCTCGAGGAGCCCCACGACCATGGCACGCACACGACCGTCCACGACGCCGCAGACCGGAGGGCCGGACGCGGCCCGGCTGCCCATGACGGAGGTGCCCCTGCCCGGGGTGGACCCGGCGTGGTCCCGCACGGTCACGGTCGCCTCGAGCGCCCCCGTGGAGCCCGTGCCCGGCCGGCGGCGCCGCTGGCACGTCCTGGACAACGCCCCCTCCCTGGAGGCCGCCGGGCTCACCCCGCGGGGGACGGTCCTGGCCGTGCACGGCAACCCCACCTGGTCCTACCTGTGGCGCGACGTGCTGGCCGCCGGGACCGACCCCGCGAACCCGTGGCGGGTGGTGGCCGTGGACCAGCTCGACATGGGCTTCTCGGAGCGCACGGGGCTCTTCCGCCGCCTCGACGACCGGGTCCGCGACCTGGGCGACCTCACGGCCGAGCTCGGCCTGGACGCGGGCGACGGCCCCGTGGTGACGCTCGCCCACGACTGGGGCGGGCTGGTCTCCTCCGGCTGGGCCCTGGAGCACCCGGACGTGCACCGGGCCACGATCCTCACCAACACGGCCGTCCACCACGACAACGCCGAGCGGATCCCCGCGTCCCTGCGCCTGGCGCTGGCGCCCGCCGTGCACGGGGTGCTCACCGAGGGCACCACGAGCTTCCTCGACGTGGCGCTCGCGCTGGCCGAGCCGTCCCTGTCCCGCGAGGTCCGGGCGGCCTACCGGGCCCCGTACGCCACGCAGGAACGGCGCGAGGCGATCCGCAACTTCGTGGCCGACATCCCCGCCGCCCCGGACCACCCCTCCCACGCCCGCTACGAGCAGATCGCCGCGGGGGTGGCCGAGCGCGACGTGCCCGCCCTGCTGCTCTGGGGCACCGGGGACCCCGTGTTCCAGGAGCGCTACCTGCACGACCTGCTGCGCCGGATGCCGCACGCCGACGTGCACCGCTACGAGGGCGCCCTGCACCTGCTGCCGGAGGACCGGGACATCGCCACCCCGGTCATGGCCTGGCTCGCCGACCGCTTCGGCCCCGGTCCCCGCCGCCGGGAGCTGCACCTGCAGCGCCGCGCGGCGGCACGCGCCGAGCACGTGCCCTTCCCCGCCGAGCTCGACGCGCGGCGGGCGGACCTCGGCCTCGCCGTCGTGGACATGGCGCCCAGCCCCGGCGACCCGCACGCGGGCTCCCGCGTGCCCCCGGTGCGGGCGAGCCTGAGCTGGGCGGAGCTCGCCGACCGCGTGGACCGCCTCGCCGCGGGGCTGACCGGGATCGGCGTGCGCCCCGGGGACCGCGTGAGCCTCATGGTGCCGCCGGGCTCGGATCTGACCGCGCTGCTCTACGCGTGCCTGCGCATCGGCGCCGTCGTCGTGGTGGCCGACTCCGGGCTGGGCCCCCGGGGCCTCACCCGGGCGCTGCGCGGGGCCGCACCCGGCTGGCTCGTGGGGATCCGCAGGGCGCTCGTCGCCGGCCGGGCCCTGGGCTGGCCCGGGACCCGGATCTCCCTCGAGGCCCTCGACCCCGTCTCCCGGCGGGTCCTCGGCGTCGCCCACGACGTGCCCGGACTGCTCGCGAGCGCCCCGCGCACGGACCTGCCCGCGCCGGACCCGGACGCGGACGCGGCGGTGCTGTTCACCTCCGGGTCCACCGGCCCGGCCAAGGGCGTGGTCTACACCCACCGGCAGCTCTCCGCCATGCGGGACGCCGTCCGCGGCACCTACGGGCTGAGCGCCGGCACGGGGCTCGTGGCGGGCTTCGCGCCGTTCGCGCTGCTCGGGCCCGCGATGGGGACCACCTCGGTGACGCCCGACATGGACGTGACCGCCCCGAAGACCCTCACGGCCCGCGCCCTGGCCGACGCCGCGTCCGCGATCCAGGCCACCGCGGTGTTCCTCTCCCCCGCCGCGATCGCCAACGTGCTCGCGACCCGCCACGACCTGGACGAGGGGCAGCGCGGGGCCCTGGAGCGGGTCGAGCTCGTGCTCTCGGCGGGGGCCCCCCTGCCGGAGCCGCTGCTCGAGCAGCTGCAGGAGCTGGTGCCGGCGGCCACGCTGCACACCCCCTACGGCATGACCGAGGGCCTGCCCCTCACGGACGTGACGCTCGGGACCATCCGGCAGGCGCGCCTGGACGGCCAGGGCGCCGCCGTGGCCGGGGCCGGCAACGGCGTGTGCGTGGGCACCGCGGTGCACGGCGCCGAGCTGGGCGTCACCGCCCTGGGCCCGGACGGCTCGCCCGGGGACGCGATCACGACCGAGCCCGGGGTGACCGGGGAGATCGTCGCCCGCGCCCCGCACCTCAAGGACCGCTACGACCGGCTGTGGTACACGGAGCACCTCAGCACCCAGCTGCCCGGCTGGCACCGCACCGGGGACGTGGGCCACGTGGACGCCGCCGGGCGGCTGTGGGTCGAGGGCCGCCTCGCCCACGTCATCGTCTCCGCCGGAGGCGTGCTGACGCCGGTCGCCGCGGAGCACGCGGCCCAGACGGTGCCGGGGGTCGGCCGCGCGGCCGTCGTCGGCGTCGGTCCGGCGGGGGCCCAGGTGCCCGTGGCCGTCGTGGAGACCGTGCCCCCGGCCCCGCGCTCCGGGCCCGCCGACCCGCTGGTCGCCGGGGCCGTGCGCGCCGCCGTGGCCGGGGCCACCGGGCTGGACCTCGCCGCCGTGCTCGTGGTCCCCGAGCACCCCACCGACATCCGGCACAACTCCAAGATCGACCGAGCCCTGCTGGCCCGCTGGGCGGACTCCGCCCTGGCCGGAGGAAGGATCAGGAACCCGTGAACGGCAAGCACCGCCAGGACGGCGCGCACGACGAGAAGGTCCCCGCCTACGACTCCTCCGTGACGGAGGGCGCCCCGCCGGCCGGCACCGGCAGCCACGAGGTGGAGCGCGGACGGGAGGAGCTGACCGGGACGGGGCGCACGGTGCTCGTCACCGGCGCCTCCGGGATGCTCGGGGAGCACGTGGCGCGGCGGCTCAGGGACCGCGGCTGGACGGTCCGGCTGCTCCAGCGCCGGCACGCCCCGCTGGCGGACGAGCCGGGCGTCGAGGAGGTCCTGGGCTCCGTCGCGGACCCGGAGGCCGTCGCGCGGGCCGTGGAGGGCGTCGACGACGTCGTCCACCTCGCCGCCAAGGTCTCCTTCGCGGGGGACTGGGCCGACTTCGTGCGGACCAACGTCACCGGCACCCGTGTGGTCCTGGAGAGCGCACGGGCCGCCGGCGCCGGCAACGTGGTGTTCGTCTCCTCGCCGTCGGTCGCGCACACGGGCGAGTCCATCGTGGGCGAGCCCGCCCGCACGGCCGACCCCGTGCACGCCCGCGGCGACTACGCCCGGTCCAAGGCCGCCGCCGAGCTGCTCGCGCTCGAGGCGGACGGGCACGGGCTGCGCGTCACGGCCGTGCGCCCGCACATCGTCTGGGGACCCGGCGACACGCAGCTCGTCGAGCGGATCGTGGACCGGGCGGCGCGGGGACGGCTGCCGCTGCTCGACCACGGCGCGGCCCTCATCGACACCACCTACGTGGACAACGCCGCCGAGGCGGTCGTGCGGGCGCTGGAGCGGATCGAGTGGGCGCACGGGCAGGCCCTGGTGGTCACGAACGGCCAGCCCCGCACCGTGGGCGAGCTCGTGGCGGGCTTCTGCCGGGCGGCCGGGGTGGAGCCGCCGGCGCGCCGGGTCCCGGGCGCGGCGGCCCGCCTGGCGGGCCGGGTCATCGAGAAGGTCTGGGCGCTGCGCCCGGGAGCGGACGAGCCCCCCATGACGGCGTTCCTCGCCGAGCAGATGTCCACGGCCCACTGGTTCGAGCAGAGGACCACCCGCGAGGTGCTCGACTGGACGCCGTCCGTGACGGTCGAGGAGGGCATGGAGCGGCTCGCCGCGCACTACCGGGACCGTCCGCGGGCCGCCCCCGGGACCCCGGGGCACTCCGCCGGGGCCCCGGCCACCGCGACCTCCGGAGCGCGGCCCTCCTGAGCACGCCCCCGTGGCGCCCGGTCAGAACCGGGCGTTGCGGGGCGTGCGCTGGCAGGCCGGGCAGCGGTACGAGGAACGGTTCATGAACTGCTCCCGCACCACCAGGGTGCTCCGTCCCTCCTCCGCGCAGCGCGGGCAGGGCAGGGAGGCCCGGCCGTAGGCGTTGAGGGAACGCGCGAAGTACCCCGACTCCCCGTTGACGTTGACGTACAGGGAGTCGAAGCTCGTCCCGCCGGCCGCCAGGGCGCGGTCCATGACCTCCCGGACCGCCTCGAGCAGGCGGTGCGTCTCGGGGCGGCGGAGCGTGTCCGTGGGCCGGGCCCAGTGCAGGCGCGCCTGCCACAGCGCCTCGTCCGCGTAGATGTTGCCGATCCCGGAGACGAGCGACTGGTCCAGCAGCGCGCGCTTGAGCCCGGTGCGGCGCCGGCGCAGCCGCTCGTGCAGGCGCCCCGCGTCGAAGGCGGGGTCCAGGGGGTCCCGGCCGATGTGGGCGGCGCGGGCGGGCACCAGCGGGGCACCGGTCGCGCAGCGACCGCCCGGGGCGCCGTCCTCGGTGGGCACGAGCCGGTCCAGGAGCATCCCGCCGAAGATCCGCTGGTCCACGAAGCGCAGCTCCGCCGGGGTGCCGGGGCGCTCGGACAGGCCCAGCCGCACCTTGAGGTGCCTCTCGTCCGGCGAGCCGGAGTCCTGGACGAGCAGCTGACCGCTCATCCCGAGGTGGACCAGCAGGGCCTCCTGCGGGGGCGATCCGTCCGGTCCGGTCAGCGGCAGCCAGAGGAACTTGCCGCGGCGCACCGCGTCGGCGACGACGGCGCCCTCGAGCTCGTGCGCGAAGTCGGCCGGACCGGCCTCGTGCCGGCGCACCGACCGGGGGTCCAGGACCTGCACGGACTCGATCCGGCGGCCGACCACCCAGCGCTCCACGCCGCGGCGGACGACCTCGACCTCGGGCAGCTCAGGCACCGCGGCGGGCGACCAGGGTCGCGTAGGCCTGCGCCGCGGCGGAGCGCTCGGCCTCCTTCTTGGTGGTGCCGGTGCCGGTGCCGTGGTCCTGGCCCCCGACGAGCACGTGCGCCTCGTAGCGGCGGTCGTGGTCGGGGCCCGTGCCCTCCACGGCGTAGCGGACGGGGCCCAGGCCGCGCGCGGCGGCCAGCTCCTGGATCTCGGTCTTCCAGTCGCGGCCCTCCCCCATCACGAAGTCGTCCTCCAGCAGGGGCACCACGAGCCGCAGCACGAAGGCGCGCGCCTGCTCCAGTCCCGAGCTCACGTAGACGGCGCCGATCAGCGCCTCCATGGTGTCGGCCAGGATGGAGGCCTTCTCGTGCCCGTTGGTGCGCACCTCCCCCTTGCCCAGGCGGATGTGGGGGCCCACGTCCAGGGACCGGGCGAGGTCGGCCAGCGTCCGGGTGCTCACCACGGCCGAGCGGATCTTCGCGAGGTTGCCCTCGGAGTCGTCGGGGTAGCGGTGGAAGATCTCGTCGGTGACCGCGAGCCCCAGCACGGAGTCCCCGAGGAACTCGAGCCGTTCGTTGTGGCCCTGCCCCTCGTGCTCGTACGCGTAGGAGCGGTGGGTCAGGGCAAGACGGAGCGTCCCGGCGTCGATGTCGACGCCGAGACGCTCCAGCAGGTCCTGAGACGTGGCGGTGGTGGTCACCGTGGTCAGGCGTCGGCCACCTTGCGGCCCTTGTACTCCAGGAACAGCGCGGTCCCGGCGGAGTCGGTCACGACCTTGGCCTGGTGCGGCAGGCTGTAGCTGACCTTGCCGTTCTCGACGGTCTTGACCAGCTTCGGCGCGGTCGCCTTCCACTGGGAACGGCGTGCACGGGTATTCGCACGGGACATTTTCCGCTTGGGAACAGCCACGGCTATCTCTCTTCTCTCGGTTCGGTCGTCTGGGTCGAGGTGTCCTGCTCGAGCAGCCCCGACAGGGCGCTCCAGCGCGGATCGAGCACCTCGTGGTGGTGCCCCGGGTCGTCCTCCAGGCGCGCGCCGCACTGGGCGCACAACCCCTGGCAGTCCTCCCGGCACACCGGTTGGAACGGCAGCTGCGTGATCACTGCGTCCCGAAGCATGGGTTCGAGGTCGATGGTCTCGTCCTGAACGTCATACATCTGGTCGTCCTCCGACTCCTCCCCACCGTCGGTGGCGGCGTCGAAGACGTAGAGCTCCTGCACGTCGACGTCCAGATCGTAGTCGATCGGGTCGAGGCACCGGCTGCACTCGCCGTGGATGGCCACGACGGCCGTGCCGGACACCAGGATACCGTCGTGGACGGATTCCAGCCGGAGGTCCAGGTCGATGTCCGAGCCCTCCGGGGCGCCGATGAGTGCGTTGCCGAAGTTCTCCGGCGCGGGCACAACTTCTTCCAGGCGTCGCATCATCCCCGGGCGGTGCTCGAGGTCCCGGACACCGATGGTGAGGGGCGAACTGTTCTCGCGACTGATGACTGACTCCTGGTGAAATTCTGACCGACAGACCATGTTAGCGTGCCGCGCCGCACGTTCTCAAACGCGGCGGCTCCCGGCGCGCCCGGGCGGGGCGGGCCGGCTCAGCCGCGCAGGGCCGCCAGCACGGGCGCCGGCACGAACCCGGAGACGTCCCCGCCGAGGCCGTGGACCTCCTTCACGAGCGTGGAGGACAGGTGCAGGTAGCGGGGGTCGCCGGGGAGGAAGACCGTCTCCACGCGGGTGAGGTCCCGGTTCATGGTGGCCATCGGCACCTCGTACGCGTAGTCCTCCCCCGAGCGCAGCCCCTTCACCAGGGCCACCGCGCCGCGCCGCGCCGCGTACTGCGCGAGCAGGCCCGCGCCCATGGGCTCCACGACGACCCCGGCGACGTCCGCGAAGCTCTCCCGCGCCAGGGCCAGCCGCCGGTCCGCGTCGAAGCGGTAGCGCTTGTGCGGGTTCGTGGAGACCGCGACCACGACCTCGTCGAAGAGGGCCGCGGCGCGGGCCACGACCTCCACGTGGCCGTTGTGCAGGGGGTCGAAGGAGCCGGGGCAGATCGCTCGGTGCATGGGTGCCATCCTAGGGGCGCACCGCGCCCCGGCGGCGTACCGTGGTGGGCGAGCGACCCCTCCGGGCAGAGCGGAGCACCGACATGGGCCATCACCGCCGCCGCGCGCGGACCGGGCAGCGGATCAGCGCCCAGGACGCGGCCACCCTGCGCGTGGAGCGCCGTGGGGTGCCCATGCACGTCGCGGCCCTGGCGCTGCTGGACGCCGGTCCGCTCCTGGGTCCCGGCGGGCGGCTGGGACTGGAGGTCGTCCGGGAGCACGTCGAGCGGCGCACCCGGGACGTCCCCCGGCTGCGCCAGGTGCTCGCCCGGCCCGGGCGCGGGCGGCCCGTGTGGCTCGCCGACCCCGTCTTCGACGTCGCCCGTCACGTGCACGCCCGTCCGGTGCCGCCGCCCGGGGACGAGGAGGGCCTGCTGCGGGTGTGCACCGCGATCCACGCGGTCCCGCTCGCGCAGGACCGGCCCCTGTGGGAGCTGTGGCTGCTGCCCGGGCTCGAGGGCGGCCGGACCGGCCTGCTGATCCGCTGGCACCACGTGCTCGCGGACGGCCTCGCGGCCCTGACCCTCCTCGCGCCGCTGTTCGATCCCGCGGCGCCCGGCGCCCCCGGCGCCCCGCCTGACGGCGCCCCGCCGCCCGGGACCGCCCCTCCCGGCACCCCGCCGGCCGGCATGTCCAGGCCCGGCGCCGCCCGGTCCGGCGCCGCGGCCGGCGGGCCCCCGTCCGTCCCGGCGGGGGCGCGCAGCCGGGCCGCCCGCCTGCTCGGCCGTCCGGCCCGGCTGCGCGCCGCCCTCGCCCAGGGTCGCGCCCCGGCCCTGAGCATCAACCGCCCCGTGGGCCCGCGGCGGCGCAGCGCGCTCGTGCGCGCCGACCTCGCCGCCGCCCGGAAGGTGGCCCACCGGCACGGCGGGACGGTCAACGACGTGGTGCTCGCCGCCGTGGCGGGCGGCGCCCGGCAGCTGCTGGCCGGGCGGGGTGAGCTGGCCGGCGTGACGGAGCTCGTGGTGTCGGTGGCCGCCTCCGTGCGCACCCCGGGAGATCCCGCGGGCGGCAACCGGACCGGTGTGCGCGTGGTGGCCGTTCCCGTGGACGAGCCGGACCCCGTGGCCCGGCTGCGCCGGATCGCGGCGACGACGGCCGCGCGGCGGGATCTGCCGCCGTACCGGCCGGGCGGTCGCCTCGCCCAGCACTGGATGGTCCGCGTGATGGACCGGCAGCGGCTCGTCAACGTCCTGCTCAGCAACGTGCGCGGCCCCGCGGCCCCGCTGCTCTTCGCGGGCGCGCCCGTGCGCGAGCTGTTCCCGGTGGGGGCCGTGCAGGGCAACCTGGCCCTCGCCGTGGGCGTGGTCTCCTACGCCGGCGCCCTGGGCCTCGACGTGGTGGCCGACGCCGACGTGGTGCCCGACCTGCCGGTGTTCGTGGCGGGGCTGACCGCCGCCCTCGAGGGGCTCGGCGCGGTTGCCCCTCCCCCGGGCCCCGCGGCGGAACCCTAGACTGGCCGCCATGGATGCCACCGACACCGCCGTCCCCTGCCCGCCCGGCCCCCCGTGGGAGCGCATGGCCCGCGGGGGCGGCCTGCTGACCGGCACCGGGGAGCTCACCGGGACGGTCTTCGAGGAGATGTCGCGGCTGGCCGCGCGGACGGGCGCCGTGAACCTGGGTCAGGGCTTCCCGGACGTCGACGGTCCGCAGGAGATGCTCGACGCCGCGGCGGCCGCGCTGCGGAGCGGCGGCAACCAGTACTCCCCGGTCGCGGGGCTGCCGGTGCTGCAGGAGGCCGTCGCCGCGCACCAGCACCGCTTCTACGGGATCGACGTGGACCCGGGCACCGGGGTCGTCGTGACGGTGGGCGCGTCCGAGGGTCTCGCCGCAAGCCTGCTCGCGTTCCTGCGGCCCGGGGACGAGGTCGTGGTCTTCGAGCCGCACTACGACCTCTACGGCGCCGTCGTGGAGTTCGCGGGCGCCCGGCTGGTCACGGTCCCGCTCGAGCCGCCGCGCTTCGCCCCCGATCCCGAGCGCCTCGCCGCCGCCTTCGGCCCCCGCACCCGGATGGTGATCCTCAACGACCCGCACAACCCCACCGGGACCGTGTTCGACGACGCCGTCCTGACCCGGCTGGCCCGGCTCGCCGCCGAGCACGACTGCGTGGTGGTCACCGACGAGGTCTACGAGCACCTGCGCTACGCCGGCCCGCACCGGCCGTTCGCCGCGCTGCCGGGGGCCTTCGAGCGGACCCTGACCGTCTCCTCCGTGGGCAAGTCCTTCTCGGCCACGGGCTGGCGCGTGGGCTGGGTCAGCGGGCCGGCGCACCTCGTGGGCCCCGTGCGCGCCACCAAGGCCTACCTCACGCACAGCGCCGCCACGCCGCTGCAGATCGGGGCGGCCACCGCCCTGGGCGCGCCGGAGGGCTTCTACGACCGGCTCACCGAGGACTTCCGGCGGCGCCGCGACGTGCTCGTGCAGGGCCTGGCCGCGGCGGGCGCCGAGCCGTTCGAGCCGCAGGGCACGTTCTTCGTCGTGGCCGACGTGCGCGGGCTGTGCGAGCGGCACGGCGCCGAGGACGCCGAGCACCTGGCCCCGCTGCTGGCCGAGCGCGCCGGCGTGGTGGGCGTGCCGGTCCCGGCCCTGGCCTCCGCGACGCACCGGGGGCTGTACGCGTCCTGGATGCGCTTCTCCTTCGGCAAGCGCCTGGAGGTCCTGGAGGAGGCGGGGCGGCGCCTGGCCGGCTGACGCGAGCCGAGGACGCCGCCCCGGGCCGGGCTCAGACGGAGACCGCCCGGCGGCCGAGGGCCCGGTAGCAGAAGCCGGCGGCGGTCCAGCGCTCGGGGTCGAGCACGTTGCGGCCGTCCAGGATCTGGGGGACGGCCACCAGCGGCTCGAGCTGCTCCGGGGTCATGGTCTTGAACTCCGCCCACTCGGTCAGCAGCACCACGACCTCGGCGCCGGTCACGGCCGCCTCGAGGGAGTCCACGTAGTCCAGGCGGGGATAGCGCTTGGCGGCGTTGGCGTTGGCCTTGGGGTCGTAGACGGCGACCTCGGCCCCGATCGAGTGCAGCCGGGCGGCGATGTCCAGGGCCGGGGAGTCGCGCACGTCGTCGGAGTCCGGCTTGAAGGCCGCCCCGAGCACGGCGACCTGGCGCCCCACCACGGACCCGCCCAGCATCTGGGTGACCGTCTCCACCGTGTGGCCGCGGCGGCGGACGTTGATGTCGTCGACCTCCGCGAGGAAGCGCACCGACTGCTCCACCCCCAGCTCCGCGGCGCGGGCCCGCAGGGCACGGATGTCCTTGGGCAGGCAGCCGCCGCCGAAGCCCACGCCGGCGTTGAGGAACTTGCGCCCGATCCGCTCGTCGAGCCCGATGGCGTCGGCCAGGGTGCGGATGTCCCCGCCGACCGCCTCGGTGAGCTCGGACAGGGCGTTGATGAAGGAGATCTTGGTGGCCAGGAACGCGTTGGCCGCGACCTTGACGAGCTCGGCGGTCTCGAAGTCGGTGACGATCAGGGGCACGCCGGCCTCGAGCTGGCGGGCGTAGACCTGGCGCATGACGGCCTCCGCGGCCTCGTCCTCGGCGCCGAGCACCATGCGGTCCGGGGTCAGGGTGTCCTCCACGGCGTAGCCCTCGCGCAGGAACTCGGGGTTCCACACCAGGGACACGTCCACCCCCTCACGGGCGGAGGCGCGCGCCAGGTCGGCCAGGCGCCGGGCGGAGCCGACCGGGACCGTGGACTTGCCCGCGATGACGCAGTCCTTCGTGGCGGCCGCGGCGATCGAGCCCACGGCGGCGTCGACGTAGCGCATGTCCGCCGCGAAGCTCCCGGCCCGCTGCGGGGTGCCCACGCCCACGAAGTGGACGTCGCCGAAGGCCCCGGCCTCCTCGTAGCTCGTGGTGAAGCGCAGCCGGCCCGTGCCCACGTGCGTGCGCAGCAGCTCCCCCAGGCCCGGCTCGTGGAAGGGCAGCTCGCCGCGGGACAGGGCGTCGACCTTCTCCGGGTCCACGTCCACCCCGAGCACCTCGAAGCCCATCTCCGCCATCGACGCGGCGTGCGTGGCCCCCAGGTAGCCCGTTCCCAGAACCGTGATCCTCATGGACGTCCTCCGTCTCTCCCGGGCGCGGGGCCCGTGCTCGTTGCTGCCTGTCGCATCTTGTCAAAGCGGGTGCGTGCGGGGACGCAGGTCCTGGTCCGGCGCGCCGGGCGGGGGCGCGGATGTGACGTCCGTCTCCGCGAACCACATCGTGGTCTCCCCGTGCCGCCGGTGCTCGAAGCGGCGCAGCCCCGCCGGCCAGTCCGGTTCCGGGGAGCGGGAGGAGCGCTCGACCACGACCACCCCTCCCTCCCGCAGCCGGCCCGCCAGCGGGGCGAGGACCGCGGTGAGCTCCGTCTCCGGGAGGGGGTACGGCGGATCGGCCAGGACCAGGTCCCAGGGTCCCGCGGCGGGATCCGCGAGGTAGCCGCCGACCGCCCCGGGCCGGACCGCGACGACGTCGTCCCGGCCGAGGGCCCCGTGGACCGTCCGGGCGTTGGCGCGGCAGACCCGCACCGCGCCCGGGTGCCGCTCCACGAGGGTCACCGAGGCCGCCCCGCGGCTCGCGGCCTCGCAGCCGAGCGCCCCGGAGCCCGCGAACAGGTCGAGGACCCGGGCGTCCCGGAGCATCCCCCACGCCTCGAGGCGCGCGAAGAGCGACTCCTTGACCCGGTCGGTCGTGGGCCGCGTGTCCCGGCCCGGCACGGACTGCAGCCGCAGCCCCCCGGCGGCCCCGGCGATGATCCTGCTCACGCGTGCTCCTGTTCTGTGCGCTGCGGCACGGGCTGCTGCGGCACGGGCTGCTGCGGCACGGCGCTCAGCCCCGGTCCAGGAACGCCTCGGCGTCCGGGTCGAGGTAGCGCTCGATGGCCTCGGCCAGCTCGGGGTGCTCGAGCAGCCGGGGGTCCTCGCGCAGGATGGCCTCCGCGTCCCGGCGGGCGCGCTCGATGAGCTCGACGTCGTCGAGGGCGCGGAGCAGGCGCAGGGTGGAGCGCCCGCCGGACTGCGCGGCGCCCAGGATGTCGCCCTCGCGGCGCAGCGCGAGGTCCGCCCGGGCCAGCTCGAAGCCGTCCGTGGAGGCCGCCACCACCTCGATCCGCTCCCGGGACGGGTGCCCGGCGGGACGCCGCGTGACGAGCAGGCAGGTCCCGGCGTGCCCGCCGCGCCCGATCCGGCCGCGCAGCTGGTGCAGCTGGGAGATGCCGAACCGGTCGGCGTCCACGATGATCATCAGCGTGGCGTTCGGGACGTCCACGCCCACCTCGACCACGGTGGTGCACACGAGCAGCGGCACGTCCCCGGCCGCGAACTCCTCCATGACGCGGGCCTTGCGGTCGGTGTCGAGCCGCCCGTGCAGCACCTCCGCGCGCACCCCGGCCAGCACGGGCTCGGCGGCGACGAGCTCGGCCAGCCAGGTGACGGACGCCATCGTGGCCTCGGCCCCGTCGTCCCCGGCCGCGGCGAGGGCCGACTCCGCCAGGGAGGAGTGGGGCGGGGGCTCCTCGTCGTCCCCGATCTTGGGGGCCACGACGTAGACCTGGCGGCCCGCGTCGATCTCCTCCCGGGCGCGCCGCCACAGGCGCCGCTCCCACCCCGGGTGCTCCACGAGACCCACGGCGTGGGTGGTGATGGGCTGCCGTCCGGCCGGGAGCTCGTCGAGGACGGAGACGTCCAGGTCCCCGAAGACGGTCATCGCCACGGTGCGCGGGATGGGGGTCGCGGTCATCACCAGCAGGTGCGGGGGCCGTCCGGCCTTGTCCCGCAGCCGGTCCCGCTGCTCCACGCCGAAGCGGTGCTGCTCGTCCACCACGACCAGCCCGAGGTCGGCGAACTGGACGACCTCCGACAGCAGGGCGTGGGTGCCGATGACGATCCCGGCCTCCCCGGAGGCGATCTGCAGGAGGGCCCGCCGGCGGGCCGCGGCGCCCATCGATCCCGTGAGCAGCACGACCCGCGTGCCGTCCGGGTCCCCGCCGAGCAGCCCGGCCTGGGCGAGCGGGCCCAGGGAGCGGAGCACGGAGCCGTGGTGCTGGGCGGCCAGCACCTCGGTGGGGGCGAGCAGGGCGGCCTGCGCGCCGGAGTCCACGACCTGCAGCATCGCGCGCAGCGCCACCAGGGTCTTGCCGGAGCCGACGTCCCCCTGGAGCAGCCGGTTCATGGGGTGGGTGCCGGCGAGCTCGGCGGCGAGCTCCTCCCCCACGGCGCGCTGACCGGCGGTCAGCGCGAACGGCAGCCCGGCGTCGAAGCGGGCCAGCACCCCGCCCGCGGCGCCCGGGCGGGCGGTGGTGGGGTGGGCGGCGAGCTCGGCGCGGCGGCGGGCCAGGGCGCACTGCAGCAGGAACGCCTCCTGGAAGCGGAACCGGCGGCGCGCCTCGCCGTGGGCACGGGTGTCCCGGGGGCGGTGGACCTGCCAGTAGGCCTCCTCGAGGCCCATGAGCCCCTCGCGCTCCCGGAGCCAGTCCGGCAGCGGCTCCGGGACGGCGCCGAAGTCCACCACGGGCAGCAGCGAGTGCACGGCGCGGGCGATCTTGTCCGTGGTCAGCTTGGCGGTGGCCGGGTAGATGGGGATGGGCCGTCCGGCCCGCTCCTCGGCGCTCTCCCCGGCCTCCGGGGCGTCCGGGTCGAGGATCGCGTAGTGCGGGTTGGTCATCGTCACGGCGTTGTGGTAGATGCCGACCGTCCCGGAGAACAGGGCGTGCGTGCCCGGCGGCAGGTCCCGGGCCGCGGTCCAGGCGTTGAAGAAGCTCAGCCGCATGGTCCGGCCCGGGCCGGGGTCCCCGTCCGCGAAGAGCCGCTGCGGGTCGGAGGAGGCGCGGTCCGTGATCACCACGTCCGTGATGGACCCGCGCCGGGAGCGCATCTTCCGGGTGGAGGCGTGCACGACCTCGGCCACGATGGTGACCTGCTGGTCGATGCGCAGCTCCGAGAACGGGGTGAGCTCACCGCGCGGCATGTACCGGCGGGGGAAGTGGTCCAGCAGCTGCCCGATGGTGGTGACCGAGAGCTGCCGGGCGAGCTGGTCGGCCGTGGTCCTGCCCAGCAGCCGGGCCAGCGGCTGGTCGAGCTCGGGGACCGGGTCGGGGAACGCCCCGCCGCCGTGGGATCGGGTCATCTCAGCGGCGCCTCATCCGTCCGCCTCCGAGAGGGAGGTCACCGTCAGGTTGACGGCCTTGCCGCGGGCGCCGATCACCGTGAGCGCGGCCTCGGGCCGCGGGACGTGCACGTGGACCCGCCACCGGTACCCGTCCCCCGTCTCGGTCACGGCGCTCATGATCACGCTGGTGCCGACCTCGCTGAGCTCGTGGCGCAGCTCCGCGGCGTCCAGCGGGCTCAGCTCCACGGTGCACATCACCTCCACGCCGCCGTGCACGGCGTGCGGCGGGTCCTCGGCGCCGGCGGCCCGGGCCGCGGCGGCGTCGATGAGCTCGTCGAGGGCGTTCTCGTCGCCGGCGTCGTCGCCGCCCACGGTGCGGGCCAGGGCG
Organism: Kocuria oxytropis; assembly: GCF_040981195.1. Classification (NCBI taxonomy): domain Bacteria; kingdom Bacillati; phylum Actinomycetota; class Actinomycetes; order Micrococcales; family Micrococcaceae; genus Kocuria; species Kocuria oxytropis. The sequence continues at coordinate 317,487 of NZ_JAVFXA010000002.1, read as the reverse complement.
TCGAGGACGACGAGCATGCCCAGCGCGCCGGCGTCGACCGTGCCCGTCTCCCGCAGGATCTCGAGCTGGTCCGGGGTGACGAGCACCGCCGCCCGGGCCGCCGTGCTGACACCGGCGAGGAACTCCTTGAGCTGCTGGTTGGAGCCGTCCTCCACCCCCTGGGGCACGGGGACGGCCGCGGCGGCCTCCAGGACGGAGAGCATGGTCCCGTCCACGGGGTCCGTCAGGACGCTCCAGGCGCGTACGTGCCCGGCGTGCAGGGCCAGCCGCACGGACTCGGCGCTCAGCCTGGTGCTGCCCTCCAGCGCGCGGCCGACGGCCGTGAGGAAGACCGAGAACAGGGTGCCCGAGTTCCCGCGGGCCTCCTCGAGGGCGGCCTGGCCCGCGAGGGACAGCAGCTCCCCGACGTCTCCGGTCTCGAGCACGGCGGCGGCCTCGGCGGCGGCGCGCACGGTGGTCGAGAGGTTGGTCCCGGTGTCGGCGTCGGCCACGGGGAACACGTTCAGGGCGTTGAGGACGGGGCTGTGGCGCACGAGGTCCCGGTGGGCCAGGTCGAGCCACCGCCGCATGACGGCCGCGTTCGATCCGATCCTATGGTTCAAAGTGATCCCATCCTTCGCCGACCGCGTGCCCGAGAGCCCGGTGCGGCGCTCGTCCGTCGAGCAGCACCCGGGGGAGGGAGCCGTCCGGTGCGGGGGGCGCGGGCGCACACGAGCCTATCGCACGGAACGCGCCGGGCAGCGGCACGCCGGGCGGGAAGACGGCCAGCAGCCCGTGGTCCTCGCCCCCGGTCAGCACCCAGTCGCGAGGGTCCGCCCCGAGCAGACGGGCGGCCGGGGCGAGGGGCGCGGCGAGCTCGGCCACGGCCTCCCCGTCGAGGTCGACGACGACGCCGCTGGCGGCCGCGACCCGGCCGGCGTCGCGGAGCAGGCCGTCGGAGAGGTCGATCATCGCGGTGGCCCCGGCCGCGGCGGCGGCGGCCCCGGCGGGCACGGGAGCGCACGGCCGCAGCTGGGCCTGCGCCAGCGCGTCCAGCCGCTCGTCGTGGCCGGGCCGGTAGCGGCGGTCCTCGAGCAGGGCCACGCCCGCGGCGGCGCGCCCGGTGGTCCCGGCGAGCGCCACGGTGCCGCCCTCCCCCGCCCCGGAGCGGCGCACCGGGTCCCGGCCCTCGAGGTCGCCCGTCACCGTGGCCGTCACCGACAGCTCCCGGCCGGCGCCCAGGTCCCCGCCGACCACGGCGCAGCGCTCCGCGCCCATGGCCGCGAACCCGGCCACGAGTCCCCGGGCGAAGTCCAGGGGCCAGGACACCGGCGTGTCCGGCGGCAGGGTCAGGGAGACGACCGCGGCGGTGGGGACGGCTCCCATCGCGGCGACGTCGGCGAGGTTCTGGGCGGCGCACTTGACCCCGGTGTCGTAGCCGGTGGTGACCGTGCCGCAGGCCCAGGAGAGCCGGAAGTCCTGGTCCTGCACCTGGGTGTCCGTGGTGATCACGTACCGCCCGTCCGGGGCCGCGAGCACGGCGCAGTCGTCGCCGGGCCCCACCAGCACCGGGTCCGCCCCGCGGTCCGGGGAGGCCGGGCGCAGGAGCAGCGGGAGCACGCGGTCGAGCAGCTCCGCCTCGGAGAGCTCCCCGACGGTCGGTCCCGGTCCGGGCGGGGCGTGGGGCACGGGGGGCTGCTCCGCTGGGGGTCGGGTCATGGCGCTCATCCTAACGAGGGGCCCGGACGCGGGAACGGCGCCGCCCGAGGATTACGCTGGGGGCATGCCCTCGCTCCTGCTGTCCCGATCCGCCCGCGCCCTGTGGGGGGCGGGAGCCCTCGTGGTGGTCCTCGCGGGGTGCTCCGCGGCCGTCACCGTGGACCCCGCCGCCGACGCCGCCGACCCGGGGTGCGCCCCAGCGATGCTGGCCATGCCGGAGACCGTCGGGGAGCACGAGCGGCGCGAGACCACGAGCCAGGGGACCACGGCCTACGGCGAGCCCACGGCGGCGGTCGTGCGCTGCGGGGTGACGCCGCCCGGGCCCACCACGGACCCCTGCTCCTCCGTCAACGACGTCGACTGGCTGATCCGCCAGGACGAGGACGGGAGCACGTGGACGGCCACGACCTACGGCCGGGACCCGGCGGTCGAGGTCGTCTTCGACAGCACCGCCGTGGCGTCCTCGACCCTGCTCGTGGAGCTGGGCTCCGCCGTGGAGCAGATCCCCGCGGAGCGCCGGTGCCTGGACCTGCAGGACGCCGTGGAGGGCCTGTGAGCCCGGGGCCGGGCGGTGGCCGCGGCACCGGGCGCGGGCGGCGGGAATAGGCCCACGCCCCGCCGGGTTGTGGCGTGGACATGCACGCGAGCGCAGCACGCGCACAAGGAGGAGAACCCGTGGCCACCGATTACGACGAGCCCCGCGTCAAGCCCGAGGACGAACCCGCCAACGAGTCGCTCGAGGTGATCCAGGCGCAGCGCAGCGCCACCACGCAGAGCCCGGCGATCGACGTCGACGACGCGGACACGGCGGAGGGCATCGACCTGCCCGGTGCGGACCTGTCCCAGGAGGAGCTGCTCATCCAGGTGGTGCCGGAGCAGGACGACGAGTTCACCTGCATGTCCTGCTTCCTGGTCCGCCACCGCAGCCAGCTCGCCCGCGAGAAGGACGGCGCCCGGTACTGCATCGAGTGCGAGAGCTGACCGACCCCTCCGGTGGTGCCCGCCGGGCTCACTCGTGGCGCAGGGAGGCGATGGGGTCCTTCCGCGCCGCCCGGACCGCGGGGATCGTCCCGGCCAGGAACGCGATCCCCATGACGGAGAGCACGATCAGTGCCACCCGCCACGGCTCGAACGCGAACAGGGCGAGTCCGGGCAGCCCGGAGAGGAAGCCCTCGGCCAGCGCCCCGCTCAAGGCGGAGCCGCCGAGCACGCCCGCGACGGCGCCGACGACGGCCCCGAGGAAGCCGATGACGACGGCCTCGAGGGAGAACAGGCCGAAGACCCGCCCCCCGCTCATGCCCATGGCCTTCATCAGGCCGATTTCGCGGGTGCGCTCCTGCACCGACATCAGCAGGGTGTTGACGATCCCGAGCCCGGCGGCCAGGAGCGCGATGACGGCGCAGGCGTTGAGGATCCAGACGATGGCGTTGATGACGGCGCGGAACATGCCGAGCTGGTCCTCCACGGTGAGCCCGAGCATGTCGTGCTCCTCCAGCCGCGCCTGGACCGCCGGCGCCGCCGCCATGTCCTCGACGGTGACCGTGGCCATGGCGAAGCTCTCCGGCACCTCCTCCGGGGCCCCGCTGACCTGGTAGTCGTAGAGCCGCTGGTTGAAGGAGTCCGACGGGATGGGGTTCAGGGACGTCCCGACGAGGCTGGCCTGCGTCACGCCCGAGATGGTGGCCGGGAATGCCCGGTCCTGCTCCGCCATGTTGGTCATCACCACGTCGACCCGACCCCCGACCGCCTCGCCGGCGGAGGCGAAGCCCAGGTCGGCGACCCAGCTGTCGGGCACCACGATCTCGTCCCGTCCCGCGGCCGGGGCCCCGCCGGCCACCATCTGCAGACCCACGGCGTCGACCGGGATCCCCGGGGACAGCTGGAACCTGCTCCCGTCGGCGGCCTCCAGGTAGGTCGGGGCCACGGAGTACATGGGCTTCACGGAGCGCACGCCGTCGATGCCCTCGACGACGTCGATGTCCTCGCGGGTCAGCCCCTCGAAGGACACGCCGAAGCCCGTGCGGATCCGGGTGGTGTCCGGGTCGTACTCCCGGGGCCCCGAGGTCGCGGACAGCTCGATGAGGGGCTGCGACTTCTGCACGTAGAGCGCGTCGGCGTCGCCGAAGGCGGCCACCGTGTCGTCGATGTAGCGGTTCACCCCCGTGCCCATGCCCGAGGTGAGCGTCAGCGCGAACGCGCCGATGAACACGGCCAGCACGGTCAGGGTCGCGCGGATCCTCGCCCGCCGGGTGTTGGCGACGGCCGAGCGGAGCAGGTCGGGCCATCTCACCGGGCGCCCCCGGCCACGCCCACCACGGCCTCGGCGCCGGGCCCCGCTTCGGCGCCGGACCCCGCGGCGGGGCCGGCGCCGTCCACGACGAGACCGTCGTGCAGGTGCACCTGGCGGCCGCAGTGCCGCGCGAGGTCCTCGTCGTGGGTGACGACCACCAGCGTGATGCCCTGCTCCCGGTGCAGCCCGAACAGGAGGTCCTGGACCACCGCGCCGGTGGCCGAGTCGAGGTTGCCCGTGGGCTCGTCGGCGAAGATCACGGCGGGGTCGTTGACCAGGGCGCGGGCGAGGGCGACCCGCTGCTTCTGCCCGCCGGAGAGCTCGACGGCGCGGCTGGAGGCCTTCTCCGCCACGTCCAGCCGCTCCAGCACGTCCAGGGCGCGGCGCCGGCGCGCCGCGGGGCGGACACCGGCGATCTTCAGCGGCAGCACGACGTTCTCGAGGACCGTCTGGTCCGGGGTGAGGTAGAACTGCTGGAACACGAAGCCGAACGCGGCGTTGCGCGCGGCGTTGAGCTCACGGGCCGTCATCGAGGCCGCCGGCCTGCCGTCCAGGGCCACCGTCCCGTGGGTGGGTGCGTCGAGCAGCGCGAGCAGGTGCATCAGGGTCGACTTGCCCGATCCGGACTTGCCGACCACGGCCACGGACTCCCCGTGCCGGATCCGCAGGTCCACCCCGCGCAGCGCGGCGAAGCGGGTGTCCCCCCGGCCGTAGATCTTGACCAGGCCATGGGCCTCGAGCACCGCGGACGTCATCGGATCCCCCCTGTCGGAGCGCCCGTCCCCGCGGACGGCCGCCGTGGGACCACGTCCCGCCCTCCATCATGTGCACACGTTAACGGTGGAGGCGACCAGGACCGTGTCCCCACTAGTGCTGTCCCGGACCCCGGCGCCGGACAGGGCGGCCGGGAGCCCTGTTCGGCGGGTCCGGCGCGGACCGGACGAGGACCCGGCGTGGACCCGGTGTGGACCCGGTGTGGACTCGGCAGGGGCCCGGCGTGGACCCGACGGGGACCGCCGCGACCGGTGCGCCGGGCCCCGACTCCTCCCGTCACGTAGGAGTTCACCCTTGCTAATGCTGTGATCTGGACGATAGTTAACAGCACAGCGGTTCTTCGGCAGGGGGTCACGGCTCCGCAGGACGGGCGCACCGTCCGTCCGGGCCGAACGACGAGCGGCACGACGAGACGGGGGTCCGTCCGCGCGGGGGCGCGGGCCGCTCTCGCGGGGTCTGTGCGCGCGCTGGCGGTCCTGGGGTGGGCCCGGGCCGACGACGGGATACAGGAGACGCATCGACATGACCACTACGAGAAGACTGGCTGCCGCCGGTGCCTCGGCGACCGTGCTGGTGGGGGGCCTGTTCCTGGGCGCCCCGGCAGCGGTCGCCGCGCCCGGTGACGCCCCACCGGACGGCGCCCCGCCGGGCGCCGCCGCACCCGCATCCGCGGCGGTGGAACTGCCTGCCGCCGTACCCGCTGACGTCCCGGCCGCCGAGGTCCTGGTCGCCGAGGCACCGGCCGCCGAGGTGGCCGCGCCGGCCCAGGCCCCGGCACCGGCTCCCGAGCCGGCACCGGCCGCCGCCGAGGTGGCGGCCCCGGTCCTGCCGGTCGCGGACGCCCCGGCCCCCGCACCCGCGGAGGTCGCACCCGTCGAGGTCCAGCCGGTCGAGGCACCGGCCGCCGAGGTGGCCGCGCCCGTGCAGGCCCCGGCTCCCGAGCCGGGACCGGCCGCCGCCCAGGTGGCGGCGCCGGAGCCCGCGGCACCGGCCGCGGCCGTGGCCGAGCAGGCGGTCGTCCCCGAGCTCGCGCCCCAGGAGGCCGTGGTCGGAGCCGCGAACCCGGGGCTCAACGTGGACACCCGCCTCACCGCGGCACCCCTGGAGCAGACGGCCGGGGCCGGCCTGCTCACGGGGCTGCTCGCGGCGGCGGTGGCCCTTCCCGGTGCGCTCGCGTACAGGGCCCGGCGGCTCGGGCGCACCGGCGCCTGAGCCTCGGTGCCGTGCCGGTGCGCCCGCGGGCGCTCCGGCACGGCACCGTCGTCCCGGAGAAGGGCGACCGCCCCGGAGGAGGACGACGGCTCCGGAGGGCGGCGCCGCCCGGCGGGAGCCGGGCCCGGCCGCACCGGGAAAGGACCCCGGCCGTGACGGGGACCGGCGCCAACCGGCACAGGACGCGCCCTGACAGGACAGGACGGGCCGGCACAGGACGGGCCGGCACAGGACGGGCCGGGACAGCGCCGGACAGGACAGCACGGGACAGGACAGGCCCGGGAAGAACAGGACGGAGCAGGATGGCAACGAGCACCGTGGCGGGGCCGCCACGGCCGGTTGCGGCGAAGGACCCGGGGGCCCGCCGGGCGGCCGTGGTGACGCTGTGCGCCGCCGTGCTGTGGGTGGCGCTGATGAACCAGTGGTTCCTGGCCCAGACGTTCTTCGGGCACGTGCCGTCCGCGGCGTCGCCGCTGCGCCTGAGCATCGACGCGGTCGGCTTCGACGCGGACGTGCTCCCGTACGACCCGACGGACGAGGACCTCGAGGGCGGGTCCCTCGTGCCGCCGCAGACCTACAGCGGCTACCGGCTCACGCCGTACGGGATGCCCGGGGCGGGCTCGACCAACACCACGTACATCGCCGGGCACAGCTACGACAGGGTGGAGCTGCCCTTCAACAAGCTGAGCGACCCGGGCCTGGTCGGCGAGGAGCTCGAGGTCGAGACCGTGGACGGGACCCTCGACTACGTGGTGGACTCGGTGACGACCTACGAGAAGGACACCCTGAAGGACAGTGAGATCTGGCGGGTCGTCCCGAACCGCATCGTGCTGATCAGCTGCTACACCCAGGACGCGGTCGGCAAGAACGTGGTGGTCACCGCCTCCCCGGCGCCGTGAGGCGGGTTCGCGGCCGCGCGGCGGTTCAGCGCAGCCCCACCGGCCGTTCCAGGGCCAGGCCCAGGAGCTCGTCGATCAGCTCGGCGTAGTCGAGGCCGGAGGCCGCCCACATCCGCGGGTACATCGAGATGGGCGTGAACCCGGGCATCGTGTTGATCTCGTTGATGACCACCCTGCCGTCCGGGGTGTAGAAGAAGTCGGCACGGCACAGCCCCTCCCCGTCCAGCGCCTCGAAGGCGGTCACGGCGCCGCGGCGGATCGTCTCGATGGCCTCCTGCGGCAGGTCCGCGGGACAGCTGAGCCTCGCGGAGGCCTGCGAGACGTACTTCGCCTCGAAGTCGTAGAACGCGTGCTCGTCGACGATCTCGATCTCCCCCGGCATGGAGGTCCGGGCGGCACCGGTCCCCCGCCCCTGGAGCACCGCGCACTCGATCTCGCGGCCCACGATCCCCGCCTCGACCACGAGTTTGCGGTCGTGCTCGCGGGCGGCCGCGATCGCGGCGTCCAGCTCCTCCGCGCGCTCCACCTTCGTGATGCCGAAGGAGGACCCGGCGCGGGCCGGCTTGACGAACACGGGGAAGCCGAGCGCGGCGATGCGCTCGCGCACGCCGTGGGGGTCCACGGCCCACTGCCGGTCGGTCACCACCGTGTAGGGACCCACTTCCAGCCCCGCCGCCTCGAAGGCGAGCTTCATGAAGTGCTTGTCCATCCCCACCGCCGAGGCGGTCACCCCGCAGCCCACATAGCGCAGGTCGGCGAGCTCGAGCAGCCCCTGCAGCGTGCCGTCCTCCCCGAAGGGCCCGTGCAGCAGCGGCAGGACCACGTCGATGTGCCGGTCCCGGGCGACCGTCTGCCCGCAGGGGCCGTCCTGGCGCACGATGAGCTCGCTCTCCCCGACCTTCAGCGGCAGGCTCACGAGGTCCTCGCCCACGGGCAGCTCCGCGATCGGGTTCGCCTCGAGCAGCGCCTCGAGCTCCTCCTGGGGGCAGAGGAACCACTCCCCGGAGGTCGCGATGCCCACGGTCACCACGTCCCACTTCTCGCGGTCGATGGCGCGCAGCACGCCACGGGCCGTGATGAGGGAGATGGAGTGCTCGCTGGAGCGACCGCCGAACAGCACGGCGACGCAGGGGCGGGGGGTCATGGGGCGGTCCCTTCGGATTTGATCTCTCGGCCCAGCAGCAGCTGGGCCACGTCGTCGATGGTGATCTGCTCGCGCAGGATGGCCACGACGGCCTCGGTGATGGGCACGTCGACGCCGTGCCGGCGGGCCAGGGCGAGCACGGCCGGGGCGGACTTGATGCCCTCGGCGGTCTGGGTCATCTCCTCCTGGACCTCCGCGGGGGTCAGGCCCAGCCCGAGGAGCCGGCCCGCGGTGCGGTTGCGGGACAGGGGCGAGGAGCAGGTGGCCACGAGGTCGCCCAGCCCGGCGAGCCCGGAGAGGGTCTCCAGCCGGCCGCCGAGGGCGAGCGCGAGCCGGGTGGTCTCGGCCAGGCCGCGGGTGATGATGGAGGCCTTGGAGTTCTCCCCGAAGTGGCGGCCGTCGGCGACGCCCACCCCGAGGGCGATGACGTTCTTGACGACGCCGCCGATCTCGGTGCCCACCACGTCCGTGTTCGTGTAGGGGCGGAAGTAGCGGGTCCGGCAGGCGTGGGCCACCCAGGTGGCCAGCGCCTCGGACGGGGCCGCCACCACCGACGCCGTGGGCTGCTCCTCGGCGATCTCCATGGCCAGGTTCGGCCCCGAGAGCACGCACGTGCGTGCCCGCCAGTGCTCGGGGCCCAGGCCGGTGGCCCGGCCGAGCTCCTCGGCGACCACCTCGCTCATCCGCAGGCCCGTGTCCCGCTCGAGCCCCTTGGCCAGGGACAGCACCACGGCGTCCCGCTCGAGGTGCTCCGCCGCGGCGGCCAGCTGCGCGCGCAGGGACTGCGCGGGGACGGCGAGGACCACGAGGTCCGCCCCGTGCACGGCGGCGGCGAGGTCCGCGGTGATCTCCAGGCGCTCGGGCAGCCGGATGCCGGGGACGTAGCGGTCGTTCACCCGGGTGCGGGCGGTGTGGCCCATCGCGGCGGCGCTGCGTCCCCACAGCACCACGGTCCGGCCGGGAGGCTCGTGGCGGTCGTGCGCGGCCTCCCGGGCGCTGTCGGCGAGGATCTTGGCGAAGGTCGTGCCCCAGGACCCGGCCCCCAGCACGGCGATCCTGCGGGGACCGGCGGCGGGCGGGCCCCCGGGGGCCGGTGCGGTGGGCTCGGCCGGCGTCACGGGCGGGCCCCCCGGCGGCGGTCCCAGAGGGCGGCCGGCGGCTCCGTGCCGCGCAGCACGGCGAGCTCCCGCGCCACCGCCCGCATGACGGCGTCCGTGGCCTCCTCGAGCCGGGCCGCGTCCGGCTCCGCCGGACGGGTCAGGTCGGGGACCTCCTCCCGCCACGGGCCGAGGTCCACGGGCGGGCCGATCCGCACGCGGACGTCCTTGCGGGGGAAGAGGCTGACGGTGCGCCGGCCCGTGGCGCGGTCGTGGTCGAGGACGTCCTGGTCGCCCCAGTGCGCCACCGGGACGACCGGGGCCCCGGTGGCCAGGGCCAGGCGCACGGCGCCCGTGTGCCCGGTCATCGGCCACCGGCCGGGGTCCCGGGTGAGGGTCCCCTCGGGGTAGATCACCACGGCCCCGCCGGAGGCGAGCTCCGCGCGGGCCGCCGTCAGCGCCGCCGCCGCGTCGGCCGTGCCGCGCAGCACGGGGACCTGGCCCGTGGCCCGGAGCACCGCGCCCACCCCGGGGACGCGGAACAGCGACTCCTTCGCAAGGAAGCGCGGCATGATCCCGTTGTCGTAGAGCGTGATGGCGACAGTCAGGGGGTCGAGCTCGGTCAGGTGGTTGGGGACCACGACGAACCCGCCCTCGGCGGGCAGGTGCTCCTGCCCGGACCAGCGCAGCCGGGCCACCAGCGCGTAGGCCGGTTTCACGACGCCCGCGAGCACGCGGAAGAGGCGACGGTTCGAGGTGCGGCTCATCGACGGGCCCGGCTCACTCGCCGTCGAGCTCGAACGACGCCCCGAGCCCCGCCAGCTTGTGGGTGAAGTGCTCGTAGCCCCGCTCGATGAGTTCCACACCGGTGACGTGGGACGTGCCCTCGGCGGCCATCGCCGCGATGAGGTGCGAGAAGCCGCCGCGCAGGTCGGGGATGTTGATCTCCGAGGCCTGCAGCGGGGTGGCCCCCGAGATCACGGCCGAGTGCACGAAGTTGCGCTGCCCGAAGCGGCAGGGCACGGAGCCCAGGCACTCGCGGTGCAGCTGGATCGTGGCCCCCATCCGGTTCAGGGCGGCGGTGAAGCCGAAGCGGTTCTCGTAGACGGTCTCGTGCACGATGGACACGCCCGAGGCCTGGGTCAGGGCGACCACCAGCGGCTGCTGCCAGTCGGTCATGAACCCGGGGTGCACGTCCGTCTCCACGATGAGCGGGTTCAGGTCCCCGCCGGGGTGGTAGAAGCGGATGCCGTCCTCCGTGATGTCCAGGCCGCCGCCGATCTTGCGGAAGGTGTTGAGGAAGGTCATCATGTCGGCCTGCCGGGCCCCGGACACGAAGATGTCGCCGCCCGTGGCCAGCGCCGCGGAGCCCCAGGACGCCGCCTCGATCCGGTCGGGCATCGCCCGGTGCCGGTAGCCGGTGAGCTCCGGGACGCCCTCGATGCGGATCACGCGGTCGGTCTGGACCGTGATGATGGCGCCCATCTTCTGCAGGATCGCGATGAGGTCCATGATCTCGGGCTCGGTCGCCGCGCCGCGCAGCTCGGTGTGGCCGTCGGCGCGGGTGGCGGTGAGCAGCACCTGCTCGGTCGCCCCGACCGAGGGATAGGGCAGTTCCACCTTGGCCCCGTGCAGGCCGTGGGGGGCGCTCATCCGGATCCCGGACTCGAGCTTCTCCACGCGGGCGCCGAAGTGGCGCAGCACGTCGAGGTGGTAGTTGATGGGCCGGTCGCCGATCTTGCAGCCGCCGAGGTCGGGGATGAACGCCTCGCCGATGGCGTGCAGCAGCGGACCGCACAGCAGGATCGGGATCCGGGAGTCCCCGGCGTGGGCGTCGATGTCCGCGTGCCGCGCCGTGGTGACGTTGCACGGGTCCAGGGAGAGCCGTCCGTCCTCGCGCGCCACGTCGACGCCGTGCAGCGCCAGCAGGTTCGTGACGACCTGGACGTCCTTGATCTCGGGCACGTTGGCCAGGACGGACGGGGTGGAGCCCAGGAGGGCGGCCACCATCGCCTTGGGGACGAGGTTCTTGGCACCTCGCACGGTGACCTGCCCGGACAGGGGGACCCCGCCCGTGATGTGCAGTGCGCTGCTCATGACCTTCCGATCTGCTGTTGCCGGGCCACTCCCGAGCGGGAGCGGCACCCGTACAGTGTAGGTTCCCCGGCGCGGGCCCCCCGACAGGGGCGGACGTCGTGCGTGTCCGGGACACGCGACGGCCCGGCGGGGCCGCGGAGGGCTCCGCCGGGCCGTGCCGGGCGCGGCCGGGTCAGGTGCGGGCGGGCAGCGTGGTCGGCTTGAACGCGGGCCGGGCGGCCTCGTAGGCGGTGATGTCCTCCTCGCGCTGGAGGGTCAGCCCGATGTCGTCCAGGCCCTCCATGAGGCGCCAGCGGGTGTAGTCGTCGATGGTGAAGGGCACCGTGACCGTGTCGCAGGTCACCGTGCGCGCCTCGAGGTCGACCTCGATCTCGGTGCCGGGGTGCTCCTCGATCAGCTTCCACAGCAGCTCGACGTCGGCCTGGTCGACCTGGGCGGCCAGCAGGCCCTGCTTGCCGGAGTTCCCGCGGAAGATGTCCGCGAACCGGGAGGAGACCACGACCCGGAAGCCGTAGTCGCGCAGCGCCCACACCGCGTGCTCGCGGGAGGAGCCGGTGCCGAAGTCCGGTCCCGCCACCAGGACGGAGCCGTGCCGGTAGGGCTCCCGGTTGAGCACGAAGTCCTCGTTCTTGCGCCAGGCGGCGAACAGGGCGTCCTCGAACCCGGTCTTGGTGATCCGCTTGAGGTAGACGGCCGGGATGATCTGGTCGGTGTCCACGTTGGACTGGCGCAGCGGGACGCCGACACCCCGGTGGGTGGTGAACTTCTCCATGGCAGGGCCTTTCTGGGCTTCGGGTCGAGGGCTCAGGCGCCGGCGGACGCGAGGTCGCCGGGGGCGCCGGCGGACTCGAGGTCGGACGGGGAGGACAGCGTGCCGCGCACCGCGGTGGCCGCGGCCACCACGGGCGAGACGAGGTGGGTGCGCCCGCCCTTGCCCTGCCGGCCCTCGAAGTTGCGGTTCGACGTCGAGGCGCACCGCTCCCCGGGGGCGAGCTGGTCGGGGTTCATGCCCAGGCACATCGAGCAGCCCGCGAACCGCCAGTCGGCGCCGAACTCGGTGAAGACCCGGTCCAGGCCCTCGGCCTCGGCCTGCAGCCGCACCTTCGCGGAGCCGGGCACCACCATCATCCGCACGTTCGCGGCCTTCGTGCGGCCCTTGACGATCTCCGCCGCGGCCCGCAGGTCCTCGATCCGGGAGTTGGTGCAGGAGCCCAGGAAGACGGTGTCCACCGGGATCTCCTTCATCGGGGTGCCGGCGGCCAGGCCCATGTACTCCAGGGCCCGGCGGGCGTTGGCCTTGTCGTTCTCGTCGCCGATGTCCTCGGGGTCCGGCACGGACTGGGACAGCGGCACGCCCTGGCCAGGGTTGGTGCCCCACGTGACGAACGGCTCCAGCTCGTCCGCGTCCAGGAAGACCTCCGCGTCGAAGACCGCGTCCTCGTCGGTGCGCAGGGTGCGCCAGTACTCGACCGCGGCGTCCCAGTCGGCGCCCTGCGGCGCGTGCGGGCGGCCCTGGACGTAGTCGAAGGTGGTCTCGTCCGGGGCGATCATGCCCGCCCGGGCGCCGGCCTCGATCGACATGTTGCAGATCGTCATCCGGGCCTCCATGGACAGCGCACGGATGGCCGAGCCGCGGTACTCCAGGACGTAGCCCTGCCCCCCGCCGGTGCCGATCTTCGCGATCACGGCCAGGATGATGTCCTTGGCGGAGACGCCCGGGCGCAGCGTGCCCTCGACGGTGATCGCCATGGTGCGGAACGGGGCCAGCGGCAGCGTCTGGGTGGCCATGACGTGCTCGACCTCGGAGGTGCCGATGCCGAAGGCCAGCGCGCCGAAGGCCCCATGGGTGGAGGTGTGGGAGTCCCCGCAGACCACGGTCATCCCGGGCTGGGTGAGCCCCAGCTGGGGGCCCACCACGTGCACGATGCCCTGCTCGGCGTCCCCGAGCGGGTGCAGGCGCACCCCGAACTCGGCGCAGTTGGCCCGGAGGGTCTCGATCTGCTTGCGGGAGGTGTCGTCGGCGATGCGCGAGAAGATGTCCTGGGTGGGCGTGTTGTGGTCCTCGGTGGCGATCGTCAGGTCCGGCCGGCGCAGCGGACGGCCCGCGAGACGCAGGCCCTCGAAGGCCTGCGGCGAGGTGACCTCGTGGAGCAGGTGCAGGTCGATGTAGAGCAGGTCGGGCCGCCCGTCCTCCCCCTGGCGCACGAGGTGGTCCGCCCAGACCTTCTCGGCGAGGGTGCGCCCGCCGGCGCGCCCCGAGGGCGCGGCGGAGGTCGTGGCGGGGGTCGAGGACTGGTAGTCCGGCATGGCGGATCCTTCCGTGCTGCCTGTGCAACGTCTTTCCTCCATGGTCGGCGCCCGGCTCGCGCCGGGCCAGCTTTCCGGCTTGCTTCTCACATTCTGAGACGGCAGTATCATTCCATGGACACATCGGGACACCTCGACCCCTCCGGCGCCCCCCTCGGAACGCCCCTGGGCGGGCACGGGACCGGGGAGGCCCTGGCGCTGGCCGCCACCACCGCGCCCAGCGGGGTGGGGGTGGTCGACAAGGCCGCGACGATCCTCGATGCCCTCGAGGCAGGGCCCGCGACCCTCGCCCAGCTGGTGAGCGCCACCGGGCTCGCCCGCCCCACCGTCCACCGGCTGGCCGTGGCGCTGGCCCACCACCGCTTCGTGGGCCGCGACGTCCAGGGCCGGTTCGTGCTCGGCTCCCGGCTCGTGGAGCTGGCCTCCGCGGCCGGTGAGGACCGCCTGATCGCCGCCGCCGGTCCCGTGCTCGTGAACCTGCGGGACGCCACCGGGGAGTCCGCGCAGATCTTCCGCCGGCAGGGCGACTGGCGCGTGTGCGTGGCCTCGGCCGAGCGCCCCATCGGGCTGCGGGACACGATCCCCGTGGGCACCCAGCTGTCGATGAAGGCGGGCTCCGCCGCGCAGGTGCTCGTCGCCTGGGAGGACCACGACCGCCTGCTGGAGGGCCTGCGCCACGCCCGGTTCTCGGCGACGGTGCTGGCGGGGGTGCGCCGCCGCGGCTGGGCGCAGTCGCTGGGCGAGCGGGAGCCGGGCATCGCCTCCGTCTCGGCGCCGGTGCGGGGGCCCTCGGGCCGGGTGATCGCCGCGGTCTCGATCTCCGGGCCCATCGAAAGGCTCACCCGCCAGCCGGGCCGGCTGCACGCCGAGGTCGTGGTCCAGGCCGCCCGCCAGCTCACGGAGGCCGTCCGGGCCACCACCCAGTAGCGGGCCCGTGCCGCCCCGCCCCCGGGCGGATCCCCTTGTCCCCGGATCCGGGCGCGAGTAGCCTGAGCGCCATCCGGCCAGGGATCCACCAGGAGGTGGTGGCCATGGATGGCTCGGTCCCGGTCCTGCTGCTCGCGACCGACGACCCGGTCTCCCGGGAGATCCTGGGGGACGAGCTGCGTCGGCGCTACGGCGCCGACTACGAGGTCGTGGTCTGCGCCTCGAACGCCCATGCCCGGGCGGTGCTCCAGGGACTCCGGCACTGGAAGCGCTCGGTGGCGCTCATCATGGGCTGCTACGGCCCGGCCGACCGGGGCGGACTGGACCTGCTCCGCCGCGCCTACGCCGAGCACCCCGCCGCCAAACGGGCCGTCGCGGTGATCTGGGGAGACTTCGCCAGCGGTCCCACCGTGTTCAGGGCCCTCGCCCAGGGCCACGCCGACCTGCTCGTGCTGCGGCCCGAGCGGACCCGCGACGAGGAGTTCCACGGTGCGGTCACCGACGCCCTCGACGACTGGCACCTCGCCCAGGGCGCCGGGTTCGTGGCCGTGCGGATGATCGGGGAGGCGCGCGACGCCCGGACCCGGTCCCTGCGCGACACGCTGGTGCGCAACCACATCCCGGTGGGCTTCCACCCGGCCGGTTCCGCGGCGGCCCAGCGGATGCTCGCGGGCCTGGACCTGCACGAGCCCGAGCTGCCGGTCCTGGTGCTGGAGTTCACCGCGCCGCCCACCGTCCTGCAGAACCCCAGCGACCCGGAGATCGTCGAGGCGTTCGGGCTGAACCGTCCGCAGGCGGCGGACCGGGTCTACGACGTGGTCGTGGTGGGCGCCGGACCTGCCGGTCTCGCGGCGGCGGTGTACGCCTCCTCCGAGGGCCTCTCCACCCTGGTGGTGGAGAAGGAGGCCGTGGGCGGGCAGGCGGGCACCAGCTCGCTCATCCGCAACTACCCCGGCTTCTCCCGCGGCGTGAGCGGCGCCCACCTGGCCTTCCGGTCCTTCCAGCAGGCCTGGGTGTTCGGCACCGACTTCCTGTTCATGCGGCAGGCGGAGGGGCTGGGGACCGAGGGCCCCCTGCGCACGGTGCGCACCTCCGACGGCGGGCTCGTCCGGGCCCGCGCGGTCGTGGTGGCCACCGGCGTGGACTACCGCCGCCTCGGTGTCCCGCAGCTCGAGGAGCTGGTGGGCCGGGGGGTGTTCTACGGCGCCGCGGTCTCGGAGGCGCCGTCGCTGGCCGGTCAGCGGGCGTGCGTCGTGGGCGGCGGCAACTCGGCCGGGCAGGCGGCCCTGCACGTCGCCCGCTACGCGAAGCACGTCACGCTGCTGGTGCGGGGACCGTCGCTGGCGGCGAGCATGTCGGACTACCTGATCGGCCAGCTCGAGGCGACGCGCAACGTGAGCATCCTCCTGGGCACCGCGGCGGTGGGCGCCCGGGAGCTGGACGGGTGCCTCGCCGCGGTCGTCGTCGCGCCGTCCGGGGCGCCCGCGGACGGCCCCGTCGAGGAGATCGAGGCCGCCGCCCTGTTCGTGCTGATCGGCTCGGTGCCGCGCACGTCGTGGCTGCCCGGGTCGGTCCAGCGCGACAGCGCCGGTTTCCTGCGCACGGGCGGCACCGGGCGGGCGGAGGAGCCCGGTCCCGGCGGGCCGTCCGGGCCGCCGCTGCTGCTGGAGACCACCATGCCGGGGGTCTTCGCGATCGGCGACGTCCGGGCCGGCTCGGTCAAGCGGGTGGCGACCGCCGTCGGGGACGGCGCCACCGTGATCTCGCTCCTGCACGGCTACCTGGCCGAGCACCCGTCGGCCGGCCCCGGCACGGCGGCGGACCATGGGCTCCCCGGCTGACGCCGCGCCGCTGCTGCCGGCGATGCGGCGGCTGCTGCTCGTCGCCGCGTTCCTGGTGTTCCTCGCGGGGCTGGTGCTGTTCGTGTTCCCGCTGCGCACGCCGGACTGGTTCGCGTGGACCGTCGACCCGCCCATGACCGCGGTCTTCCTGGGCGCGGCGTACTGGTCGAGCGCCGTCCTCGAGGTGGCGGGGGCGCGCTCGGCCGCCTGGGACCGGGCGAAGCTGGCGGTCTGGCCCGTGTTCGTCTTCACGACCCTGACCCTCGGCGTGACGCTCCTGCACCTGGAGCGCTTCCACCTGGCCCCGGAGCACCCGTTCCTCGCCCGGTTCGCCACCTGGGCGTGGCTGGCCATCTACGCCGCCGTCCCCGTGGCGATGCTCGTCATCGGCCTGGCCCAGAGCCGGACCCGGCCGGTGGCCGGGACCCCCGCGCAGGCCCGCGTCCCGCTGCCGCCCGGTCTGCGGGGACTCCTGGCGGGCATCGCCGCGGTGCTGCTGCTGACCGGCGCCGCGCTGCTCCTCGTGCCGGTCGCGGCCGCGGCGCTGTGGCCGTGGCCCCTGACCCCGCTGACGGGGCGGGCGGTCGGTGCCTGGCTGGTCGGTCTCGGGTGGGCGGCCGCGTACGCCGGCGCGGCCGGCGACGCGCGCACCGTCCGCCCCCTCGGGCTGAGCGCCCTCGTCTTCGCCCTCCTCCAGGCCGTGGCCCTGCTCCGCCACGGTGACGCCCTGACCTGGACTGGCCTGCCCGCCGCCGGCGTCGTGGCCGTCCTGCTGGCCATCGGCTGCGCGGGCGGATGGATCCTCGCCCTCCGTCCGGCGGCCGGTGCCCGCTGAGGGCCGGCCCCGGGCGGGTTCCCCCGGGACCCGTCGGCGGCCGCCGACGAGGACCGGGGCTCAGCGGCGCAGGACCTCCAGGGCCGTCCGGAACGCGGCGAAGGCCTCGAGCTCCGCCCGCACCGGGTCCACGACGGTGCGCCGGCCCGCCTCCGCCACCGACGCCCGCAGCCGGCGCCGCACCGAGCGTTCCCGCAGCCGGGCGCCGAAGCCGGCGAGGATCCGGCCGGTCAGGGCCGTGAAGATGCCGAGCAGCGCCCCGGCCAGCACGAGCAGCGTGGGCACGGGCAGCGGGAAGCCCTCGACGCCCGGGGGCGGCGGGACGGGGATCTGGAACCACTCGAGCAGGAAGAGCCCCAGCAGCCACACCAGGCCCGCCACCGCCGCGAGCGCCGCGAGCCACTGGACGACGTCGAGCAGCAGCCACCACCAGGAGTTGCGCCCGGCCCGGAAGTCGGTGCGGGCGACCGCCTGGTCGATCGCGTCCGGCAGCCTCTGCTCGTGCGTGCGTGCGGCCTGGCGGACCGACCGGGTCCACGGCTCGGCCGCCCCCTCGGCGGCGTCGTGGGCGAACGTGCGCACGGCGGAGTCGGCCGCGGCCCGCTGGGCGGCGCCCATGGGCGGCAGGGACGTGCGGTTGACCTCCGGGTTCACGGTCCCGCCCCGGTCGAGGTTGAGCCGGCGCATCGGGTCCTTGCGGAACCGCAGCAGCCACCGGGTGGGGATCCACCCCGTGCGGTGCGCGGCGTGCAGGGCGTAGGAGCGCCCGGCGGCCCGGGCGATGCCGGGCACGTTGGCGGCCTGCGCCAGGCCGTCGGTGAGCCGCTCCTGCGCCGGCCCGGTGATCCCGGTCGGCTCCCCCTCGCCGCAGGCCTCGGCGAGACGCGCGGCGGCGTCGTCCACGTCGGCGTCGAGCCGGGCACCGGCCGCGGCCCGGGAGTCGGCCACCCGGCGGATCCGGGCCCGGAGGGCCTCGACGCCCTCGCCGGTCACCGCGGAGACCGCCACCGGCGCCGACAGACCCGTGGTGGGCAGCCCGTCCCGGGCCACGAGCTCCTCGAGGGAGGCCATCACGGCCGGGACCTCCGCGGGCGGCAGCCGGTCCACCTGGTTCATCACCACCATGGTCACGGCCCCGTGGCGGGCGAGCGGCGCGATGAAGTCCTGGTGGATGACCGCGTCGGCGTACTTCTGCGGGTCCACGACCCAGACCACGACGTCCACCATGCCGACCAGGCGCTGCACGACGGTGCGGTGGTGCAGGCTCACGGAGTCGAAGTCCGGCAGGTCCAGCAGGATGAGCCCCCCGGGCCCCTCCGCCGCGGGTCCGCCCGTGAACCGCTCCTTCACGCGCGTCCACCGGCCGGTGTCCTCGTCCGCGGAGGGCAGGGGCGTGTCCACGTGGTGGCGCTGGTTGACGCCGAGCCAGTCCAGCAGGGCCTCGCTGCCGGCCTCCCCCCAGACGGCGGCCAGGGGTTCCGAGGTGGTGGGGCGGCGGGCGGCGGCCCGGGCGATGTCCCGGCCCACCACCGCGTTGAACAGCGTGGACTTCCCGGACCCGGTCGCCCCGAAGAAGCCCACCACCGTGTGGTCGGCGGACAGGGAGCGCCGCTCCGCGGCCCGGTCCAGGACGGTGCGGGACGCCGCCACGGCTTCCTCGTCGAGCCGGCCGGAGGCCAGGTCCGTGGCGCGCGTGAGCGCCGTGAGCCGTTCGGAGAGGGTCGGGGCCGTCTGCCGGGCCGGGCTCACCGCCCCTCCCCCAGCGTCCCGCCCGCGGTGCGGATGCGCTCCGCGGCGGCGGCGAGCTCCTCCGCCCGCGGGTGCCCGTCCAGCACGTCCAGGCGCCGCAGGAACACGGACGCCTGCTGGTCCATGAGCGTGGAGATCCGGGTTTCCAGGTTCCGGCGGGCGTCCTCGGCCATCCGCCGCACGGCGTCCTCCCCGAAGACCGCCTCGAGGAGCTTGGTGCCCACCACCCCGGAGCCGCCGGCGATGCCGACCTCCAGCCCGGTGAGCCCGCCCGTCATGGAGAACACGCCGATCATCAGGATCACGGTCAGCGCGTTGACGCCCAGGGACATGGCCCGCGCCTTGGTCCGCTTGTCCGCGCCCTCGCGCCGGATCAGCTCCATGAGGTCGCCCTGCCAGGCGCGCACCTGCTCGGCCGTGCGCTCGCGGAAGTCCGGGGGCAGGGAGCCGAGGTCGGAACCGCCGAGGAGCACCCGGCCGGCCGGCTCGTCCTGCCAGCGTCGCTCGGCGGTCTCGGAGGCGCGCGCCGCCTCCTCCACGATCACGGTCTGCAGCCCGGTCTCGATGGCCTCCTCGACCTCGACCTCGGGCGCCGGCCGGCCGCTCAGGAAGGCGGTGAGCCGGTCGCGCAGCCGGCCGATGCCCGCCTCGAGGTTGCGGAAGAACTCGCCGGTGCCCACGAAGTCCTGCCAGCGGGCGAGGACCTCCCCGCGCAGCAGGGTCCCGTCCCGCGTCGACTCCACGACCGCCGCCAGCGCCTCCTCGAAGGCGCGCTCCACGTCCTGGTGCAGCTGCGCCCCGACGCGCTGCTGGGAGAGCACCGCGGTCCCGGCGGCCCCGGTGCGGTCGGCGATCGAGCGCACCGCGCCGCCGAGGGTCCGGCGGGCGATCTCCGAGCGGGCGGCCGCGCTGCGCCCCAGCTCGGCGAGGTAGTCCGCGACGGGGGCGACGACGTGCGGCGGGAGCATGCCGGTCTCGTTGAGCGGGGACTCCGGGACCGTGAAGACCGGCGCGTCCCCGAGGCCCTGCTCGCCGAGCATCCGCCGGAGATCCTCCTCGATCTCGGCCTCGAGCCCGTGCGGGACACGGTCGAGGACCACGGCCATCGTGATGTCCCGCTGCGCGGCCTCGACGAGCAGCCGCCACGGCACGGCGTCGGCGTAGCGGTTCGCGGTGGTCACGAACAGCCACAGGTCCGCGGCGGCGAGCAGCTGGCCCGCGAGCCGGCGGTTCTCGTCGGAGATCGAGTCCACGTCCGGGGCGTCGAGCAGGGCCACGCCCTCGGGGATGCGCGGCTCGGCCAGCAGCACGAGGGCCTGGCCGTCCGCGGTGCCGGGCAGGGCGGACGGGGAGGCGGTGTCCGCGGCGGTCGAGCCCGCGGGGGTGACCTTCCGCGCGTGGATCCGGCTCAGGTGCGGCAGCACCCGCTGGTCGGCGAACGCCTCGGCGTCGCGGGGGTGGTGGATGAGGATCGGCTGCCGGGTGGTCGGGCGGATGGCCCCGGACCGGGTCACGGGGTGACCCACGAGCGCGTTGACCAGGGTCGACTTGCCGGCGCCGGTGGACCCGCCGACCACGGCGAGCAGCGGGGCGTCGAGGGAGCGCACCCGGGGCAGGACGTAGTCGTCGAGCTGGGCGACGGCGCGGCCGACGTCCTCGCGCTCGCGCAGCACGTCGGTCGTGGACAGCGGGAGGGTCGTCGCCGCGAGCAGCGCCCGCGCGTCCTCCAGGGCGCTCAGCATCTCCGTCTGGTCGGTCACACGGCCATTGTGCCAGTCAGCCTGCTGTCCACCTACGCGGCGGGCGTCCCCGCGGCTCAGGGCATCCGGACGGCGATCTTGCCGCGGACGTGGCCCTCCTGGCTGAGCCGGTAGGCCTCGACGCCCTCGGCCAGGGGCACGCTGCGGGCGAGCTCGATCCGGAGCGCGCCCCGGTCCACCAGCCGGCTCAGCTCGGTGAGGTCCTCGGCGGAGGGGCGCACCCACATCCAGGTCCCGCCGTGGGCCTCCACGGCGTCGTCGGCCACGGAGGCGTGCCGTCCGCCGTCCGCGAGGACGGCCAGCGTCTGCTCGAGCACCCCGCCCACGAGGTCGACCACCACGTCCACGCCCCCGGGCGCGAGCTCCCGGACCCGCTCGGGCAGGCCGTCCCCGTAGCCCACGGGTTCCGCGCCCAGCTCGCGCAGGTAGTCGTGGTTGGCCGCCGACGCCGTGCCGATCACCCGGGCGCCGCGGGCCACGGCGAGCTGCACGGCGTAGCCGCCCACGCCGCCGGAGGCGTTGTGCACGAGCACCGTCTCCGCCGCGGCGACGTCCAGGCGGCGGAGGACCTGGTGGGCCGTGAGCCCGGCCAGCGGCAGGGAGGCCGCCCGGTCCCAGTCCACCGAGGCGGGCTTCGACGCGAGCAGCCGGGCGGGCAGGGCCACGTACTCGGCCATCGTCCCGCCGTGCACCCAGTCCGTGCGGGCGTAGGAGATCACCTCGTCGCCGGCCGCCCACTCCGGCACGTCGATGCCCACGGTCTCCACGACCCCGGACACGTCCCAGCCGGGCACCACCGGGAACTGGACCTCCATGAGCGGGTCGAGGCCGCCGGACATGATCTTCCGGTCCACGGGGTTGACCGCGGCGCTGCGCACCTTCACGAGCACCCACCCCGGGGGCACCTTGGGCTGGGGCAGCTCGGTGAGCTCGAGGACTTCGGGGCCGCCGTAGCGGGCGTACGTCAGGGCTTTCATGCCCGGCCCAACCGGCAGGGGCGGGAATCTGTTCCCGCGCCCCTGCCGTGCGGAATCAGCGGCGGGCGTCCCGCCCGTGGTCCTCGGCGTAGGCCGCGAAGGTCTCCTCCGGGGACTCCCCCGCGGTGAGGAAGTCCTCCCGCAGCTTCTGCCCGAGCTGCTCCAGGGCCAGTCCCAGCCGGCGGGAGCTCGTGCGCACCCCCTGCGCGGAGCAGGCGGCGGCGCCGTCCCGCAGCGCGAGCGCGTAGGGCAGGTGCCGGGCCAGGGAGAGGTCCGGGTCCTCCTCCTGGAAGTAGTACGTCTCCCCGTGCTGGGTGAAGTCGATCCTGGCCTTCGCCACCTCCGCGGCCAGGCCGTCGAGCACCCGGGCGGCCGTCACCGGGTCCTCCTCCGGCAGGCCGCCGGCGTAGTCCACGTCCGCGAGGGACTTCAGCTCGAGCGCCAGGGCGCGGCGCCGGGACAGCGGCGGGTAGATCTGGGTGAACCAGGTCAGGGCCGCGGTGAGCAGCGCGAAGCCCGTCAGCGCCTCCAGCGGGGTGGCCATCCTGATCCAGGGGTCGGTGGCCACCACGTCCCCGAACCCCAGGGTCGCCAGCGTCACCAGGGAGACGTAGAGCGCGTCCACGGCGTCCGGGTAGTCAGCAGGGTCCACCCCGGGCGCGTACGTGAAGCCCCCGGGCACGTGCGGCAGGTAGACCAGGGCCCAGCCGACCCCCTGCAGGACGACCCACAGCAGGACCACCGTAATCATCGACGCCGGTCCCACGGCCGAGCCGAACCGGTGCCCGGTGGACCGGGAGAGCCACCAGACGGCCGACTGCACCCTGCCGCCCAGGGCCCCAGAGCCGCTGGGGTGCAGCAGGCTGTGGTAGATGTCCCACAGCCCGAGCGCGACGATGCCGATCCCCAGCGCTGTCATGAGCACGTCCACGTTGTCGCTCCGATCCTCTCCGCGTGCTGTCCTCGTCCGGTGACCCTACCCGGCGCGCGGCTCCCTCTTGCACCGGGCACCGTCAGCAGGGTTACGGTGGGAGCCGGCGGACCGGAGCGCTGCCGGACGGTGCGGCGACGGGACCGGAGGGAGCGACGTGGACATCAACCTGGTGCTGGCCCTGTTCGCCGGGGTGGTCCTGGTGCTGTCGGCGTTCTCGACCCTCTTCCAGCGGATCAGCCTGCCCGGCCCGCTGCTGGCCCTCGCCCTCGGGGTGCTGATCGGCCCCCACGCCCTGAACCTCCTGCGGATCGAGGACTGGGGCCTGCCCCGGGGCACCCTGCTCGAGCAGGCGTCCCGGATCACCCTGGCCGTGGGCCTGGCGGGGGTGGCGCTGCGCCTGCCGCACGGGTACTGGCGGCAGAACCTCCGCTGGATCGTGGTCATCATCGGCCTGGGCATGGCCGGGATGCTCGTGGTGGCCACGGGTGTGCTGTGGTGGGGCCTCGGAGCGTCGTTCCTCCTGGTCCTGCTCCTCGGGGCGATCGTCACGCCGACCGACCCCGTGGTCACCACCCCGATCGTCACCGGCTCCCTGGCCGAGGAGAAGGTGCCGGAACGGGTCCGGCACAACATCTCCGCGGAGAGCGGGATCAACGACGGGCTGGGGTACCTGTTCGTAATGCTCCCCGTGCTGCTGCTGACGGACCCGGGCGGCGCCTGGCACGAGCTGCTCACCAGGGTCCTGCTGTGGGAGGTCCTGGGAGGGGCCGCCCTCGGCGCCGTCGCCGGCTGGCTGCTGGGCCGGCTGTTCCTGTTCGTGCAGCGGCACGGACTGATGGAGGAGAGCTCGTACCTGGCGATCGTCGTGCCCCTGGCCCTGCTGCTGCTCGGTGTCGGCAAGCTCCTCGGGACGGACGCCGTCCTGGTGGTCTTCACGGGCGTCGCCGTCTTCGGACAGGTCATCCCC
This sequence comes from Kocuria oxytropis, assembly GCF_040981195.1. Taxonomy (NCBI): domain Bacteria; kingdom Bacillati; phylum Actinomycetota; class Actinomycetes; order Micrococcales; family Micrococcaceae; genus Kocuria; species Kocuria oxytropis. The sequence continues at coordinate 293,979 of NZ_JAVFXA010000002.1, read as the reverse complement.
CAGCGGGAGGAGGAGCAGGAGGACCGGATCCAGGACGCCGTCTCCCGGCTCTTCCTGCTCCCGGTCTTCATCCTGCTGGGCCTGGCCCTGCCCCTGGACGAGTGGACCCGGCTGGGCTGGGTCCCGCCCCTGGTCCTCACCGTGGCCCTGCTCGCGCGCCGGCTCGTCACCGTCTGGCTGCTGCGGCCCCTGTTCGCCCGGCTGCACGACCGCGCCGAGACGTTCTTCCTCAGCTGGTTCGCCCCGGTGGGCATCTCCGCGCTCTTCTACGCCACGCTGGCCGAGCGCCACACCGGCCGGCACGAGATCTTCGTCTACACCGCACTCGCCATCACCGTCTCCGTGGCCGTGCACGGACTCACCGCGGCGCCGCTCAGCGCCTGGCTCCGGCACCGGGAAGCGGCGCCGGAGGAGCAGAAGGAGGCCTCCGCATGATCACGACCGGCACCGTCCCCGTCCCGGGAGGTGGTCCTCGTGTGGTTTGACGGGTGGCCGCAGATCCTGCGCATCGTCCTGGTGGGTGCGGCCGCGTACGCGGCGCTCATCGTGTGCCTGCGGGCCACGGGGAAGCGGACCCTCGCCCAGCTCAACGTCTTCGACTTCGTGGTGACCGTGGCCCTGGGGTCCACCCTGGCGACGATCTTCCTGAGCAGCGACGTCTCGTGGGCGGAGGGCGTCACCGCGTTCGCGGTGCTGACCGGGCTGCAGCTGTGCGTGGCGTGGATCTCGTCGCGCCGGCCGCGGGTGCGCGGGGTCTTCACCGCGGAGCCGGCGCTGCTGCTGGCCGGCGGGGAGATCCGCCAGGACGCGCTGCGGCGCAACCGGCTCACCGAGTCCGAGCTGCGCCAGGCCGTGCGGATGCAGGGCACCGGCGATCTCTCCCAGGTCGCGGCGGTCGTGCTCGAGACCAACGGCAAGTTCAGCGTGATCACGTCCGGCTCCTACGGCGACGGGTCCGCGCTCCGCGACGTCCGCGGGGCGGAGGACCTCGACACCGGCGGGCACCGGCCACCGCGCTGACCGCCCGGCACCGCGGGCGGCCGCGACATCAGGAGGAGGCCCGGGCGAGGGCGTCGGCGGCGCGGATGAAGCCGAGGTGGCTGAACGCCTGGGGGAAGTTCCCGGCCAGGCGGCCCCGCTCCGGGTCGTACTCCTCGGCGAGGAGACCGAGGTCGTTGGCGCAGCCGGTCAGGCGCTCCAGCAGCGTGCGGGCGTCCTCGCCCCGGCCGCTGCAGGCGTACTGCTCCACGAGCCAGAAGGAGCAGATCAGGAAGGGGTATTCGTCCCCGGCCAGGCCGTCCAGGCCCGAGGACGTCCGGTACCGGCGCAGCAGCCCGTGCTCGTCGAGCAGCTCCTCCTCGATCCTGGCCACGGTGCCCAGCATCCGGGGGTCGTCGTAGGCGACGAACCCGGTGTGCGGCAGCTGGAGCAGGGAGGCGTCGACCTCGGTGTTCGCGTAGGTCTGGGTGAAGGTGTTCCGTCCCTCGTCGAAGCCGTGCTCCAGGATCTCGGCGCGCAGCCGGTCCCGCAGGACCCGCCACCGCTCCACGGGACCGTCGGAGCCGTGCACCTCCACGGCGCGGATCCCCTGGTCGAACGCCGCCCACATCATGGCCCGCCCGTGCACGAAGAACGCCGGTTCCCCGCGCATCTCCCAGATGCCGTGTCCGCGCCGGTCGTAGTGGTCCTCGCAGAAGCGCAGCAGGTTCTTCTGCAGGCCCCCGGAGTACTCGTCCTCCTCGATCCCGGCGTCGCGCAGCGCGGCGAGCGCGAGCATGACCTCCCCGACGACGTCCGCCTGGTACTGGCCCACCGCCCCGTTGCCGATCCGCACGGGCACGGAGCCCTCGTAGCCGGGCAGGTGCTCCAGGCGCCTCTCGTCCAGCTCTCGCTCCCCGGCCACCCCGTACATGATCTGCAGGTCGTCGGGGTGTCCGGCGACCGCGCGCAGCAGCCAGCCCCGCCAGTGCAGGGCCCCGTCGGTGAAGTCGTGGGCGACCAGCGTCTCGATGGTCAGGGCGGCGTCCCGCAGCCAGGTGTACCGGTAGTCCCAGTTGCGCACCCCGCCGAACTCCTCCGGCAGGGACGTGGTCGGGGCGGCGACGATCCCCCCGGTACCGCTGTTGGTCAGCGCCCTGAGCACGAGCAGCGAGCGCAGCACCGTCCGGCCGTGCTCGTGCTCCGTGTCCACGCGCGCGGACCACTCCCGCCAGTACCGCAGGGTGCGCTCCAGGGCCTGCTGCGGGTCCTCGGGCCGGGGCGGGTACTCGTGGGACAGGTGCCAGGTCAGCACCCAGTCCAGGGTCTCGCCCTCGGACAGCGGGAACACCCCGGTGAGCCGGTCGGCGACCGCACCCTGGTAGTCGTCGGGATGTCCCGCGGAGGACGCCTCATGGCGCTCCTCCATCCCCGTCTGGGGCTGCACCTGCTGCTCCTCGTGGGGGTGCAGCAGCGGTCCGGACAGCAGGAGCCCGTCGGGACCGGCCACCGAGAGCAGACCGCACGTTCCGGTGTCCTCGAGGTCGACGCGCCGGGTCCAGGGCCTCGCCCGGGCGTAGTCGAAGCGGATCCGGAGGTCGTGCTCCACCTGCACCTGCCCCTGCGTGCACTCGACCCTGCGGATCAGGTCCGCCTGGTCGCTGGCCGGCGGGAGGAAGTCGATCACCACGAGGGTGCCCGTGGGCGTGCGCCAGGTCGTCTCGAGCACGAACGTGCTCGGCAGGTACCGGCGGTGGACGACCTCACCGTCCACGGCGGCGATCCTCCACCGGCCGTCCTCCGGGGTGCCGAGCAGCGCCGAGAACACCGACGGGGAGTCGAAGCGCGGGAAGCACAGCCAGTCGACGCTGCCGTCCCGGGACACCAGCGGCCCGGTGTGCAGGTCCGACAGGAGGGCGTAGTCCTCCAGCGGCGTGGACGTGTGCTCGGGCACCGGATCACCCATGAGCCCATTCAACCACTCCGGTCCCGCGACATCGAGGCGTCAACGGCGTAGCGTGCCGGTCATGGACGGTTCTGCGCGGGAGAACATCGGAACGCTCATCGTGCTCGGGGCCACCGGGGACCTCACGTCCCGGTTGCTGCTCCCGGGCCTGGGCCGGCTGCTCACCGAGCAGCCGGAGCGCCGCTTCACGCTCGTCGGGGCGGACCTGCCCGCCGAGGACGGCGAGGCCTGGACGCGCACGGTGCGGGCGGCCTTCGACACGGCCGGGGCCGCGGGCCCGGCGGTGGACCACGTCCTCGCCCGCACCGCGTACCGGGTCACCGACGCGACGTCGGCAGAGGACCTGCAGCAGCTCCTGGACGCGGCGGACGGGATCCCGGCGCTGTACTTCGCCCTGCCCCCGGCCGTGACCGCCCGGGCGGTGGAGGCCCTGCACCGGGTGACACTGCCGGAGGGCACCGTGCTCGCGCTGGAAAAGCCCTTCGGCGGGGACCGGGACAGCGCCGCCGCCCTGAACCGGAGGATCACCGCGCTCGTCCCGGAGGACCAGGTCTTCCGGGTGGACCACTTCCTGGGGAAGTCCACCGTGCTCAACATGCTGGGCCTGCGCTTCACCAACCACGTGTTCGAGCCGCTCTGGAACCGGGAGCACATCGAGTCCGTGGAGATCGTCTACGACGAGCGTCTCGGCCTGGAGGGCCGGGCCGGCTACTACGACCGGGCCGGGGCACTGGTGGACATGATCCAGTCCCACCTGCTGCAGGTCATGGCGCTGGTCACCATGGAGGCTCCCGTCTCGATGGACGCCGCGGACCTGCGGGCCGTCAAGGCCGAGGCGCTGCGCGCGGTGCGCCCCTGGGCGGGCGATCCCGTCGCTGCCGGCCGGCGCGCCCGGTACACCGCCGGCAGCGTGGACGGCCGGCACCTCCCGTCCTACGCGGACGAGGAGGGGGTCGACCCCGACCGCGGGACCGAGACCCTGGCCGAGGTGACGCTGGAGTCGCGGACCTGGCGGTGGGCGGGCGTGCCCTTCGTGCTGCGCTCCGGCAAGGCGCTGAGCGGGGCGCGCCGGGAGGTCGTCGTGACCTTCCGCGGGGTGCCCCCCGTGCCCACCGGCCTGGCCGGGACGATCGGCCCGACCGTGCTGCGCCTGTGCCTGGGACCCGACCGGATGGTCCTGGAGATCAACGTCAACGGCCCCGGCGACCCCTTCGTGCTCGACCGCGTCCCGTTGACGGCCCGGCTGGCCGGCGGCCGGCTCGACCCCTACGGGGAGGTCCTGCACGGCATCCTCGAGCGGGACCCCACCCTGTCCGTCCGGGCCGAGGGCGCCGAGCACGCCTGGCGGGTGATCGACGAGATCCGGGCCGCGTGGCGCAGCGGCCGGGTGCCGCTGGAGGAGTACGCCGCCGGCTCGGCCGGTCCCGCCTCCTGGCGGGACGGGCCCGGCTGAGACCCGCGGGACCGACGCACCACCGAGGAAGGAGCACACCATGCAGATGGGACTCGTAGGGCTGGGCAAGATGGGCGGCAACATGCGTGAGCGGCTGCGCGAGGCCGGGCACACCATCATCGGCTACGACACCGACCCGGAGCTCTCCGACACCGAGAGCCTCGAGGCGATGGTGGAGCGGATCGACCGCGAACCGCAGGTCGTGTGGGTCATGGTCCCGGACCGGGTGGTGGACCCGGTGATCGACGAACTGGCCGGGCTGCTCGGCGAGGGAGACGTGATCATCGACGGGGGGAACTCCCGGTGGACCCACGACGCCCCCCGGGCGCGGAAGCTGGCCGAGCGGGGCATCGAGTACCTGGACTGCGGAGTCTCCGGCGGGGTCTGGGGCATCACCCAGGGCTACGCCCTCATGGTCGGCGGGGACGATGCGACGGTCGCCAAGGCGCAGCCGATCTTCGACTCGCTCAAGCCCGCCGGCGAGTTCGGCTTCGTCCACGCCGGTGAGCACGGTGCCGGTCACTTCGCGAAGATGGTCCACAACGGCATCGAGTACGCGATCATGCAGGCCTACGCCGAGGGCTGGGAGCTGCTCGAGGCCGCCGGTCACGTCAGGTCGGTGCGCGAGACCTTCAACTCCTGGCGCGAGGGGTCGGTCATCAAGTCCTGGCTGCTGGACCTGGCGGTGAACGCGCTGAACGAGGACGAGCACCTGGACCGGCTCGCGGGCTACGCCGAGGACTCCGGCGAGGGCCGGTGGACGGTCGAGGCCGCCCTGGACCTCGCGGTGCCGGTGCCCGCCATCTCCAACGCCCTCTTCGCCCGCTTCACCTCCCGGCAGGACGAGTCGCCGGCGATGAGGATGATCGCCGCGATGCGCAACCAGTTCGGCGGCCACACGGTGCGGGACGTGGCCGCGGGTCCCGAGCACGTCGAGGCCGCCCCCGGCGAGGAACCGGCGCACCCCGGGGAGCAGTGACCGCGCCCCGCTCCGGAGGGGTCCGTGCCGGGGCCGGCACGGACGGCGGTCCCCCGGGCCCGGGGGCGCCGAGGGACCACCGCGCCGGGACCGGCGGGGCGGGCTGGGCGGGCTACCGGCCGAACACGGCCTCGGTGACGTGCGTGGGCTTCTCGTACTGCCCGTCGGGAAGGTTCCGCAGCGCCTCCAGGATCGAGTCGTCGGCGCCGGAGTCCTGGGCCTTCCGCACGATCTCGTCCTTGCCGACGGGGTAGTCCAGGCCGCTGAGGTGCTTCTGCAGCTCGATGGGGTCGGGCTGGTCGGACACGGGGTGCTCCTTCTCGACATCGGGACACGTCCCGCCGGTGCGGCAGGACTCGGAGAGTTCCAGTCTGTCAGCCTGCTTGTCGTTCGTCAGCCCCGCCCGCTCTCCCGCCGGTCCGGGGGCGACACGGTCCCCGGTCTCACGGACCGCGGCGGCCCTCCTGGTCCAGCAGCCGCAGCCGCTCCCGGTACTCGTCCTCGGTGAGCTCGCCGGCCGCGTGGCGCTCCAGCAGGCCGTCGCGGGCCCGGCGCAGCCCGAGCCGCGTGCGCGCCCTGCGCCCCCAGCAGGTGTTCTGCCCGTACCGGCGCACGAGCCACCGGACGCCCCGCACCACCGCCCAGACGCCGGCGGCGAGCAGCAGCGTCCAGGACATCACCTCCCAGCCCTGGAAGGGCGTCAGTCCCAGTACGACCACGGTCCCACCCGTCCCTCCGACGTCGTCCGCCGCTGCTGCCCGGCCGGCGGGCCGCAGCGGCGCTCGGTGCGGGAAGCGTAGCAGTCGCCTCCGACGCCGCGGCGGTCCCGGCGGCACCGGGACGGGTCCGGGACAGGGCCCGCGGCCGGCACCCCGGCGGGCCGCCCGGTCAGCGGGTCAGCTCGCGGATCCCGTCGAGGATCGCCCGGTGCACGCGGGGATCGCCCAGGGGCAGGAAGTGGCCGCGCGTGGGGAGCCGGACGTTGCGCGCCCCCTCGAGCCGGCTGCCGCCCGGGATGTGGGGGTCGAACTGCCCGTAGACGGAGACGATGTACCGGTCGACCTCCCGGCTGGTGGTCAGCGCGGTCAGCTCCGGGGAGTGCGGCAGGAACACCCGGATCGTCGGGAGGGGCAGGAGCCGGGCGAGCGCCGACCCGGAGAACGGCGTGTTCACGGCCACGAGGCCCTGGACCACGGTGCGCTCGTGGTGCCGGGCGAGGAGGTGCTTGCCGATCAGCCCGCCCTTGCTGTGCGCCACGAGCACGCAGCGCTCGAGCCCCTCACGCCGGACGTGCTCGTCGACCAGTGCCGCCATCTCCTCGAGGGTCCCGGTGTTGAACCCGAGGTCCTCGACCACGTGGACCTCGTGGCCGTGCTCCCGAAGGACCCGGGCCACGGGGATCATGAAGGTCCACGACTCGTAGACACCGGGGATGAGCACGACCGGGACCTTCCCGGGCTCCCCGGGACCCCGGAACCGGGCGGGATCCCGGCGGCCGAGCAGTCCTGCGGCCTGCCGCCGGGCCGCGTAGGCGTAGTCCCGGGCCCAGGCCACGAGGTTCGCGCCCGTCTCGGGCCCCCGGTGCGGGATCACGCCGGGCCGCCGGGACGCGGGCGGGCACGGCAGGCCGCGAGGAAGGGGGCGCAGGCCGCGGCCAGCTCCGCCGGGTCGGTGTGCTGGACGTTGTGCGGGGCGCCGGGGATCTCCAGGAGCCGGGCGTCCGGGGCCGCCCCGGCCAGCCGCCGGGCCCAGTCCCGCCCGGCGATCGGATCGCGGCCACCGCGTACGACGAGTCCGGGCACGGTGCACTCCCGGATGCCGTCCTCGATCCGGTCCCGGAGCATGTGCCGGGCAGTGCGCAGATAGCGCAGCGGCCCCATGCGGAGGTAGTCGCGGAGGATGAGGGCGTTGGTCGCCGGGGGTTCGCGCAGGGTGTCCCGGAGCAGGCGCCGGGCCTGGCGGAGCAGGGTGCGGGCGTCCGCGTCCACGGTCGGCCCGATCAGCACGTAGCCGCTGCACAGCCCGGGGTGGTCCTTGACGGTGTCCACCACGATCTGGCAGCCCATGGAGTGGCTGACGACGACGGGGGCCTCCAGTCCCAGGGCGCTGATCGTGCCCGCCACGACCCGGCCGAGCTCCGGCACCGTCAGGGGCCGGTCCGGCCGCGGCGCCGCCCCGAAGCCCGGCAGGTCCAGGGCGTACACGTCGTGCCCGGGCGCGAGCGAGTCCGCCAGGCGCAGCAGATAGGCGCCCGACACCCCGAGGCCGTGCACGAGGAGCACCGGGGGCAGCGCCGGGCGGAAGGTCCCGCGCACGACCACCGTGTCCCCCGCGACGTCGAGACGGCGCCGCTCGAGCAGGGGGTCCCGACGGCCCGTCACCGGTGGGTCGCCGCCAGCGCCGCGCGCACGACGTCGTGCGGGTCCTGCCGTGCGGCGAAGGCGGTCCGCTGCTGCCGGGCCCCGGAGCCGTCCCGCAGCAGGCCCGCCACCTCCGTCTCCACCGCCGCGACCTCCCCCCACCGCGCGAGCACGGGACGCACGAGCTCGAGCAGCTCGGCCACGACCTCCGCGGCGGGTGCCGGGGCGCCGGAGACCGGGCTGACCAGGGAGCCGCCGACCCCGGCGACGCTCGCCTGCCACGACCAGGCCCGCAGCTCCGCCACGCCGGTCCGCGGGGCCGGGGCACCGCTGCGCCACTGCGCCGCCGCGGTCTCGACCAGGGCGCGGGACAGGGCCGCCAGCGCCGCGGCGTGCCCGGCCTCGAGGCACACGTCCGCGATCCGGATCTCCACGGTGGGGTACCGGGCGGAGAGCCGGACGTCGGAGTACAGCATGCCGTGGTCCAGGGCCACCCCGGAGCGCAGCAGCGCCTCGCACCGGCGCTCGTACTCCCGGGGCGTGCCGACGAGCTCGTCGGGCCCGGCCGTGGGCCAGCGGGTCCAGGTCTGGTACCGGTAGCTGTCGTAGCCGGTGTCCCGGCCGTACCAGAACGGCGAGTTCGCGCTGAGCGCCAGGAGCACCGGGAGCCAGCCGCGGATGCGGTCCAGGACGGCGACGCCCTCGGCCGGGTCGGAGATCCCCACGTGCACGTGCTGACCGCACGTCAGCTGCTCGGCGGCGACCAGGCCGAAGCGGTCGCGGAGCCAGGCGTAGCGGGGACGGGGCACGAGGTGCGGCAGGGCGGGGAAGACCGGTGAGGCCAGGGCCACGGCGCGGGCGCCGGCCGCGCGGGCGGCGGAGTCCAGCAGCTCCCGGCCCCGGCGGATCACCGCGAGCTGGTCCGCGAGGGAGGTCACCGGCGGGCCCGCGACCTCGATCTGCTCCTGCTGGAGCTCGGTGCTGATCCGGTGTCCGGACGGCGCCGGGTGCTCGTCCTGGGCGCTGACCACGCCGGGGCTCACGGCCGCCGGCTCGAGGGTCTCGGCGTCCACGAGGAGCAGCTCCTCCTCCACGCCGAAGGTGCGGGCGGGAGCGGCGGCCTCTGTGTCGACGGGGTGCGGGGAAACGGTGATCACCACCAACCGGGACGGTTCGGAGCAGTGCGGGCGGGTCCTGCGGTTGTCCCGCCGTCGTCGCCGGTGGATCGCCGGCTCACTTCGGAGCGTAGCACCGTGGCACGCTGCCGACGCCCGGCCGCGGGCCTCCGCGTCGCCCCTTGACGCGCGGGGCGCGGAGGAGTTCGCTGGAGACTCCAGGAGGGGAGTATCCCCCCGCGCAGCGTCGTCACCACGGTCCTCGCAGGATCCGGCGCGCGGGCCCGGCACGGGCCGGGAGAGACCTCCGGTCCGCAACCGGAGGGTGGCTGGTGGCGATGGGCGTCCCGTTCTGGGGCTGGGCCGCGGTGATCGGCGGGATCGTGGTGCTGCTGGCGGTCGACCTGCTGGCCCACCGGCGCCCGCACGCGATCGGCCTGCGCGAGGCCGCACTGTGGACCGCCGCGTGGGTGGCGTGCGGGGTGGGCTTCGGGGTGCTCGTCTGGGTGGTCCTCGGGGCGCAGGCGGGTCAGCAGTACTACGCGGGGTACCTGATCGAGAAGTCCCTGTCCGTGGACAACGTGTTCGTCTGGGCGGTCGTGCTCTCGTACTTCGCCGTGCCCCCCGCCTACCAGCACCGGGTGCTGTTCCTGGGCGTCTTCGGCGCGCTCGTGCTCCGGGGCGGCTTCATCGCCGCGGGTGCGGCGCTGATCCACGCCTTCGAGGGCGTGCTCTACCTGTTCGCCGCCTTCCTGCTCTTCACGGGGTGGCGGATGCTCCGCCGGCGCGAGACCCGCCTGAACCCCGACCAGTCGGCGGTGCTGAAGGTCTTCCGGCGGTGCGTGCCGATGACGGAGGTCTTCTACGGCCAGCGCCTGGTGGTGCGGGTCGGCGGGGCGCTGCAGGCCACGCCGCTGCTGGCGGTCCTGGTGCTGATCGAGGCGACCGACGTGGTCTTCGCCGTGGACTCCATCCCGGCCGTCTTCGCCGTCACCGACGACGTCTTCATCGTCTTCACCGCCAACGCCTTCGCCGTGCTGGGCCTGCGGGCCATGTACTTCCTGCTGGCGGACCTGATGCACCGGTTCGTCCACCTGCGTGCCGGTCTGGCCCTGGTCCTGGTGTGGGTCGGCGTCAAGATGGCGCTCAAGGTCGACGTGGCCGACATCCCCACGGGGCTGTCCCTCGCGGTGATCGCCGGCATCCTGGCCGTGTCGGTCGCCACGAGCCTGCACGCCACCCGCGGCCAGGGGCGGCGCCCGCCGGAGTGCCCGCCGGCCCCGCCGTTCCGGACGGCGAGCGCTGCGGAGCTCGCGGCGCTGCAGCCCCTCCGGGCGTCCGGGGCGCCTCCGGCGGAGCCGGGCCGGCAGGGCCGGCGCTGACGGCGGCCGGAGCGGGCCCGGGGCTTCCGGCCCGGCATGTTTGCGAGCCGACCGACAGGTGGCTTATGGTTTGACGGCAGCTGGAACCATCGCGGGCTCACCGACCACCGGACGGCGGCGCGGTCCGCCGCACCGTGAAGGAGCCCACTCCGTGCAGCGCAAGATCTCCGTCCTCCTGGAGGTGGACCCCGACGGCCGGTGCGTCCGGCTCAGCGTGACCGGCGCCCTGACCCGGGCGAACCAGCAGGCGCTCCACCCCGTCCTCCGGCGGGCCCGGACGTCGTTGCCGGCGGCGCGGGTCAGCGTCGACCTGACCTGCGTGCACGAGCTCGAGCCGGCCACCGTCGACCTGCTCCGCGGAGCCGTCGAGCAGGACGCGGGCCTGAGCGGGTCGGTGGAGATCCTCGAGCCCGGGGCGGAGCCCGCCGAACCGGCCGTGGCCGCCTTGGACGCCCGGCGCCGGATGCGGGCCAAGGTGCTGCGGCGCCGCTGCGCCGGGCTCCCCGTGACCCCGCCCGGCATGGCCCTGCACGCCGCCTCCTGAGCCTCCCGGCGCAACGTTGCCGCGGCCGACCGGCGCGGGTGCGAAGATGTCGGCAGTGCACACGACATCCCGGGGCGCGGCCCGTCGTGGGACCGGGACGAGGAACAGGACGGCGTGACCCATGAACGACCACCCCACGAGAGACCGGGCCGCGGAGGCCACCGGCGGGCTCGACCCCCGCCGATCGGCCGGGCGCCTGGTCGCCGTGGACGCCGCACGAGGACTCGCTCTCGTGGGGCTGACGGCGGTCCACTTCCTCCCGCAGTCCTATCCGGACAACGACCGGCCGACACTGTCCTGGCTGCTGTTCGCCGGGGACTCCGCGGCACTGTTCGCCCTGCTCGCCGGGGTCAGCCTCGCCTTCTCCACCGGGGGCCGCCGGCCCAGCAGGGGCCGTGACCTCACGGCCGACCGTGCCGGACTGGCGGTGCGGGCGCTGCTGATCATGGCGATCGGCCTGACGGTGGACTACCTGATGCCGGAGGACCCCCCGGCCGTGAACATCCTCGTCCACTACGGGCTCTTCTTCCTGCTCGCGCTGCCCTTCCTGGGTCTGCGGCCGCGGACCCTGTTCCTGTGCTCGGGCGCCTCGCTGCTCCTCGGGCCCCTCCTGATCCATACCCTGGGCGACCTGGTCCCCGAGCACAGCGCGGTCAACCCCACCTTTGCGGAGCTCGTCACCGAACCGGCCGGGCTGTTCTGGCAGCTCACCCTCACCGGGACGTACCCGGCCGCGACCTACATGGCCTACCTCCTGGCGGGGCTGGCCCTCGGCCGGCTCAACCTCAAGAACCTACGCCTGCAGGCCCGCCTCCTCGCCGTGGGGCTCGGCCTCGCCGCCCTCGCCAAGCTCGTCTCCTGGGTGCTGCTGTACGGCATGGACGGCTACAACGTGCTGCTCTACAGCATCGTCTCGCTGACCCGGGCCGACCTGGACCACATCATCGTCTTCGGCGGGGACGGACCGCTGCCGACGTCCACCCTGTGGTGGCAGGTGCTCTCCGCCCCCCACGCCAACACGCCCCTCTCGGTGGCGTGGAGCCTGGGGGTGGCCCTGGCCGCGCTCGGCGCCCTGCTCCTCGTGGGCCGCGAGTTCGGCACGTGGCTGCTCCCCCTCACGGCCCTGGGTGCGATGACCCTGACCCTCTACACCGCCCAGCTGGTCCTCCTCTCCACCGAGGTCCACTACAGCAGTCCCCTGCTCTGGTTCGTCGCCTGCCTCCTCGTCTCCGCCCTCGTGGCGCTCGCCTGGCGGCACGCGCTCGGGCGTGGCCCCCTGGAGCGGGCGGTCTCCGCGGCCGCGCACGCGACCACCCGTGCCGTCGCGGACCGCGGGACCCCCCGCGGCCCGGACACCCCGCGCCGACCCCTCGAGTAGGTCCACGCGCAGGGCCAAGGGCAGGAGGCGGCGGCGCTGCGGGCAGGACGTGTCCGGGGAGCCCACCACGGCGCCGGTCGGTGGAACGACGCGCGGGATCCGCTAGCGTGACAGCAGCGCCGTCCGGCGCCGGCAGCGGAGCACCCGACTGCCGTGGACCTGAGGAGGAACCATGCCGAAACCCGTCGTCAGCAAGGCCAGCACCGTCTGGACCGGCGATCTCTTCAACGGCTCGGGCACCACCCGCCTGGGCGGCTCGGGCCTGGGCCCGTTCGACGTGGACTGGGACACCCGCGCGGAGAAGGGCGCCGGTTCCAGCACGAGCCCGGAGGAGCTGCTCGCCTCCGCGCACGCCACCTGCTTCGCCATGGCGTTCTCGAACATGCTCGCGCAGAACGACACCCCGCCGACCCGCCTCGACTCCACCGCCGAGGTCACCTTCGTGGCCGGCGAGGGCATCAAGGGCGTCAAGCTGATCGTCGAGGCGCAGGTGGAGAACCTCTCCCAGGAGGACTTCGCGCGCATCGCCGAGGAGGCGAAGGCCGGGTGCCCGGTCTCGCAGGCCCTGGCCGTCGACATCACCCTGGACGCCTCGCTGGCCTGATCCGGGCCCGCCGGCCCGGGCGCTGCCCGGGCCGGCGGACGCACCCCCGCCCGGTGCCCGCTGAGCCCTGGGGTGCCCTCCGCCCGGTGCCCGCGGTGCCCTCCGCCCCTCCGGGGCGGGCGGACCGCTCACGGGTGAGGGTGCGCGGCGACCTCCACGCCCGTCGCCTCGTCCGCCACGCACGCGATGCCGTGGCAGGAGGGGCAGTGGATGACGCGGCGCCCCCACCGCTGCGCCGGGCCGGGCCCGTCCGGCAGCTCGTCGGCCTGCCCGTCACCCGGCGTCCCGGGGATGCCGGCCCCCACCGCCGTCGCTATGCTGACGAGCACCGATCGGGGCGTCCCGCCCCTGCCCGCCCGCTCCCGGCCGAGGAGGCGTCCCGTGCCACGTCCGTTCTCCCGCCGCGGCTTCCTCGGCGCCGGCGCCCTTGGCCTGACGGTCGCCGGCCTCGGGGGGCTGACGTCGTGCGGCCGCCCCGAGCACCCCACGACGCGGGCCGCGGTCGGCTACGGACGGCTGGTCGCGGACCCCGACGGGGTCCTGGCGCTGCCGGACGGCTTCGGCTACACGGTCCTGGCCCGCTCGGGCGAGACCCCGACGTCCGACGGCACCCATCCGTCAGACCCCGACGGCATGGGGGCGTTCCCCGGCGCGGACGGCGGAACCGTCCTGATCTGCAACCACGAGAACAGCGGGGAGGAGACCCACCCGGTGTCCGCGATGGCGGGGCTCACCTACGATCCGGGGGCGATCGGCGGGACCTCCACCCTGGTCGTCGATGCCGACGGACGCCGCGTGTCCCAGTACACGTCGCTGGCCGGGACCGTGAACAACTGCGCCGGCGGAGTCACCCCGTGGGGCACGTGGCTGAGCTGCGAGGAGACGAGCGCCCGCGCCGGGCAGGACGGGTTCACGAAGGACCACGGCTACGTCTTCGAGGTGGATCCGCGGAGCCGCGACGCCAACCTCGGCAGGTCCCCGGTCCCCCTGACGTTCCTGGGCCGCTACTCGCACGAGGCCGTGGCCGTCGACCCCGCCACCACCCGGATCTACCTGACGGAGGACGCCGCGGACCCCAGCGGACTGTACTACCGCTGGACCCCTCCCCCGGGCTTCGTCGCGGGACGCCACGCGCTGCGCGAGCTCGCGGAGTCGGTGGGCGGCGACGTCGCCGGCCGGCTCCAGGCCATGCGCTGCCTCGCGGACGGGCGGGTGGTCCGGGACCTGGCGGAGGCGACCGCTGTGGGCACCCGCTATGACGTCGAGTGGATCGACGTGCCCGACCGCGGCGGCCGGGACGAGTCGGTGCGCCGGCAGTTCGACGACGACACCATCACCCGGGCGCACAAGCTCGAGGGACAGTGGTGGAACGACGAGGGTGTCTACTTCGTCTCGAGCTACGCGGACGACCGAGGGGAGGACGATGCAGGCCCCGTGCACCACGGCCAGGTGTGGTTCCACGACCCGGGCGCCGGGACGGTGACCCTGACCGTGCTCTTCGGGGTGCGGGAGGACCCGGACCTGGAGATGCGCTTCGAGCGCCCGGACAACATCACGATCTCCCCGCAGGGCGGTCTCGTGCTGGCCGAGGACGCGGACGGGACCAGCCACCTGGTGGGGATGACCGCTCGGGGGCGTGCCTACGCGCTGGCGCGCAACGACCTCGACGACTCGGAGTTCTGCGGCCCCGTGTTCTCGCAGGATGGTGTCCACCTGTTCGTCAACCTCCAGCAGGCAGGCCTCACCCTGGCGATCACGGGACCGTGGACGCCTCCGGAGCACGAGCTCCCTGGCTGAGCCGGCCTGTCCCGCGCCCCCGCACCGCGGGCGCGCGGGCCCGGGGAAACGACGACGTCCCCCGGACCGTGTGGTCCGGGGGACGTCGCTCGTGGTGACCCCAGCGGGATTCGAACCCGCGTTACCGCCGTGAGAGGGCGGCGTACTAGGCCGCTATACGATGGGGCCGCACCGGTCCGGTCCGCGGCTTCCCGCGACCGGCCTCGTACACTCTAGCAGGTCCCGGGCCCCGTTCCGGACACCGACCGGGAGCCGGTGCCCGGGCAGCGAAGAACCCCCGGACCGTGTGGTCCGGGGGTTCTTCGCGGTGGTGACCCCAGCGGGATTCGAACCCGCGTTACCGCCGTGAGAGGGCGGCGTACTAGGCCGCTATACGATGGGGCCGTACTGTTCCGATGGAGCAGCGCTGGGATACCAGGACTCGAACCTAGAATGACGGTACCAGAAACCGTAGTGTTGCCAATTACACCATATCCCACTGTCGTCCCCGGTCCGGCGGTTTCCCGCGGCGACCGGCGCAACGCAAGAAAACTATACCGGCCTTCCGGCGGGGCGGCAAATCGTGCTCAGGCGCAGTAGCGCTGCTCCAGCTCACGGTCGATCCCCCGGCGGCGGGCGATCCCCGCCAGCACCCGGCGCACCGGTCCGAGCCAGCGGTGGATCCCCGGCAGGTTGATGTCGGTCCACTCGACGAGCAGGGCCGTGCGCAGCGGGCTGCGCGGCCGGCCGTCCCGGCGGACCCGCCCATCACGGGCCAGCCCGTACAGCGCCACCAGGCCCTTCTCGAAGCCCTCGTGGGCGGGGCGCACCTCCACCACGAACCGGGCCGGGGCCCCGGACGGGTTCTTCCAGCGGAAGAGGTGCTCCTCGGGCACCTCGACCTGTCCCCCGGCGCCCAGGTCCCGCACGACGTGACCGACCTGCACCCGCAGCGTGCCCTCGAGCACATGCAGGCGCATCGCGGACCGCCGGTGGTAGTGGGCGAGCACCTCGCCCCCGGGCTCGACCTCGACGTGCAGCAGGTCGAGCTCGCCGCCCGTCTCGGCACCGGTCCGCAGCCATGTCACGGTGTCCCGCTGCACGGGATTGTGGTGCTGCGGACGGCCTGCCCGCATCGCGTCGATCCGCCCGCCGGCCAGCTCCATGGTAATCGCCTCCTGCCACCAGGCTACGCCGGGAGCACCCGGTGCGGGCGGATGACGGGACGGGTGCTCAGCCGAGCTGGGCGGCGAGGGCGCGCAGGCGCGTCAGGGAGGACTCCTTGCCCAGGATCTCGAGGGACTCGAACAGCGGCGGGGAGATCCGGCGTCCGGAGACGGCCGTGCGCACCGGGCCGAACGCCAGCCGGGGCTTGATGCCCAGGCCGTCGACGATCGCCTCGCGCAGCGCCGTCTCGAGGGCCGCTGAGCTCCAGTCCTCGAGCGGCTCCAGTGCGGCGAGCGCCGCCCGCAGGACCTCGCCGGCGGAGTCCTTGAGCTGCTTGCGGGCGTCGTCGGCGACCTCGATCTCGTCGTCGGCGGCGAAGAGGAAGGACAGCAGCTCGGGGGCCTCGCCGAGCAGGTTCATCCGCTCCTGGACCAGCGGCGCCGCCCGGTCCAGGATCTCCCGCTCGCGCTCGTCCGGGCTCTCCCCCAGCACCCCGGCGGCCTGCAGGTACGGCACGAGCCGGTCGCGGAAGTCCTCGGGGGCGAGCCGGCGGACGTGGGTGCCGTTGATCGCGGTGGCCTTCTTGAGGTCGAACCGCGCCGGGTTGGCCAGGACGTCGTGGACGTCGAAGTGCTCCACGAGCTGCTCCACGGTGAAGACGTCCTCGTCGGCGGACAGGGACCAGCCGAGCAGGGCCAGGTAGTTGAGCAGGCCCTCGGGGACGAACCCGCTGTCCTTGAGGTGGAAGAGGCTGGACTCGGGGTCGCGCTTGGACAGCTTCTTGTTGCCCTCGCCCATGACGTAGGGCAGGTGGCCGTACTCGGGCACGTACTTCGCGAGGCCGATCTCGACCAGGACGCGGAACAGCGCGATCTGGCGCGGAGTCGAGGAGAGCAGGTCCTCGCCGCGCAGCACGTGGGTGATCTCCATGAGGGCGTCGTCCACGGGGTTCGTGAGGGTGTACAGCGGCTGTCCGTTGGCGCGCACCACCACGTAGTCCGGGATGGAGCCGGCCCGGAAGACGATCTCGCCGCGGATCATGTCCTGGACCACGATGTCCTCGTCCGGCATCCGCAGCCGCAGCACGGGCTCCCGGCCCTCGGCCCGGTACGCCGCGATCTGCTCCTCGGTGAGGTCGCGGTCGAAGTTGTCGTAGCCGAGCTTGGGATCGCGGCCGGCCGCCCGGTGGCGGGCCTCGACCTCCTCCGGGGTGGAGTAGGCCTCGTAGACGGCACCGTGCTCCCGGAGCCGGTCCGCCACCTGCCGGTAGAGGTCCAGGCGCTGCGACTGCCGGTACGGGGCGTGCGGGCCGCCCGTCTCGACGCCCTCGTCCCAGTCGATCCCCAGCCAGGCGAGCGCCTCCAGCAGCTGCTGGTAGCTCTCCTCCGAGTCCCGCAGCGTGTCGGTGTCCTCAACGCGGAAGACCATGGTGCCGCCGGTGTGCCGGGCGTGGGCCCAGTTGAACAGCGCGGTGCGGATCAGCCCCACGTGCGGTGTGCCCGTCGGGGACGGGCAGAAGCGCACGCGCACGGACGAGGACGTGGCGGAGGTGGTGGCCGGGGTGGCGGACGTGTCGGTCATGGCTCTCTCGTGGATCGGTCGGGGACTGGACGGGGTCGCGCGGTGGGGCGAGGCGCCCCGGGCTCGTGCCGTGCGGCGGCGAGGGCCGGTGGCGCCGGCCGGTGGCGCGGACGTGCGGAGTGGACGGGTCGGGCGGACGTGCGGGGCTCAGCGGCGCAGGACGGTCGGGAGCACGCCGATGCCCTCGACCTCCACCTCGATCCGGTCGCCCTCGTCGACGATGCCGACGCCGGCGGGCGTCCCGGTGAGGATGACGTCGCCGGGCAGGAGCGTGAAGGCCTGGGAGACGTAGGAGACGAGGAAGGGGACGTCGAAGACCATGTCCCGGGTGTTGCCGTCCTGCTTGGTCTGCCCGTTGACGCGGCTGCGCACGGCGAGGGCCGAGGTGTCGAGGTCCGTCTCGATCCAGGGCCCGAGGGGGCAGGCGCCGTCGAAGCCCTTGGCCCGCGCCCACTGGCCGTCGGTCCGCTGCACGTCCCGGCCGGTGAGGTCGTTGGCGGCGGTGTAGCCGAAGACCACCTCGGGCACGCGCTCCACCGGGACGTCCTTGCACATCCGGCCGATGACGACGGCGAGCTCGCCCTCGT
The DNA here is from genome assembly GCF_040981195.1 of Kocuria oxytropis. NCBI lineage: Bacteria > Bacillati > Actinomycetota > Actinomycetes > Micrococcales > Micrococcaceae > Kocuria > Kocuria oxytropis. Next base: position 276,109 of record NZ_JAVFXA010000002.1, on the reverse strand, counting down.
AGGAGACCTGCTCGGTCCACGGGGGCAGGGTCACGGGGTCGCCGGGGCCGGCGACGGAGGTGTTGGGCTTGAAGAACAGCATCGGGGAGGCGGGCAGCTCGTTGCCCAGCTCCGCGGCGTGGTCGGCGTAGTTGCGGCCGACGCACACGATCTTGGAGCGCGGGATGACGGGGGCCAGGAGGCGGACGTCGGCGATGTCGTGGCGCTGCTGGGTGGGATTGATCCCGGTGTAGAAGGGGTCGCCCGCGAGGACGGTGACCGTCTCCTCGCCGGCGGCGCCCTGCACCGCGCCGAAGTGGATCTCGTGGTCGACCGTGAACCTGGCAATTCGCATGGGTCCAGGCTATCCCACGGCCCGCGGGCGGGCGCGCGGCCCCGGGGGCGCCCCGGGGCCGCGCGGGGCTCAGACCAGCCGGGTCAGCCAGCCGTGCGGGTCCTCCGCGCGGCCCGTCTGGATCTCCAGGAGCTGCTTGCGGATGTCCATGGTGACCTCGCCGGGCCGGGCCCCCTCGTCGCCGATGGTCTCCTCGGCGGAGACGAGGCGGCCGATGGGCGTGATGACGGCGGCGGTCCCGCAGGCGAACGCCTCCGTGATGGTCCCGGCCTGCCAGCCCTCGCGCCACTCGTCGAGGGTGAAGCGGCGCTCCTCCACGCTCATCCCCCGGTCCTTCGCGAGCTGGATGATGGACCGGCGGGTGACGCCCTCCAGGATGGTGCCGGTGAGCTCGGGGGTCACCAGCCGGCCGTCGCCGTAGACGAAGAACACGTTCATGCCGCCGAGCTCCTCCACGGCGTCCCCGCGGTCCCGGTCCAGGAACATGACCTGCTGGCAGCCGTGGGCGTCGCCCTCCATCTGGGCGATGAGGGAGGCCGCGTAGTTGCCGCCGCACTTGGCCGCGCCCGTGCCGCCGCGCCCGGCCCGGGCCCAGTCGCGCGAGAGCCAGATGTCCACGGGCTTGACCGGGCCGCCGAAGTAGTTGCCGGCCGGGGAGGCGATCACCGAGTACAGCACCTGACGGGACGGGCGCACGCCCAGGAACGCCTCGGTGGCGATCATGAACGGGCGCAGGTACAGGGACTCGCCGTCCCCGTCCGGCACCCACTGCTCGTCCACCGAGACGAGCTCCCGCAGCGAGTCCAGGAACATCTGCTCCGGCAGCTCCGGCAGCGCCAGCCGGCGGGCCGACCGGTTGAGCCGCGCCGCGTTGGCCTCGGCGCGGAACGTCCACACCGAGCCGTCGGCGTGCCGGTAGGCCTTGAGCCCCTCGAAGATCTCCTGGCCGTAGTGCAGCACGGCCGCGGCGGGGTCCAGCACCAGCGGCCCGTACGGCTCGATGCGGGGATCGCTCCAGCGCCCCGTGCCCTTCTCGACGTCCCCGAACCAGTCGATCTTCACCATGTGGTCCGTGAAGTTCGTGCCGAAGCCCGGGTCGGCGAGGATGGCGGCCCGCACCTCGTCCGGGACCGGGTCCTGGTTGAGGTGGTGGGCGAAGGTGGTGGGCTGTGTGGTCACTGCGTCTCCCTGCGAGGTCGACCCCGTGGCGACCGGCACGCGGGGCTCAGCTGGTGGTTCCGTGCCCCAGCCTATCCCCGGAGCACGGGCGGATCGGCTCAGGCCAGGGCGGCGAGCACGCCGTCGCCCACCTGGGCGGTGGAGCGGGTCTCGGTGCCGTGCCGGGCGAGGTCCTGCTGCACGGCGGCCTCGATCCGGGCCGCGGGCCCGGGGTGGCCGAGGTGCTGCAGCATCATGGCGGTGGCGAGGATCGCCGCCACGGGGTTCGCCAGCTGCCGGCCCGCGATGTCCGGCGCGGAGCCGTGGACGGGCTCGAACATCGACGGCGCGGTGCGGTCCGCGTTGATGTTGCCGGCCGGGGACAGGCCGATGCCGCCGGTCACCGCCCCCGCGAGGTCGGTGAGGATGTCCCCGAACAGGTTGTCGGTGACGATGACGTCGAAGCGGGCCGGGTCGGTCGTGAGGAAGATCGTCGCCGCGTCCACGTGCAGGTAGTCGACCTCGACACCGGGGAACTCGGCGCCGATCTCCTCGACGAGGCGGGCGTAGAGCCGTCCGGCGTGGACGAGCACGTTGTGCTTGTGCACCAGGGTGAGCCGCTGGCGCTCCCGCGAGGCGGCGAGCTCGAACGCGTAGCGCACGAGGCGCCGCACGCCGTAGGCGGTGTTGAGCGAGACCTCCGTGGCGATCTCGGCGTCGGTGCCGCCGCGCAGCACGCCGCCGTTGCCGGCGTAGGGGCCCTCCGTGCCCTCGCGCACCACCACGAAGTCGATGTCCCCCGGGTCGGCGAGCGGGCTGGTGGTGCCGGGGAAGAGCCGGGACGGGCGGAGGTTGACGAAGTGGTCGAGGCTGAAGCGCATCCGCAGCAGCACGTCCCGCTCGATGATCCCGGAGGGGACCCGCCGGTCGCCCGGGGCGGCGCCGACGGCGCCGAACAGGATCGCGTCGTAGGCGCGCAGCTCGGTCAGCGTGCGGTCCGTGAGGGTCTCCCCCGTCGCCAGCCAGTGCTGGGCGCCGAGGCCGAACTCCCGCTTCTCGACCGTGAGCCCGGCCTCGGCGGTCACGGCGTCGAGGACCTTCTCGGCCTCGGCCACGACCTCCGGGCCGATGCCGTCCCCGGGGACGAGGGCGATCTTCAGGTGGGCGGGGGCGGCGGGCGTCGGCTGGCTCATGGCGCCAGGATAGGGGCACGAGGACGGTGTCGACCACGGAGTGGACGGACGTCTCACATGGTGGACGAGTGGGCCGGCGCAGGCCGGTGGGCCGGTACCGCCCGGTGGGGCCGTGCAGGCCTGCACCGGCTCAGGCCTGCAGCGGGGCCGGCTCCTCGTAGCGCGGGAACACCGGCGTGGGCGCGGGCAGCTCCGTGCCGGGGACCAGGGGCACGCCCAGGGCGGTGAACGCCCGGGCCTCGCCCTCCTCCTGGCCGAGCACGTCGAGCAGCCGGGCGGCGGCGTCCGGCATCACGGGCTGCACGAGGACGCCGACCACGCGCACCACCTCGAGCGTCACCCACAGCACGGTGGCCATCCGCTCGGCGTCGGTCTTGCGCAGCTTCCAGGGCTCCATGGCGGTGAAGTAGCGGTTGGCCTCGGCGACGACCCGCCAGATCCGCTCGAGCGCCCGGTGGAACTGCTGCTCGTCGAACTCGGCCCGCACCGGCTCGTAGAGACCGGCCGCGGCGTCGAGCATGGCACGGTCCTCGACGGTCAGCTCCCCCGCGGCCGGGACCCGGCCCCCGCAGTTCTTGGCGACCATCGACAGCGAGCGCTGCGCCAGATTGCCGAGGTCGTTGGCCAGGTCGGAGTTGATCCGGTTCTTGATCCCGTCGTGCGAGTAGCTGCCGTCCTGGCCGAACGGGACCTCGCGCAGCAGGAAGAAGCGCAGCGGGTCGAGGCCGTACTCGGCCACGAGGGCGTGCGGGTCGATGACGTTGCCCACGGACTTGGACATCTTCTCGCCCTGGTTGAACAGGAAGCCGTGCGCGAAGACGCGCCGGGGCAGCGGCAGCCCGGCGGACATCAGGAACGCCGGCCAGTACACCGCGTGGAAGCGGGCGATGTCCTTGCCGATCACGTGGGCGTCGGCGGGCCAGTACCGCCGGAACGCCTCGCCGTCGGTCTCCGGGAAGCCCACCCCGGTGAGGTAGTTGGTGAGGGCGTCGACCCACACGTACATCACGTGGTCCGGGTTGCCCGGCACGGGCACGCCCCAGTCGAAGGTGGTGCGGGAGATGGAGAGGTCCTCCAGGCCCGAGCGCACGAAGGAGGCGATCTCGTTGCGGCGGGTCTCCGGGAAGACGAAGCCCTCCTGCTCGTAGAGGGCCAGCAGCCGGTCCTGGTATGCGGAGAGGCGGAAGAAGTAGGACTCCTCCTCGGTCCAGGTGACCTCCGTGCCGGTGCCCGTCGAGCAGCGCACCCCGTCCTCGCGCAGCTCGGTCTCGTCCTCCCCGTAGAACGCCTCGTCGCGCACGGAGTACCAGCCGGCGTACGCGCCGAGGTAGATGTCCCCGGCCTCCTCCATCCGCCGCCAGATCGCCGCCGACGCCGCGTAGTGGTCCTCGTCGGTCGTGCGGATGAAGCGGTCGTAGGAGATGTTGAGGGCGTCGTCCATCGCGCGGAAGCGCGCCGAGTTGCGGTCCGCGAGCTCCCGGGCCGTGAGGCCCTCCTTCTCCGCGGTCTGCTGCATCTTCTGGCCGTGCTCGTCGGTGCCCGTCAGGAAGCGGACGTCGTAGCCGTCCAGGCGCTTGAACCGGGCCATGACGTCGGTCGCGATGACCTCGTAGGCGTGCCCGATGTGCGGGGTGCCGTTGGGGTAGGCGATGGCCGTGGTGATGTAGTACGGGGTGCGGTCGGAGGAAGTCACGGCGTCCACTCTACCGACCTCCGGGAGGGTGCGGACCCGGGTGCTCCGGTGCCACCATGGTCGGGACAGCGAGCACCGAGAACACCGGGAGGCCACCGTGCGCAGCGAGCTCTTCGCCCAGGACCACTTCGAGCAGCAGAGCCAGGAGCGCTGGACCCGGCAGTCCGACCGGATGCTGCGCGTGGGCCTGGGCCCCGACGTCGTGGCCACCAAGGGCGCCATGGTCGCCTACCAGGGCCGGATGTCCTTCCGGCACGAGGGCTCCGGCTCGATCGGCAAGCTCATGAAGAAGGTGCTCACGAACGAGGACGCCCCCATGATGCGCGTCTCCGGCGAGGGCGAGGTGTTCTTCGCCCGGCAGGCGCGCCACGTGTTCACCGTCCTGCTCGAGGGCGAGGCCATCACCGTGGGCAGCGGGGCCCTGCTGGCCTTCGACGACAGCCTGGCCTGGGACATCCGCCGGGTGGGCGGGGCCGGGCTGATGGCCGGCGGGCTGTTCAACCTGGAGCTCTCCGGCCAGGGCGTGCTCGCCCTGTGCTCGGACGGACCGCCCATGATCCTCGACTGCTCCGCGCAGCCCACGTTCGTGGACCCGCAGGCCGCCGTCGCGTGGTCGGCGAACCTCGTGCCCGGGATCCAGAACGACCTCTCGATGGGCTCGCTGCTGCGCGGCGGCTCCGGCGAGTCGTTCCAGCTCTCCTTCTCCGGGCCGGGCTTCGTGGTCGTCCAGCCCTCCGAGGGCGTGCCGGTCGTGCGGCAGGGCTGAGCGCTCACCGGCGGGGGCGCGCGGCGCCCAGGCGGCCGCGGGTGAGCACGACGACGAGCAGCGCCGCCGCCGCGTAGGTGCCGAACAGGACGAGGTCCACGGTGTCCAGCAGCCCGGTGTGCACCGGGTCCGCGCCGAGCAGGACCAGGTGGTCCTGGGCGGGGGTGAGGCTCGCGTGCAGCAGGACGCACAGCAGCACGCTGCCCGTGCGGTTGTACAGCGGGGTGTAGAGGAACGCGAGGAGCAACGGCACGGCGAAGCCCAGCGGCCCGTAGAGCGGGACGTGCCACAGACCCCACAGCAGCCCCAGCAGCGCGGTGGCCCGGAGCGGCCCCAGCCGTTCCTGCAGCCGGGGCAGCGCGAACCCGCGCCAGCCGGGCTCCTCGAGGCCGCCGCCGAGCACCGCCACGAACGCGAAGGTCGCCAGGTAGGCGGGCGCCCGCTCGAGCGCCAGCGACCAGTCGACGTCCCGGCCCAGGGCCGCCAGCACCGCGTTGACCACGGCGTACAGCGCCGCCGGCAGGCCCAGCGCCCAGGCCCACCACCGCACGGGCACGCGCCACCGCACGATCGCCCGGGCCCAGTCCCGCACCGGCTGCCCCGCCAGCACGGTGACCGCCCACGCCGCCAGCAGCGGGCCGAAGCCGCCGAGCACGAGCAGGGCGGCCCCGCCCGCGCCGAGCAGCAGCGGCGTCCAGCAGGCCCAGGACCACGCGTACGCGAGCGCGAAGAAGGCCACCAGCTGGTGGCGTGCGATCCGGCCCCGCAGGCCCCGGCCGGTCGTCCGGTCGCGTGCACCGACGTCCGCCATGCGGACCACCCCCAGGGATCGTGGCGACTGCCTCCGCCCCCAGCGTAGGACCCGGGACGCGGCGAGGGGCCGCGTCCGCACGGAATGCTCGGCGCATGACGTGCGGTCGCGGCCCCTCGGCCGGTGCCCCGCCGCTCCTCGAGGCGGTGGGGCGGGGTGGATCAGCGGGCCGCGGTGCCCTCGACGTAGTCGGCGTCCGGGGAGGTCCACGCGAAGAGCTTGCGCAGCTCCCGGCCGGTGACCTCGATGGGGTGCGACTCCTCCTTCTCGCGCAGCTTCTTGAACTCGGCGCCGCCGTTGTCCTGGTCCTCGATGAAGCGCTTGGCGAAGGTGCCGTCCTGGATGTCGGCCAGCACGGCCTTCATGTTCTCCTTGACCGCGGGGTTGATGACCCGGGGGCCGGAGACGTAGTCGCCGTACTCGGCGGTGTCCGAGATGGACCAGCGCTGCTTGGCGATGCCGCCCTCGACCATGAGGTCCACGATGAGCTTGAGCTCGTGCAGGACCTCGAAGTAGGCGATCTCCGGCTGGTAGCCGGCCTCGGTCAGGGTCTCGAAGCCGTACTGGACCAGGTGGGACATGCCGCCGCACAGGACCGCCTGCTCGCCGAAGAGGTCGGACTCGGTCTCCTCGGTGAAGGTGGTCCTGATGACGCCGGCGCGGGTGCCGCCGATGCCCTTGGCGTAGGACAGGCCCAGCTCGAGGGCCTTGCCGGAGGCGTCCTTCTCCACGGCCACGAGGGCGGGCACGGCGCGGCCGGCCTCGAACTCGCGGCGCACGGTGTGGCCCGGGCCCTTCGGGGCGACCATGACGACGTCGACGCCCTCGGGGGCCTCGATGTAGCCGAAGCGGATGTTGAAGCCGTGGGCGAAGAAGAGGGCGTCGCCCTGCTCGAGGTTCGGGGCGATCGACTCGGCGTAGACGTGGCGCTGGACCTGGTCCGGGGTCAGGATCATGATGACGTCGGCTTCCTTGACGGCGTCCGCGACGGTGAGCACGCGCAGGCCCTCCGCCTCGGCCTTGGCCCGGGAGCGCGAGCCCTCGGCGAGGCCGATGCGCACGTCCACGCCGGAGTCGCGCAGGTTCAGCGCGTGGGCGTGGCCCTGGGAGCCGTAGCCGATGACGGCCACGGAGCGGTCCTGGATGATCGAGAGGTCGGCGTCGTCGTCGTAGAAGATCTCTGCCATGGGATTGTCTCCTTGAAGCATGGTGGGATGGGCGCGGCGGCGGGGCCGCTGCGCGGTGGTTGGGGTGTCTGTGGGCCGGCGCCCGCGTCCACCGCCGCCCGGGGGCGTCAGTGGCGCAGGGCGCGGTCGCTCATCGACTTGGGACCACGTCCGAGGGCCAGCGTACCGGCCCGGACGATCTCCCGGACGCCGAACGGCTCCAGGATGTCCAGCAGCGCCCGGAGCTTCTCCGGGGCGCCGGTGGCCTCGATGACGAGCGACTCGGTGGAGACGTCGACAACGGTGGCCCGGAACAGGTCCGCGGCTTGGGTGACCTGCAGACGGGTGGCGGCGTCGGCGCGGACCTTGACCATGATGTGGTCGCGCTGCACCGACGACTCGGGGGTGAGCTCGACGATCTTGATCACGTTGATCAGCTTGTTGAGCTGCTTGGTGACCTGCTCGAGCAGCTCGCCCTCGGCGTCCACCACCACGGTGATGCGGGAGACGCCCTCGAGCTCCGTGGGTCCCACGGCGAGCGAGTCGATGTTGAAGGCGCGGCGGGCGAACAGCCCGGCCACGCGGGTCAGCACGCCCGGCTTGTCCTCGACGAGCACGGAGAGGGTGTGTCGGCTCATGGTCAGTCCTCCTCGTCCCAGTCGGGGGTCATGTTGCGGGCGATCTGGATCTGGTCGTTGGACACGCCGGAGGGCACCATCGGCCACACCATCGCGTCGGCGGAGACCACGAAGTCGATCACCACGGGGCGGTCGTTGATCTCGAGGGCCTGGCGGATGACGTCGTCCACGTCCTCGTCGCGGGTGCAGCGCAGGGCGGCGCACCCGTAGGCGTCGGCGAGCTTGACGAAGTCCGGCACCATGATGCTGTCGTGGCCCGTGTTGAGGTCGGTGTTGGAGTACCGGCCGTCGTAGAACAGCGTCTGCCACTGGCGCACCATGCCCAGCGAGGAGTTGTTGATCACCGCCACCTTGATCGGGATCTTGTTGATCGTGCAGGTGGCGAGCTCCTGGTTGGTCATCTGGAAGCAGCCGTCGCCGTCGATCGCCCACACGGTGCGCTCCGGCTGGGAGACCTTGGCCCCCATCGCGGCCGGCACGGCGAAGCCCATGGTCCCCAGCCCGGCGGAGTTCAGCCACTGCCGCGGCCGCTCGTACTGCACGAAGTGGGAGCTCCACATCTGGTGCTGGCCCACGCCGGAGACGTACACGGCCTCGGGCCCGGTCAGGGCGGAGATCCGCTCGATGACGTGCTGCGGCGAGCCCAGCCCGTCGGCCGGCTTGGGGTAGCCCAGCGGGTAGGTGGCCTGCAGGCTGCTCAGCGCGGTCCACCACGCGGAGAGGTCGGGGCTGCCGCTGCGCTCGAACTCCTGGCGCACGGCGGCCACGAGGTCCGGCAGGATCTCCTTGACGTCGCCCACGATCGGGACGTCGGCCGTGCGGTTCTTGGAGATCTCGGCCGGGTCGATGTCCGCGTGGATGATCTTGGCCGTGGGCGCGAAGGTCTCCAGGTGGCCCGTGACGCGGTCGTCGAAGCGCGCGCCGAGGGTCACCAGCAGGTCCGCCTGCTGCATCGAGTACACGGCCGGGACCGTGCCGTGCATGCCGGGCATGCCGAGGTTCTGCTCGTGGGAGTCCGGGAACACGCCCCGGGCCGTCAGCGTGGTCACCACGGGCGCGCCGGTCAGCTCAGCCAGGTCCATCAGCTCGGCGGCGGCGTCGGCGCGCATCGTCCCGCCGCCCACGTACAGCACGGGCCGCTGGGCGGCCGCGATGAGCCGGGCGGCCTCCCGGATCTGCTTGGCGTGCCCGCGGGTGACCGGCCGGTAGCCGGGCAGGTCCATCCGGGGCGGCCAGGAGAAGGTCATGGTGTCCTGCTGGGCGTCCTTGGCGATGTCCACGAGCACCGGGCCGGGGCGGCCGGTCGAGGCGAGGTGGAAGGCCTCGGCGAGCACGCGCGGGATGTCCTCGGCGTGCGTCACCAGGTAGGAGTGCTTGGTGACCGGCATCGTCATCCCGACGATGTCCGCCTCCTGGAAGGCGTCGGAGCCGATCACCTTGGACGAGACCTGGCCGGTGATCGCGACCATCGGGATCGAGTCCATGTGCGCGTCCGCGAGGGCGGTGACGAGGTTGGTGGCGCCGGGGCCGGAGGTCGCGATGCACACGCCCACGCGGCCCGAGGCGAGGGCGTAGCCCTCCGCGGCGTGACCGGCGCCCTGCTCATGGCGGACGAGGACGTGGTTGATCTTGTCCGTGTCCATGAGGGGGTCGTAGGTCGGCAGGATCGCTCCGCCGGGCAGGCCGAAGACGTCGGTCACGCCGAGCTCCTCCAGGGCCCGGATGACCGCCTGGGAGCCGGTCATCTCCGTGGGGGCCACCGTGTTGCTGGGGCCCATGACAGACGGCACGGCGGGGACGGACTTCTCCGGGGCCCCGGGGGGCCGGTGATCGGCGGCGGTCTCCGCGCGCTTGGTGGCCATCAGCGCTGGGCTGATCGGCTGTCCCTTGCTCATGTCAGCAGTCCTTCTGGTCTGGAGTGGTTCTGGTCCGGCTCGACACGCTCTCCGCCGCAGGCGCCGGGCAAGAAAAAAGGCCCTCGCTGCACCGGAGGTGCGACAGGGCCCGTGCGCTCGACCGGTGGTCGGCTCAGGCCCCGCGTCCGACGAGGACGCGTACCGTGAGCTGGACGACACCGTGGCTGAGTTGCATGCTCCCATGTTCTGCCGCCCGCCCGGGCGTGTCAATCTTCGGACGCCGTGTCCCACGATGTGAGACAGGACATATCCTGCCCTACCGGGCGTCCGGGCCCGGCACGGCGAGCCTGCCCTCCTGCTGCAGGAACAGGGGCCGTTCCCCGGCCGCGATGCGCTCGAGCTGCATCCGCAGCAGCCTCCGCACCCTGGGCCGGTAGGAGGTGCTGGACCCGCCGGTGTGCGGGGTCAGGATCGCGCCCGGGGCGCGGAACAGCGGGTGGTCGCCGGGGAAGGGCTCCGGCTCGACGACGTCCAGGGCGCAGCGCAGCCGCCCGGACACGACCTCCTCGGTGAGCGCGGGGGTGTCGACCACGCGTCCGCGCCCCACGTTGACCACCAGGGCGTCGTCGGGCAGCCGGGAGAGCACCCGGGCGTCGACGAGGCGGTCGGTCGCCGGGCTCGCCGGGAGCGCCACGACGAGCACGTCCGTGCCGGGCAGCAGGGCGGGCAGCTCGTCGACACCGCGCACGGGACCCCGTTCGTCCGTGCCGGCCCGGGACGCCACGCGCACGACCTCGACCTCGAAGGGCAGCAGCCGGTCGACCACGGCGGAGCCGATCTCACCGGCCCCGAGCACCAGCACCCGGCTGTCGGCCAGGCTGCGGGTCGCGAAGCGGCGCCAGAGCCCCGCCCGCTGCTGCAGCACGGCGCGGTCGAGCTCCCGCTGCGCCGCCAGGATCAGCCCCAGGGCCAGCTCGGCGGTCCCGGCCGCGTGCACCCACCCCGCGCTCGAGAGCGCCAGATCCGGCCCCACGGCCTCGGCCACCCCGTCGAAGCCCGTGCCCTGCAGCTGCAGGAGCCGCAGCCGCGGGGCGGCGGACAGGGCCCCGAGCCAGGGACCGGCGACGTAGGGGGCCACCGCCACGTCGATCTCCTCGGCGCGGGCCCCGACCGGGTCGCCGGCCATGTCCCACAGCACGTAGCGGAACCCCGGCACCCGGGCGCTCAGGTGGTCCACGAGCTCCTGCTCCGGGAGGGAGACGACGCGGAGCTCGGAGAGGGGGACGGACGCGGTGGTCGGTGCGGAGTGCGGTGCGGAGGCCATGACCGCCATGCTGGACGTCGCGGCTCCCCGGGACGTCGGCCCCGGAATGGACAAGCCGCACCGGAATGGTAGAGTGTTCTCTCGTTGCGGGACGGGCCACGGCGCAAGCCGGCCGGCGCGATTCGGCCCCCGGGCCGGGAGCGTGCTAACGTTCTTGCCGCACCACCAGCGCCTCTAGCTCAATTGGCAGAGCAATTGACTCTTAATCAATGGGTTCTCGGTTCGAGTCCGAGGGGGCGCACCACGGAAGGACCCCATCGCGCAGCCGCGCGGTGGGGTCCTTCGTCGTCCCCGCGCCGGCGCGGGAGCACGGCCTCCCCCGCTGCCCACCGGAGGGACCCGGGGACGACGAAACCCCGGGCCGTCACCGCGCCCCGGGGTGCTCCGCGCCGCCACGCCGTCGTGACCTCGCGCTCGGGCGCTCGCACGGCGGTCCTCGGTGCCGTGCCCGCCCGGCCCGCGGATCCAGGACCCGTGGGCTGTCCGGCCGGATCAGGAGACGGCGTCCTCCTGGTCGCCGGCCTCGGCGGTCCGGCGCGCCTGCTCGGGCGTGGTCGCGTCGGCGGAACCGGCGTCGGTGACGGTCCCATCCGGCTGCACCCGCAGCTTCCACCGCGCGCCGCCCAGGGTGGTGATGATGTCGGCGAGGGTGCGCCGGAGGTTCTCGTCCGTGAGCAGCCCGTGGTCCACCAGCTCGTCCTCGAGCTGGGTGGCGGCCTCCAGGATGCGCTCGCCCTCCGGCGTGATCGACACGAGGTGGCTGCGCCGGTCGCGGACGTTCTTGGACCGGGTCACGTGACCGTGCAGCTCCAGCCGGTGCAGCGTCTTGCCCATGGTCTGCGCCTGCACCCGGACACGGTGCGCCAGCTGGGCCTGGGTCATGCTCCCCGCCGTCTTCAGCACGTCCAGGGCCATGACCCCGGCGTGGGTGACGCCGAGCGTGGCCAGGCGCTCGTTCCACGCGTGCTCCACGAGCCGTGCCGCGGTCGAGAGCAATCGGTTGGTCGGCCATTGAGTGGTGAAAGGCATGCACAGCAGTCTACCGACCCGGTACCCGTAATACAGCACCATGCTAAGCAAACTGAGCAACAATTTTCCGCGCGGGTGCGCCCGGACGGCGGGGACGGGACCCGGTGGACCGGCCCCGGCCGGGCCGGTCCACCGGTAGTGTTCGTGGTCCGCGGCCGTTGCGCCGCACCGGGCGGGCACCCGGCCCGCACCGGCAGCACGGCCGACCGCGCCGCCGGACGACCCGCAGCGACGGCCCGCACCCACGACCCCCAGCACGGAGGAGCATCCCCATGGCAGCACGCCTCGCACCGGGCCGGCAGGCCCCCGACTTCACCCTGCCCGACGCGCAGGGCGGGACCGTCTCGCTGGCCGAGCACCGCGGCCGGCGCGTCGTCGTCTACTTCTACCCGAAGGCGTCCACCCCGGGCTGCACCACGCAGGCCTGCGACTTCCGGGACAGCCTCGAGCGCTTCGCCGCGGACGGGTTCATCGTGCTCGGCGTCTCCCCCGACGCCCCGGAGGCCCTGGCGCGCTTCGCCGAGGAGCAGTCCCTGACCTTCCCGCTCCTCTCCGACGCCGACCACCGCGTCGCCGAGGCGTACGGCGCCTGGGGCGAGAAGAAGAACTACGGCAGGACCTACGAGGGTCTCGTGCGCTCCACCGTGGTGGTCGGGGCGGACGGCACCGTGGAGCTCGCGCAGTACAACGTGCGCGCCACGGGCCACGTGGCGAAGCTGCGCCGGGACCTCGGCCTGGAGGGCTGAGGATAGGATGGCCGAGGGGCCCGCAGGGGCCCCTCGGCGCGAGTGGTGGAACTGGCAGACACGCAGGATTTAGGTTCCTGTGCCCTGACCGGCGTGCGGGTTCGAGTCCCGCCTCGCGCACCCCGCGGTCCCCGGGCCCCGCCCCGGGGACCGCCCACGACGACATCCCGACCGATCCCGTGAGGCGGCGAAGGACCCATGGCGCCCAGGCGAACCCCCCGCACCGCGGCCGCGCTCGCGCTCGCCGCCGGGCTCGTCGCCCTCCCCGGCTGCTCCCCCGCCGGCGACGACGCCCCCGGCGCCCCCACCGCCTCCCGCTCCGTGCCGAGCGCGGAGTTCGTCTTCGCCAACGCCGCCGCCGCGCCCACCCTGGACCCGGCCACGGTCAACATCCTCGAGACCTCCCGGATCGCGGCCCAGATCCTCGAGGGACTCGTCTCCGCCGACCCCTCCACGGGCGAGGCGGTGCCGGCCCTGGCGAGCTCGTGGAGGCGCTCCGAGGACGGTCTGTCCTACACCTTCGCCCTCCGTGACGGGGTGCGCTTCCACGACGGCACCGACCTGGACGCGGCGGCGGTGTGCGCGAACTTCGAGCGCTGGGAGGACCTCGCCGCCGGCGGGTCCCGGACCCCGTTCGGCACCGTCTTCCGGACCGCCGCACCGGGGACCGAGCCGCTCTACGCGGGATGCACGGCGGTGTCGGCCGACACGGTGCGGCTCTCGCTCACCGCTCCGCACACGCCCCTGCTCCGCGCGCTCACGCAGCCCGCCTTCGGGATTGCCTCCCCCGCGGCGCTGGCGGCCGGCACCCACGAGACCCACCCCGTGGGCACCGGCCCCTTCCGCTACGAGTCCGGGGACGGGACGAACGTGGTGCTGCGCGCGAACCCCGGCTACTGGGGCGAGCTCGGGGACATCGGCCGGCTCGAGTTCCGCACCATCGCCGAGCCCGAACTGCGCTACGTGGCGCTGCGGCTCGGCCAGGTGGACGGCTACGACCAGGTGGGCCTGGACTCCTTCGCCCCGCTGGCCCGCCAGGGCGTGCAGGTCCTGCAGCGCGACCCGTACTCCGTGTCCTACCTCGGCATCAACCAGGACGTGGCGCCGCTGGACGACCCCGACGTGCGGGCCGCCATCGCCGCCGCCGTGGACCGCGGCGCGATCGTGCGCGAGCACTACCCCGACGGCACCCGGGTGGCCAACCAGTTCCTGCCCGCCCGCTTCGCCATGGACGGCACCGACCTGGAGATCCCCTCCTACAACCCGCAGCGGGCCCAGGAGCTGCTGGAGGCCTCGTCCTACGCCGGCGAGCCGCTGCGCTTCTACTACCCGCGCAACACCTCCCGGACCTACATGCAGGAGCCCGAGAAGATCTACGCCGACATCGCCGCCCAGCTCGTGCGGGCGGGGTTCGTGATCGAGCCCGTCCCGGTGGAGTGGTCGGACGGCTACGTGGCGCAGGTCCAGGACCCGGACGGCGACCACGCCCTGCACCTGCTCGGGCTCAACGGCGGGTACCGGGACCCGGACTACTTCACGGCGGCGCTCTTCGGCGCCCCCCACGGCGAGTTCGGGGTGGACGCCGCGTCCCTGTTCGGCGCGGTCAACCGCGCGCCGGCCCTGCCGGACGGCGAGGACCGGTCGAGCGCGTACGTGTCCATCAACAACAGGGTCTCCCGCCTGCTGCCCGCGGTCCCCCTGGCCCACCCGATCTCGGCGGTGGCCGTGGACGGGTCGGTCACGTCCTTCCCGCTGAGCTCCACGGGCTACGAGTCCTTCAACCGGGTGGACCTCGAGGATGCCGGGTGAGCACCGCCCCGACGCGCCCCCGGGCGCATTCGGGGATCGTCCGGGCGTGGCGATAGTCTGTTCCCGACCATTCACCGGCGCAGCCACTCACCGGCGCGGCGCCGGGCGTTCAACGGGAGCATCGACAGTGACATCACCTCAGACCACGGAATCGACCGACGTCCTCCTGATCGGCGGCGGCATCATGAGCGCGACCCTCGGCGTGTTCCTCAAGGAGCTCGAGCCGCAGTGGGACATCACGATGCTGGAGCGCCTGGACCAGGTGGGCGCGGAGAGCTCCAACGTCTGGAACAACGCCGGCACCGGGCACTCCGCGCTGTGCGAGCTCAACTACGCCCCCCAGGCCCCCGACGGGTCCGTGAGCGCCGAGAAGTCGCTCGGCATCAACGAGCAGTTCCAGCTCTCCCGCCAGTTCTGGGCCTCGCTCGTGGCCGAGGGCAAGCTGAAGGAGCCGAGCACCTTCATCAACCCGGTGCCGCACATGTCCCTCGTCTTCGGCGACGCCCACAGCGACTACCTGCGCCGCCGCTGGGAGGCCCTCCGGCCCCACAAGCTCTTCGAGCGCATGCAGTACACCGAGGACCGCGAGAAGATCGCCGAGTGGGCGCCGCTGACCATGCACGGCCGCGGCGCCGGCCGCGTGGCGGCGTCCTGGTCCCCCGAGGGCACCGACGTCGACTTCGGGGAGCTGACCCGCCAGCAGGTCGCCCACCTGCAGGCCCGGGGCGGCGTGGTGCACTACGGCCGGCAGGTCGTGGACCTCGACCGCCAGGGCGACGGCACCTGGGTGGCGACGGTCCGGAACCGTCTCAACGCCGAGGGCGACCGGCTCGTCCGCGCCCGGTTCGTGTTCGTGGGCGCCGGCGGCGGCGCGCTGCCGCTGCTGCAGAAGTCCGGCATCCGCGAGGCCAAGGGCTACGGCGGGTTCCCCGTCTCCGGGCTGTGGCTGCGCAACTCCGACGAGGACGTCGCCGCCCAGCACAACGCCAAGGTCTACGGCCAGGCCTCCGTGGGCGCCCCGCCCATGTCCGTCCCGCACCTGGACACCCGCTACGAGCACGGGCGGCGGGCGCTGCTGTTCGGCCCCTACGGCGGGTTCAAGCCCAACTTCCTCAAGCAGGGCTCCTTCCTGGACCTGCCGCGCTCCGTGCGCCCGCACAACATCTACCCGATGACCCGCGCGGGCCTGGCCAACCTGGACCTCGTGAAGTACCTGCTGAGCGAGCTGGCCAAGTCCAAGGACCAGCGCGTCGAGGCGCTGCAGCAGTTCTACCCCACCGCGGACGGCTCCCAGTGGGAGCTGGTCGAGGCCGGGCAGCGCGTGCAGGTCATGAAGCGGGACAAGCAGAAGGGCGGCGTGCTGCAGTTCGGCACCGAGCTCATCACCGCCGCGGACGGGTCCATCGCCGGGCTGCTGGGCGCCTCCCCGGGGGCGTCCACCGCGGTGCCCATCATGCTCAACCTCCTGGCGAAGTCCTTCCCCGCCCGGATGACGGCGTGGGAGCCGCGGCTCAAGGAGCTCATCCCCTCCTACGGCACGAAGCTCAACGACAACCCGCAGCTCGCGGACGAGGTCATGGGCCGCACCGCCCAGGTGCTCGGCATCAACTGACACCCGGCCGTGCCGGCCGGCACCGGCCGGTTCGGCACGGCACCCCGGAACGGGCCCCGGACCGCGAGCGGTCCGGGGCCCGTCGTCGTCCCGCCCGCCACCGGGGCGCCGGGCCCGCCCCGTGGCGGGCCGGCTCCGTTCCCGGGGTGCAGGACCCCGCTCCCGTCGTCCTGCGGCCCGGGGGCACAGGTGACCTGTCAGTAGGCGGCGGTACCCTGGGGGGCGTGCGCCCCGGCCCCGCCGGGCGCCCCCGACCGTCCCTCCCCAAGGAGCACGATTGTTCCCCCTCGCCCGCGCCTCGATGGCCAACCGAGCGCTGATCGTGCTCATCACGCTGTTCGTCGCCCTCTTCGGGGTGCTGAGCATGCGCTCCATGAAGCAGGAGCTCATCCCGTCCCTGGAGATCCCCGCCATCAGCGTGGTCTCGGCCATGCCCGGCGCGTCCGCGGAGGTCGTCGACGAGCAGGTGGGCCGGCCCCTGGAGCGCGCGCTCAACATCGTGGAGGGCCTCGAGAGCTCGACGTCCACCTCGCGCGCCGGGCTGTCCAACATCCAGCTCGGCTTCGAGTACGGCACGGACCTGGACCGGGCCCGCAACCAGGTGGAGCGGGCGGTCTCCAACGTGCGCACCCAGCTGCCCGACGACGTCGAGCCCACCGCGTTCGCCGGCTCCGTGGCGGACTTCCCCATCGTTTTCCTCGCCGTGTCCTCCGACGAGGACCTCAGCCCGCTCGCGGCCGACCTGGAGCGGCTGACCGTCCCGGACCTGCAGAAGATCGTGGGGGTCCGCTCCGCCGAGGTCAGCGGCGCCCCCGACCAGGTCGTGTCGATCCTGCCGGACCGGGCCGACCTCGCCCGGGCCGGCGCCACGCCGGCCGACATCCGCACCGCCCTCGAGGAGAGCGGGGGCCTGGTGCCCGTGGGCACCGTGGACGACGGCGCCACCACGCTGCCTGTCCAGGCCGGCTCCCCCCTGGACTCCCTCGAGGCCGTCGAGAACGTGCCCCTGCCCCTGCCGGAGGACGCCCCCGAGGACGCCGCGCCCACCACCGTGGGCCAGGTGGCCACCGTGGAGCTCACCGAGCAGGAGCAGACCTCGATCACCCGCACCAACGGGGAGCCCACCCTCGCCCTGTCCGTGACCAAGACCCCCGACGGGGACACCGTGGGGATCTCGCAGGCCGTCGAGGAGATGATCCCCGAGCTCGAGGAGGACCTCGGCAACGGCGCCGAGATCACGGCGGTCTTCGACCAGGCCCCCTACATCGAGCAGTCCATCGAGGATCTCACGGTCGAGGGCCTGCTCGGGCTCGCGTTCGCCGTGCTCGTCATCCTGGTGTTCCTGGCGTCGCTGCGCTCGACCCTCGTCACCGCGATCTCCATCCCGCTGTCCCTGCTCGCCACGTTCATCGGGATCAACGCCCTCGGCTACTCCCTGAACCTCCTGACCCTGGCCGCGATCACTCTGTCCGTGGGGCGGGTCGTGGACGACTCCATCGTGGTGATCGAGAACATCAAGCGCCACTACGGGACGGTCGACCTGCGGACCGACCCCGCCGGGGCCAAGTCCCGGGCCATCCTCACCGCCGTGCGCGAGGTCGCGGGGGCGATCACCGCCTCGACCCTGATCACGGTGGCGGTGTTCGTGCCCATCGCCTTCGTGGGCGACGTGACCGGCGAGCTGTTCCGGCCGTTCGCCCTGACCACGACCATCGCGCTGCTGTCCTCGCTCGTGGTGTCCCTGACCATCGTGCCCGTCCTCGCCTACTGGTTCCTGCGGGACCCCCGCCTGGTCCACCGCGCCCGCCCCGCTCCGGCGGTCCGGCCCGCCCCCTGGGCCGGCCCCGCCGCCGGCGGCACGGCCGCGGCGCCGACCCGCCTGGCGCAGGGCTACCTCCCGGTCCTGCGGGGCACGCAGCGGCACCCGTGGGCCACCCTGGGCGTGAGCGTCCTGATCCTGGGCGGGACCGCCGCTTTGCTCCCCGTGCTGCCGACCAACCTGCTCGGGGACACGGGGCAGAACACCATGACGATCGAGCAGGACCTGCCGCCCGGCACCGCCCTGGAGGTCACCTCCGAGCAGGCGGCCCGCGCCGAGGAGGTGCTCGAGTGGACCGAGGGCATCCAGGACGTGCAGGTGACCATGGGTCCCGGCGGCGGCTTCTCCGCGTTCCTGCCCGGCAGCGGCACCAACAGCGCCACGTTCTCCGTGACCACGGACGCCGCGGTGGACCAGGAGCGGCTGCGCCGCACCGTCGGCGAGCGCCTGGACCGGCTGGACGGGGCCGGGGAGTTCTCGGTGCGCGGCGCCCAGGGCTTCACGAGCAACGACGTCGAGATCTCCGTCACCGCCACCGACCAGCCGACCCTGGCGGAGGCCGACGAGGCCGTGGTCCGTGCCATGCGGGAGCTCTCCACCACCGGGCAGGTCACGAGCAACCTGGCCGCCACCCAGCCCACCGTCGTCGTGACGGTCGACCGGGCGGCCGCCGCCGCGCGCGGCCTGAGCGAGGAGCAGGTCACGGCGGCGCTCGCGGGCACCGTGAACCCGTTGCCCGCCGGGTCCATCGACCTGGACGCCGACTCGGTGGCCGTGACCATCGGTGAGGGCCGTGCCGTCGAGGACGTCGAGGCGCTGCGCTCCTTGCCGGTGCCGGCGGCCGGCGGAGCCGTCCGGCTCGACGAGCTGGCCGAGGTCGAGGAGTCGCTCACGGTCGAGACGATCACCTCGAGCAACGACCAGCGCACCGCCACCGTGGCCGTCACCCCGGCCGGCGACGACCTGGGCGCCACGAGCGACGACGTCCGGGAGGCCCTCGCGGACCTGGACCTGCCCCAGGGCGCCTCGGCCGAGCTGGGCGGGGCCGCCACCGAGCAGGAGGCCACGTTCCGGCAGCTGGGCATCGCGGTGCTGGCCGCGATCGCGATCGTCTACGTGGTGCTCGTGGCGACCTTCAAGTCGCTGGTCCAGCCCCTGATCCTGCTGATCTCCATCCCGTTCGCGGCCACGGGAGCGGTGCTCGCGCTGCTGGCCTCGGGGGTGCCGCTGGGCCTGGCCTCGCTCGTGGGCGTGCTGATGCTCGTGGGCATCGTGGTGACCAACGCGGTGGTCCTGATCGACCTCATCAACCAGTACCGGGGCCGGGAGCACCGGATGCCCCTCGAGGAGGCCATCGAGAGGGGCGCGACCCGGCGGCTGCGCCCCATCGTGATGACGGCCCTGGCGACCATCCTGGCGATGACCCCCATGGCGCTGGGCATCACCGGCCAGGGCAGCTTCATCTCGCAGCCGCTGGCCGTGGTGGTCATCGGCGGGCTGCTCTCCTCGACCCTGCTGACGCTGGTGCTCGTGCCGGTGCTCTACCGGCTCGTCGAGGCGCGCAAGGAGGAGCGGCACCGCCGCCGGGAGGAGCGGATCTCCGCGCTGGCCGCCTCCGCGACGGGAGCGGGTCGCCCGGCGCACGAAGCGTGACGCCGGTCACCGTGCGCTCTTTCGTGGACGTTTGCTATAGAGAATTCTCGCGCACGCGGGGATCGGCGGTGCGGTCCCGCGCCGCACGCGGTATCATCCGCCCAGGTCACACCGGAGATCGGGGTCACCGAGCCGGGGTGCACCCCGGGAGCGGTCCGGACCGTCCCCCGAAAAGGGGGACACCGGGGCACCGCACGCCCATGTAACCGAGTCGTAGCATTGACGTGTGCCCCGCAGAGAAACAGATCGTGTGCAGAACAGCGCCGACGCCTGGGAGGCCCTCTTCAGGGCCCAGGTGACGGTCATGCGGCGTCTCCAGCGCCAACCCGAGTTCGCGGAACTGTCCGCCCGCGAGTACGACGTCCTGTTCAACCTCTCCCGCTCCGACGAGGCCGGCATGCGCCTCAACGAGCTCAACGAGTACGTCCTGCTCACCCAGTCCAGTCTCAGCCGGATGCTCGAGCGCCTCGAGCTCAAGGGCCTCGTGCACCGCTGGCAGGACCCGCAGGACCTGCGGGGGCTGCGGATCCGGCTGACCGATCGCGGCCGGCAGATGCAGCTGCAGATCGCCGAGCAGTTCCGCCTGCACGTCCACGAGCTGATGTCCGCGGGCCTGGACCCGGACGAGCTGCGCATCCTCACCCGCCTCGCCGACCGCCTGCGGGAGGCCGTCAACGACCTGTGAGCCCGGCTCCCCGGCCGTCCGGCAGCGGCAGCACGACCCTGGCCCGCGGGTCCTCGGGCACGGGCGCGGAGGACTCCGCGCTGATCCGCATCTCCCCCAGGGTGATCTCCCCCTGGAGGGTGGTCAGGAACGCCGTCTCGGAGGCGTCGGCGCCGGTGGCGATGCGCACGAACCCGGTGCGCGGGGCGAGGCCGGTGGCGTCGAGGACGTACCAGGTGCCGTCGTGCCAGGCCTCGACCACCGCGTGGAAGTCCATGGGTGAGAGCCCGGGCGCGTAGACCGACACCAGCCGCGCCGGCACGCCCAGGCCGCGGAGCAGGGTGATGAGCAGGTGCGCGTAGTCCCGGCAGACGCCCCGGCGGGTCAGGAACGTGTGCACGGCGGTGTCGGTGGCCGTCGAGGACCCCGCCACGTACTCCAGGTTCTCGTGCACCCAGTCCCGCACCCGCTGCAGGGTCGCGTAGCCCCCGCCCCGGGCCCCCGGGAAGAGGGCGTCGGCGGTGCCGGCCATCTCGTCGAAGGGGCAGAACCGGCTGGGACGGGTGTAGCGGACCACGTCCACGCTCTCCGCCGGCGGCGGCGGTCCCGCCTCGCCGGTCAGCTCCAGCGCGTAGGACACCGTGCACTGCGTGCCGCCCGGCACCCGGGCCAGGTGCAGGCGGGTGCCGTGCAGGTCCTCCGCCTCCTCCAGCGCCGCCTCCGTCCCGTCGACGAGCAGGCGCAGCCGCTCACCGGGGTGGCCGCCGCCACCGGTGCGGGCGGCCGCGACGGAGAGCACCGCGAGGTGGTCGCTCTCCGAGGTGAAGTCGAGCTCGGCCGAGACGGTGCGCCGTGGGGTGGGCACGGAGGGCCTCCTGGGGTGGTCGGGTGCGGGTCGGGCCGGTGGGCCGCCCCGACCATTGTCGCCCACCGGGGCGATCGTCAGTACACTGATGCCCGAGAGATCCCCCACACGACCCGCCGCCGTCCGGAGTCCGCGCACCGCATCCGGCGGCCGACCGAAGGACGCAGCATGGCCCAGGACACCGCCCAGGACAGCCGCTCCAAGGAGCGCACCGCACCCGAGCCTGAGGACTCCCGCAAGCCGGACAGCCCCACCGAGCTGAGCAAGCCCTCCTGGGGCTACATCGCCAAGCGGGCGCTCTCCGAGTTCTCCAAGGACGACTGCACCGACCTCGCGGCGTCCCTGACGTACTTCGCCGTCCTCTCCCTCTTCCCCGCGCTGCTCGCCATCGTGTCCCTGCTGGGCGTGTTCGGCCAGGGGCAGGCCACGACGCAGGCGATCACCGACTTCCTGGCCCAGTACGCGCCCGCCGAGCTCGTGACCCTGCTCGAGGGCCCGATCAACAACCTCACCACCAGCACCGGCGCGGGCCTCGCCCTGTTCACGGGTCTGCTGGGCGCGCTGTGGACCGCCTCCGGCTACACGGGCGCCTTCGGCCGGGCCATGAACCGCATCTACGAGGTCGAGGAGGGCCGGCCCGTCTGGAAGCTGCGGCCGATGAACATCCTCGTGACGCTGATGCTCGTGCTGATCGTGGTCCTGATCATGCTCATGGTGCTGCTCTCCGGCGGCGTGGCCCAGTGGGTGGGCGACCTCGTCGGTCTCGGCGCCACGGCCGTGACCGTGTGGAACATCGCCAAGTGGCCGGTGATCGTCGTGCTCGCCGTCGTGCTGGTCGCGGTGCTCTACTACTTCACGCCCAACGTCCGCCAGCCCAAGTTCCGCTGGATCAGCATGGGTTCGATCGTCGCCCTCCTCGTGGCGGCCGTGGCGGCCGCGGCCTTCACCTGGTACGTGATCAACTTCGCGTCCTACAACGCCACCTACGGCATCATCGGCTCCGTCATCATCCTGCTGCTGGGCCTGTGGATCATCAACAACGTGCTGCTGCTGGGGGCCGAGATCGACGCCGAGGTGGAGCGCGGCCGCCAGCTGCAGGGCGGGATCAAGGCCGAGCAGTCCATCCAGCTCCCGCCGCGCGACACCCGCCAGGTGGACAAGAAGGAGAAGAAGGAGGAGAAGCTCGTCGACCAGGGCCGCAGGCTGCGCCTCGAGAACGAGCACCTGGACTACTCCTCCGACGACACCGGCGGCCACTGAGGGAGCCGGCGGGAGCCGACGAGCGGGCCGGCGCGGATGGACCTCCTGGAGCTCGGCGGGGACCCCGGCGGCCACCCGGTGCTGCTGGTCCACGGGTTCGCCTCCTCGTCCTCCGACTGGGTCCGCACCGGCTGGGTGCGCGCGCTCGGGCAGCAGGGGTTCCGGGTGCTGGGCGTGGACCTCCCCGGGCACGGCCGGCACGCCGCCCCCGCGTCGCAGGAGACCACCCGCACCGGACTCGAGGACCGGATCGGCGAGCTCGCCGCCGGCCTGGGCGGCGGCGCTCCCGTGCCCCTGGTGGGCTACTCCCTGGGCGCCCAGCTGGCGTGGTCGGCCGCCGCCCGCCGGCCGGGGATCGGCGCCCTGGTGCTGGGCGGGCTCGGGCCGCAGGACCGCCTCCCCGACCTCGGGCGCGCCCTCGCCGGCGACCCCACGGCCGAGCCGTCCGCCCGCGAGCTCGCGGCCACGCTGACCGCGACGGCCCCGGAGGGCGTCTCCGGCCGCGTCCGGCGCTGGTCCGCGCTCGCCCGCCTGGCCGGGACCGAACCCTTCGCCCCGGAGTCCGCGGTGCCCGCCCAGCCCCTGCTCCTGTTCGCCGGCGGCCGGGACGACTGGGCGGACCCCCGGGCCATGGCCCGGCTCCGCGGCCGCACCGGGGCCCCCACGGAGCAGCTCGTGGTGCCCGGACGCGGTCACGTGGACGTCCTCACGGCCCGCGCGGCACGGCAGGGCGCCGCCGGGTTCCTCCGCCGCTCCGTCCCGCCGCGCGCCCCCGGGGTCCTTCCCTAGACTGGGGAGCGGTGTTCCGGACCGGAACCGTCATGTCGTCCGAAGGAGAGGTCCCCCTCATGCACGAGGTCAGAGCCGTCGTCGTCACGGAGAAGAACGCACCCGCCACCCTCGAGACGATCCTCGTCCCGGACCCCGGGCCCGGGGAGGCGCTGGTGGACGTGCTCACCTGCGGGGTGTGCCAGACCGACCTGCACTACAAGGTCGGCGCCGTGGGCGACGACTACCCCTACCTTCTGGGCCACGAGGCCTCCGGCGTGGTCGCCGCGGTCGGCGAGGGCGTCACCGAGGTCGCCGTCGGGGACAAGGTCATCCTCAACTGGCGCGCCGTGTGCGGGGAGTGCCGGGCCTGCCGCAGGGGCGAGCCCTGGTACTGCTTCGCCACCCACAACGCCACCCAGAAGATGACGCTCGCCGACGGCACGGAGCTCTCCCCCGCCCTGGGCATCGGCGCGTTCGCCGAGAAGACCCTGGTCGCGGCCGGGCAGTGCACCAAGATCGAGGGCGAGCTCGAGGACCACCAGTACGCCGCGGTCGGCCTGCTCGGCTGCGGCGTGATGGCCGGCATCGGCGCCGTCCTCAACACCGCGAACGTCCGGCGCGGGGAGTCCGTGGCTGTGATCGGCTGCGGCGGCGTCGGCACCGCGGCGATCGCCGGGGCCCAGCTCGCGGGGGCCACCACGATCATCGCCGTGGACCTCGACGACGAGAAGCTCGCCACGGCGCAGACGTTCGGCGCGACCCACACGGTGAACTCGAAGGAGCAGGACCCCGTCGCGGCCATCCAGGAGCTCACGGGCGGGCACGGCGCCGACGTCGTGGTCGACGCCGTGGGCGTGGCCGCGACCTTCCAGCAGGCCTTCGAGGCCCGCGATCTCGCCGGACGGCTGGTCCTGGTGGGCGTGCCCGCCCCCGGCACCACGTGGGAGATCCCGCTGGACGAGGTCTTCGGCCGCGGCGGGGCGATCAAGTCCGCCTGGTACGGCGACACCCTGCCGAACCGTGACTTCCCGATGCTCGTGGACCAGTACCGGCTGGGCCGGCTGGACCTCGACGGCTTCATCACCGAACGGATCGGGATCGAGGACGTCGAGCCCGCCTTCGAGCGGATGACCGCCGGCAAGGTGCTGCGCTCCGTCGTGGAGCTCGGCCGATGAGCGCCGTCGACGGCCACGACGGCGAGGCCCTGCCCGACGGGGAGCGCGCCCACCCCGCCGACCACGGCGCCGTCCCGGTGCACCCCGCCGAGGGCGTCGGCCGCGCGCGCATCGACCGGCTCGTCACCGCCGGCACCTTCTCGCTCGACGGGGGGACCTGGGAGGTCGAGAACAACGTGTGGATCGTGGGCGACGACGACGAGTGCGTGGTGATCGACCCCGCCCACGATCCCGCCGCGGTGGTGGAGGCCGTGGCGGGGCGCACGGTGACCGCGATCCTGCTCACCCACGCCCACGACGACCACATCCGCTCCGTCAAGGAGGTGGCCGGCCAGGTGGGCGGCACGATCCACCTGCACCCGGACGACACCGTGCTGTGGGAGCAGGTCTACCCGGCCACGCCCTTCGACGCGGAGATCGCCGACGGCCGGCGGTTCACGGTGGCCGGGACCACCCTGACCGCGCTGCACACCCCGGGCCACTCGCCCGGCTCCGTGTGCTTCCTCGCGCCGGAGCTGGGCGAGCACGGGGTGCTCTTCTCCGGGGACACCCTCTTCCAGGGCGGCCCCGGCGCCACCGGCCGCTCGTACTCGGACTTCCCCACGATCGTGGACTCCATCCGCGACCGGCTGCTCACGCTGCCCGGATCCACGGAGGTGCTCACCGGCCACGGGGACACCACCACGATCGGCGCGGAGGCCCCGCACCTGCAGGAGTGGATCGACCGCGGCCACTGAGCGCGGTCACCCGCCGGCCCTCTGAGCCCCGCCCGCCGGCCCGGCGGGCGGGGCTCAGAGATCGGCGGGGTCGACGCGCCGCCAGCGGTGCACGAAGGCCAGCGCGGTGGCCAGCAGGGCCGCCGCGGAGACCACGGGCAGGAGGGCCGCGCTCCGGTACCCCCCGTACTCCCCCCACCACCCGGAGAGGGCGAGGCCTCCGGTCAGGCCCACGCTCATCATGGCGGTCATCACGGTGGTCAGGGCCGTGACCCGGGAGATCGGCGCCACCAGCCGCGCGATCTCGTAGACCGCCACCAGGCACGGCCCCGTCGTCAGCCCGGCCAGGGCAAGCACCACCACCATGCCGACGGAGTCGTCGGGGATCGTCAGCAGCATCGAGGCGAGCACGGCCCCCGCGGCCGCCGCGACCCAGCGGTTCCACAGCCGCAGCTCCTCGCTGCGGGCGGACGCCGCGACGGCGGCCAGGGCCGAGGTGAGCCCGGAGACCGCGTACAGCCAGCTGACCGAGATCACCGCGTCCACGGCGGTCGCAAAGACCACGACCGCGCCGAGGGTCGACCCCACGAGGCAGCCCAGCGCCGCCATGCCCAGCACGGGCAGCAGCCGCAGCCGCCGCGCCCGGCACCGCCGGTGGCGGGCCGCCCTGGTGGGCGCGGCCGCCTCGGGGGCCCGGACGCCGATCGGGCCCCGCGGCAGCCGGGCGGAGCAGTGCAGCAGGAAGACGCTGGTGCCCACGAGCGTGAGCGTGGCCGCCAGCACGAGCACGGCGACCGGGCCCAGGGTCACGGCCACCAGACCGGTCGCCGCGGCGGCCAGGACGGTGCCCAGGGAGTCCATGACGCTCTCGTGGCGCAGCGCGGTGTCGAAAAGGTCCTCCCGGGAGTCGCGGGCCAGCAGGGACCACCAGCGCAGCCGGCACGCCACCCCCATCTGGGGCAGCACGAGGCCCGCCAGCAGGCAGGGCAGCACCAGCTGCGCGGGGTCCGCCCCGGCGTCGGCGGCGAGGCCCGGCAGGCGGCGCACGAGCCACCACACCACGAGCGGGTTGACGAGGGTGAGCACCACCAGTCCCAGCTGGCGGCGGCGCCACGTGGCGGCGGCGCCCATGGCGAGCCCGCACAGGGCCGAGCCGAGGGTCACGGCGGCGGCGCAGTACGTCCCCCGGGCCGGGGAGCCGGAGATCAGGGCCACCGTGGTCAGTACGCCGAGCGGCACCATGGTCTGGGGCAGCCGCACGAGCAGGGTCAGCACGGGGTACAGGGCCCCGCTGACGGCGGCAAGCTCCCGGGAGTCCGCCAGCGGCGAGCGGGAGATCGTGCCGAAGCCCCCGAGGGGCTCGGCGGCGCGCACACTGCTCACGGGGGTCCTCCGCTTCCTGCCGACGGCGGCCGGGCAGGGACCAGCCTAGTCCCGCCCCGCCGACCATGACGGAAAGCGTCGGCCCGGCGCGCGGCGCCTCCGGCAGCCACGCCCGGGCGGCCGGGGCTCAGCCCTCGCGCTCCGACGCCGTGGGAGCCCCAGTGGGGGCCGCCGCGGTGGACGACCCGGAGTCCGTCCCGGCGGCGGACTCCCCGGCGGACTCTCCGGCGGACCCGCCGCGGCGCGGCCGGGCGAAGTCCGCCGCGCGGTGGACGAGCCCCGCCACGAGACCGCCGAGCAGCGGAGCCGCCCAGAACAGCCAGAGCTGGCCCAGGTGCGTGCCGCCGGAGACCACGGCCGCGCCCGTCGAGCGGGCGGGGTTCAGCGATCCGCCGTCGAACGGCGCGGCGATGGTGAGCAGGAACGCCAGGGCCGCCCCGATGGCCAGGGGGGCGAGCACCGCGTTGGCCCGCGGCGCCGTGGCCCCGAGGACCACGAGGGCGAACAGGGCGGTCGCCACGAACTCGACCAGCAGGACGGTGGTCCATCCCGCCTGGGACGTGGAGTTCTCCCCGAAGCCGTTGGAGACCGCGCCGAGGACCTGCGCCGTGGTCGAGGAGTCGAGCAGCGTCACGAGCACCGCCCAGAGCACGCCCGACGCCGCGAGGGCGCCGAGCACCTGGGCCACCAGGTAGCCGGGGGCGGACCGGACGGGGGTGCGCCCGGCCACGACGGCGGCGAGGGTCACGGCGGGGTTGAAGTGCCCTCCGGAGACGTGGCCGAAGGCGACGATCGCGGCGACCAGGCCGAGGCCGAAGCCCAGCGCGGAGTCGATGACCTCGGTGGCGAACATCCCCGTGCCCAGCCCGGCGAAGACCAGCAGGGCCGTGCCGGCGAACTCGGCGGCCCAGCGGGCCGGGGCGGAGTCGCCGGCCGGTGCGCCGGCAGGCACGGAGTCCTTCCGCGCGGCCACGGGCACGGGAGCGACGAGACCCTCCGTGCCGGGGCCGGCGGGCGTGCTCTCGGGGACGGGGCCGCCTGCGCCGGTGGGCGCGGTGGTGGCGGGGACGTGCTGGTTCATGGGTGCTCTCCTGGGTGTGGGGGGCGGCGCGGCGGGAACGGGCCGCGCCGGTGGGGCGCCGGGCGCCCGTGCCATGCAACCACAGCCGGCTGAAGGGGAGGTGAACCCGTCCCGGGACCGCGGGCCGCCGACTACACTGACCGCATGCCCGCCCCCCTGCTCTCCCCCGACGCCGGCCTCGACCCCCGCCGGGACGGCTACGCCGACTCCGTGCACGCCGTCCTGCTGGGTGGGGCCCTCGGGGACGCCCTGGGCGTCCCCGAGGTCCCGGCGCCGGGAGCCGGCGCCGGGCAGGGCGGGGCGCACGCCCCGACCGGCCGCGGGGACGACGGCCCCGCCGCACCGCTGCGGATCACCGCCGCCGCCCAGCTGACCCTCTACACCCTCGACGGGCTGCAGGAGGTCGTCGAGTGGGCCCACCAGGGCCACTCCGCCGACGAGACCGCGTGCCTGTGGCTGGCCTACCTGCGCTGGCTGCGCACCCAGGACGAGCCCGACCCGGCCGAGGCGCCGCGACCGCTCCCCCGCCCGATCGACGACGACCGGCTCCTGCACGCCGTGCGGGACCCCGACACGACGGTCCTCGAGGCGCTGCGGTCCGGCCGGATGGGCGAGGTCGAGCGCCCGGTGCAGCCGGACGCCCTGGGCCCCGGGGCCGTGCTCCGCTCGGCGCCCTTCGGGCTCCTCCCGCACGTGGGCTGGCGCACGCTCGCCCCGCTCGCCGTCAACGGCGCCGCGCTCACCCACGGCCACCCCGAGGCGCAGACCGCGGCCGCGGTGCACGGCTTCGTGG
This sequence comes from Kocuria oxytropis, assembly GCF_040981195.1. Lineage (NCBI taxonomy): Bacteria > Bacillati > Actinomycetota > Actinomycetes > Micrococcales > Micrococcaceae > Kocuria > Kocuria oxytropis. Next base: position 247,794 of record NZ_JAVFXA010000002.1, on the reverse strand, counting down.
TGCACGCCGCGGTGCGGGCCCGCCAGGAGGGCGCGGCGCGGCCGGTCGCCGAGGCCGTGGCGGCCGCCCGCGCCGCCGCGGAGCACCTGACCCGGCCGGTGGCCGGGACCGTGGCCCGGATCGACGACGTCGTGCGCGCCGCCGGGCACCGGGTCCCCGCCACCGGGGCGTCCCCGCGGACGGAGGGCACCGGCCCGACCGCCCCCGAGGTCCTGGCCGGCGGTCTGGGCGCGGCCCTGCGCGCGGAGGCCGAGCTCGCGGGCTCCCCGGACCCGCAGGCCGTGTTCCGGCGCGCGGTGGCCCTGGGGACCGAGGACCCCGGCCACGGGGCCGGGGCGGTCGCGGGCGCCGTGACGGGGGCGGCCCTCGGGACGGCCGCGCTCCCCCCGCCGTGGTGCGCCCGGCTGGACGCCCGGGACGCGGTGTCGCGGGCGGCCCGGCGCTGGCTCAGGGAAGTGGGGGCGACGTCAGGCGCCTGACACCCAGTCCCGCGGCGCCGAGCAGCTCCCGGACGCTGCCCGCACCGGCCCGGTGCACGAGGTCCAGCACGATCCCGGCGCACGCCCGGGCGTCCTCGAGGGCGTCGTGGTGGCGGCGCAGCGGGACCCCGGCGGCCTCCGCCGCCCTCGGCAGCGCGTAGGACGGCAGGTCGTAGCCGCGCCGTGCCAGGGCCAGGCTGCACGCGTACGCCAGCGGGGCGTGCCGGGTGCCGGACGCGGCGCACGCCGCGCGGATCACCCCCATGTCGAAGCGGGCGTTGTGCGCGACCACGAGCTCGTCGGGGTCCTCCGCCAGGATCCACGCCTCGATCCGGGGCCACAGCTCGGCGAAGCCGGGCCGGCCCGCGACGGCCTGCTCGGTGATGCCGTGGATGCGGGTGTTGCCGGGGTCGAACGTGGCCAGGGCCCCTGGGGGCCGCATGGTGGTGGAGCGCTCCGCCACCACCCGGCCGCCGCGGACCCGCACGAGGCCCACGGCGCACGGCGAGCCGAGCGAGCGGTTCGCGGTCTCGAAGTCGATGGCGGTGAAGGAGAGGCTGGACGGATCCACGGCGGTCGGGGCGGGGAGGGCTGGTCTCGGCACCAGACCAGCCTACTGCGCCCGCTCAGGCGGAGGCGCCGCGCAGGTTCGTCTCGATCCAGTCGTCGGCCCGGGCGATGGACTGGTTGACCTGGGCCGTGTCGAGCTCGTGGTGCAGGGCGTACGCGACCGCCTGCAGCGGGAAGGTGCGGGCGTGCAGCCGGGCCCGCTCGTAGACGGTCTCCGAGACCGCCGCGCGCAGGGCGTCCCAGCCGTACCACAGCCCGAGGGACGCGGCGTCGTGCGCGGGGTCGGAGAGGCAGGCGTGGTCCCAGTCGATGACGCCCGTGAGCTCCTCCCCCACCCACAGCATGTTGTGGCCCATCAGATCCCCGTGCACCAGGGTCGGGACCACGGTGGGCAGCGCCGCGAGCTCGGCGACGGCCTGCCGCGCGGCCTCCTGGTTGCGGGGCAGCAGCCGCGGGATCACCTCGTCGAGGAGCACGTGCCGGCGCCGGTGGCCGCCCCAGTGCTGTCCGGGACGGTCCAGGTAGTGCGCGAAGCCCGTGGTGTCGACCTCCGCCAGCTCGGTCAGCACCCGGTGCAGCACGGCCGGGTCCCCGTGACCGGGCGGGTGGGGGTCGCCCGGGCACCACGTGAGGCCCACGCCCGTGTAGCCGTGGGAGACCACCACGCCGGTGAGCGGCCGGGGGGTCGTGAACGAGAAGCGGGGCAGCCGGCGCAGCACCTCGGTGCGGCGCTGGACGTGCTCGCAGACCGTGGCGTTCTTCGCGATCCGCACGGAGATCACGTGGCCCACGTTGACCACCACGTGTGCGGAACCGCCGGCGTGCACCTCCCACTGGCTCGGGTCGGCGCTCATGCCGGCCTCGCGCAGGACGGCCTGGACGGCGCCGGCGAACGGCAGGTGGTGGAGCTGCGACCAGGGCATGGTCAGATTCCTCGGTTCGGACGTGGGTCAGTCGGGGACGGCGGCGGGGTCGAGGGCCGCGAGCAGGTGCGGGAGCAGGGCCCGCAGGGCGCGCCCGCGGTGGCTGATGGCGTTCTTCTCCTCGCGCGAGAGCTGCGCGCAGGACCGGTCGAGGCCGTCGGGGCGCAGCACGGGGTCGTAGCCGAAGCCGCCGTCGCCGACCGGTTCCCGCAGCAGCGTCCCGCGCAGGGCGCCGGTCTCGACGTGCTCGGTCCCGTCCGGGGTCACGAGGGCCGCCGCGCACACGAACTGCGCGCCGCGGTGGGCGTCGGGGACGTCGGAGAGCTGGTCGAGCAGCAGCCGCAGGTTGGCGGCGTCGTCGCCGTGGCGGCCGGACCACCGCGCCGAGAAGATCCCGGGGGCGCCGCCCAGGACGTCCACGGCCAGGCCGGAGTCGTCGGCCACGGCGACCAGCCCGGTCGCGGCGGCCGCGGCGCGGGCCTTGAGCAGGGCGTTGGCGGCGAAGCTCGTGCCGTCCTCGACGACGTCGGGGGCGCCGGCCGCGGTGGCGTCCACCACGAGGCGCCCCACGTCCGTGCCGGGCAGCGCCTCCGCCAGCAGGGCCCGCAGCTCGGCGAGCTTGCCGGCGTTGCGGGTGGCCAGGACCACCCGTGGGCCGTCGTGCTCACCCATCGTCGGCCTCGCGCAGGGTCTCGAGCTGGATCTGGGTGAGCTGGGCGCAGCCGGCGAGGGCCAGGTCCAGGAGGGCGTCGAGCTCGGCCCGGTCGAAGGGGGCGCCCTCGGCGGTCCCCTGGACCTCCACGAAGTCGCCGGACCCCGTGACCACCACGTTCATGTCGGTCTCGGCCCGGACGTCCTCGACGTACGGGAGGTCGAGCATCGGCACCCCGTCGATGATCCCCACGGACACGGCGGCCACGGTGTCGGTGAGCGGCTGGGCGCGGCGGGCGAGCAGCCCCTCCGCCCGGGCCCAGCCCACGGCCTCGGCCAGGGCGACGTAGGCGCCGGTGATGGCCGCGGTGCGGGTGCCGCCGTCGGCCTGCAGGACGTCGCAGTCGAGGACCACGGTGTTCTCGCCCAGCGCGGAGAGGTCGATGACCGAGCGCAGGGAGCGGCCGATGAGCCGGGAGATCTCGTGGGTGCGCCCGCCGATCTTGCCCTTCACGGACTCGCGGGCGGAGCGGGTGGACGTGGCCCGCGGGAGCATCGCGTACTCGGCGGTCACCCAGCCGCGGCCCTCCCCCTTAAGCCAGCGCGGCACGCCCTCGGTCACGGACGCGGTGCACAGCACCCGGGTGCTGCCGAACTCGATGAGCGCGGAGCCCTCCGCCTGCTGGGACCAGCCGCGGGTGATCGTGATGGGCCGCAGCTCGCCGGGCGAGCGGCCGTCCGAGCGGGTCACCCCCGGGGTCGCGGGGGCCGGTGCGCTCTGGTCGACGGGGGAATCCATGTGCTCCACCTTACCCCCCGGCCCGGCGCTCCCGGCCCGGGCGCCGGCGGCCGGGATCACGGCCCGACGGCGGCCGCGGGCCGACCGCTGCCGCGGCGGACGATCCGGTAGGTGTAGGCCGGCTCCGCCACCCCGATGGGGCCCTCGAAGACCTCCTGCGCCTCCTCGACGGCCCGTGTCGGGGAGTTCCACACCGGCAGGTGGGTCAGCAGCAGCTTGCGGGCCCCGGCGTCCCGCGCGGCCTCCGCGGCGCGGCGGCCGGTGAGGTGGATGCCGCGCAGGGCGTCGTCGCGCCCCTCGTGGTAGGCGGCCTCGCAGAGGAAGACGTCGGCGTCCCGGGCTGCGCGCACGAGGCTCTCGCACGCGTCGGTGTCCCCGGAGTAGGTCAGGGTGCTGGGACCCATGACGCCGTCGAAGTCGATGCGCAGCGCGTACGGCTCGGGCGTGGGGTGCTCCACCAGGAACGGCGTGACGGTGAACGGGCCCACGCGCACCGGCTCCTCGGGGACCCAGGTGTGGAAGTCGAACTCCCCGTGCATCCCCGGTTCCGTGGGCAGCCCGTGCGTGCTGCTGAGGTACTCGTGCAGACCGGTGGGCGCCCAGAGCGGGATCGGGGCCCGGCCCCAGCCGCGCGGGTCCCACTTGATCGCCACGTGCAGCCCCGCCAGGTCGATGCAGTGGTCGGGGTGCAGGTGGCTGACGAGCACGGCGTCGATGTCGTGCAGGTCGATGTGGCGCTGGAGCACGCCGAGGGCGCCGTTGCCCATGTCCAGCAGGACGCGCCAGGTCCGGCCCTCCTCGTCCTCGCCGCTGACGAGGTAGCAGGAGGCCGGGGAGTTCGGCCCCGCGAAGGAGCCGGTGCATCCGACGATGGTGAGTTTCATGGAGCGTGTGCCTTCCAGGGAGGACCGGTGGGACGGCGGCCGCACCGGCCGCGGGGGCTGCTCAGGGAGCGGACGGGCCGGTGCCCCCGATCATCTCCGGGGTGATCCGCGCGAGCGAGCCCGTGGGGTACTGCTCCGCCACGGAGCTGGTGTGCCGGACGCGGGCGACCTCGGGGCCCAGGAACCGCCGGGCGAGCACTTCGAAGGACGCGGCGTCCCCGGTGGCGAGGAACTCGTGGTGCGCGGGCAGGCCGGGGTCCCGCTCGAGCCCGTGGCCGACCAGTGCCCGGTAGACGTCCTTGGCGGTCTCCTCGGCGCTGGAGACGAGGGTGACGGTGTCGCCCATGACGTAGGAGATCACGCCCGTCAGCAGGGGGTAGTGGGTGCAGCCCAGGACCAGGGTGTCCACCTCGGCGTCGCGCAGCGGGCCGAGGTAGTCCTGGGCCGTGGCCAGCAGCCCGGGTCCCGTGGTGACGCCGGCCTCCACGTAGTCGACGAAGGCCGGGCAGGCCACGGAGTCGATCCGCAGGTGGGGGGCCGCGGCGAAGGTGTCGTCGTAGGCGCGGGAGCCGACGGTCGCCTCGGTGCCGATGACGCCGATCCGGCCGTTGCGGGTCGAGGCCACGGCCCGCCGCACCGCCGGCTGGATGACCTCCACCACGGGGATCCCGTAGACCCGGGTGTAGCGCTCCCGGGCGTCGCGCAGCACCGCCGCGGACGCCGTGTTGCACGCGATCACCAGCAGCTTGACGCCCGAGTCGACGAGCTCGTCCATGATGCGCAGCGCGTGCGCCCGGACCTCGGCGATCGGCAGCGGCCCGTAGGGCCCGTGCGCGGTGTCGCCCACGTAGACGATCTCCTCGTGGGGCAGCTGGTCGATGATGGCGCGGGCCACGGTGAGCCCGCCCACCCCGGAGTCGAACACGCCGATGGGCGAGGCGGGATTGGGGCGCCGTGCGGCCCGGCCGCCGGACCCGAAGAGGTCGTCGTCCTGCATATCGACAAGAGCGTAGTCCCGCCCGTGCCGCCGCCCCAAACCGTGGGCGGGGCGCGCCGCCGTGCGGCACGTCACCGGCGGGGCGGACGGAGCCGCCGCGGGACGTCGTGGCCGGTCAGTCGCGGGGCAGGTCGTGGAGCAGCGCCTCCATGAGCGTCTCCTGCAACCACGAGACGAAGTTGTACAGCAGCGACATGTACGTCTCGACGTCCTCGATCGCGGACCAGTCGTCGTAGCGGCCCACCCGCTCGGCGTCCGCCTCGCTGCGGATGCCCAGGCGGTCGGCCAGCACCAGCCGCACGTCGTTGAGGGCCTGCCCGAAGGCCTGCGCCTGCTCGGGGTCCAGCCGCACGGGCTGAGCCTCGAGGGCCAGGGCGGCCTGCTTGAGCACGCCCCGCTTGGTCTCGCGCAGCCCCCGCTCCGTGTACCGGCGGAACTCGGCGGCGCGCTCGGGGTCGCGGCTGCCGTCGGGCAGCAGCCGGCGCAGCGCGGAGTCGTCCGGCACGGTGGCGTCCCCCGACACGCCCAGCATCCGCTCGAGCGGGTCCTCCGAGGCGGGCTGCTCGGGGACCAGCGCCTGGGCGACGTCCGCGAACAGCTTCTGCAGCACGTCCTTCTCGGCGTCCTCGAAGCGGGCCGTGATGCCCCGGCGGGTGGACCGGAATCCCTGCGCCATCAGTGGCCTCCCGCCTGCTCGAAGGTGGCCCACAGCCCGAAGCCGTGCAGGGCCGCGGTGTGGGTCTCGGCCTCCTCGAGGGAGCCGCTGGCCACCACGGACCGCCCGTGGTGGTGGACCTCCAGCATCAGGGCGCGGGCCTTCTCCTCCGGGTAGCCGAAGTAGGAGCGGAACACGTACGTGACGTAGCTCATGAGGTTGACAGGGTCGTCCCACACGACCACGTTCCACGGGGTCTCGGTCGCCTCGGCCACGGACGTCGCCCCGGTGGGCCGGGTGCCCGTCTCCGGGGTGGCGGTGGCCGCGGGCAGGGCGGCGGCGGGAGTGGCACAGTGCATGGTCCGTCCATCGTAGCGAGTGCCGGAGGCCGGGCGCACCGGAGGCGTCGCTAGAGTGGTGCCCGTGAACCAGCGCAGCCACCGGTGGGCCCCGCCGCCCACGTCCCTGATGACCGACCACTACGAGCTGACCATGCTGCAGGCCGCCCTGCACGCCGGCACCGCGCAGCGGCGCAGCGTGTTCGAGGTCTTCGCCCGGCGGCTGCCGGCCGGCCGCCGCTACGGCGTGGTGGCGGGCACGGGGCGGCTGCTGGAGGGGCTCGAAAGCTTCCGCTTCGGCGAGGAGCAGCTGCGCTTCCTGGCGGACACCGGCGTGGTGAACCGCGCCACCCTGGACTACCTCGCGGACTTCCGCTTCACCGGTTCGATCTCCGGCTACGCCGAGGGGGAGGCGTACTTCCCGTCCTCGCCGCTGCTCGTGGTCGAGGCCACCTTCGCGGAGGCCTGCGTGCTCGAGACGTACTTCCTGTCGGTGCTCAACTACGACAGCGCCGTGGCCTCGGCCGCCTCCCGCATGGTGGGTGCCGCGGCGGGGCGCCCCTGCATCGAGATGGGCTCCCGGCGCGCCCACGAGGAGGCCGCGGTCGCGGCCGCCCGGGCGGCCGTCATCGGCGGCTTCGACTCGACGTCGAACCTCGAGGCCGGGCACCGCTACGGGATCCGCACCGTGGGGACGGCCGCGCACTCCTTCACGCTGCTGCACGACTCGGAGGAGGACGCCTTCCGCGCCCAGCTCCAGTCGATGGGCCGGGACACCACCCTGCTGGTGGACACCTACGACGTCGAGGCCGCGGTCCGGAAGGCCGTCGAGCTCGCGGGCCCGGAGCTGGGGGGCGTACGCCTGGACTCGGGCGACCTCGTGACCCAGGCCGCCTGGGTGCGCGGGCTGCTCGACGAGCTCGGCAACCCGGACACCCGCATCACCGTCACCTCGGACCTGGACGAGTACGCCATCGCGGCGCTCAACGCGGCGCCCGTCGACGCGTTCGGCGTGGGCACCCGGGTGGTCACCGGTTCCGGCGCGCCCACGTCCTCGATGGTCTACAAACTGGTGGCGCGGGAGGACTCCTCCGGCGAGCTGCGTCCCGTGGCCAAGGCCGCCCGGGGCAAGGTGTCCGTGGGCGGGCGCAAGCACGCCCTGCGGCGACGCGACGCGAAGGGCACGGCGACCCACGAGGTCGTGGGGATCGGCCGGATGCCCGACGACGACGGGGACGACCGGGCGCTGCTCGAGGACTTCGTGCGCGACGGCGAGCTGCTGGACGGGTGGACCGGTCCCGCCGGGGTGCGGCGGGCCCGGCAGCGCCACGCCGCGTCCGTGGCGGAGCTGCCGCGCTCGGCCCGCCGGCTGAGCGAGGGCGACCCCGTCATCCCGACCGTGCTGGGGCCCGACGCCCCGGACTGAGCACCCCGCGGCGGAGCACCCGGCCGGGCGCTCCGCCGCGGAGCACCGGGGCGGCCCCCGGGGCGGTCCCACCGGGCATCGGGGCCGCAGAGCACCCGCCGACCCGCAGCCGTCCGGCGGCCGGCACCGGCCACCGGCACCGACCGCAGTTGCCGAACAGCAGGCACCCAACAGCAGGCACTCAACAGCAGGCACCGAACAGAGGGAGGAACACCATGAGGACCGCACTGATCGTCGTCGACGTGCAGAACGACTTCTGCGAGGGCGGGTCGCTGGCCGTCGCCGGGGGCGCGGCGGTGGCCGCGGCCGTGTCGGAGCACCTCGAGGACCACCACCGGGACTACGCGGCCGTCGCGGCCACCCAGGACTGGCACATCGACCCCGGGGCGCACTTCTCCGACGAGCCGGACTACGTGGACTCCTGGCCCGTGCACTGCGTGGCGGAGTCGCGGGGCGCCCACGTCCATCCCGACCTGGACACGGACTGGATCCAGGCCTGGTTCCGCAAGGGCGAGCACGCCGCCGCCTACTCCGGGTTCGAGGGGCTGCTCGCCCCGGACGCGGACGTGCCGATGGGCGACGACGAGGACGTCGACGACGAGCCGGACGTGAGCCTCGACGACTGGCTCCGTGAGCACGAGATCGAGGCCGTGGACATCGTGGGCCTCGCGACGGACCACTGGGTGCGGGCGACCGCCCTGGACGCCCTGGAGGCCGGCTACGACACCCGGGTGCTGGTGGACCTCACCGCCGGCGTGGCCGAGGAGAGCACCGAGCGCGCCCTGCGGGAGATGGCCGAGGCCGGGGTCGAGATCGTCCGTTCCTGACCGCACCGGGTCACGGACCGGGCCCGTGGCCGGGCGGTGGCCCGGGCCGGCCGCGGGTCACTTGCGGCCGATGAACCAGTCCTGGAGCTTCTTCACGCGCGCCTGCAGCTGCGCCTCGTTGGCCTGCGCCACGGCGGGACCGCCGCACACGCGGCGCAGCTCGTTGTGCACCACGCCGTGCGGGGTGCCGGTGCGCGAGGCCCAGGCGGAGACGTTCTTGGACAGCGTGGCGCGCAGCTCCTTGAGCCGCCGGTGGTCCGGCACCGCGGGCTCCGGGGCCCGGGCGGCCCCCGGGCGGCGGCGGGCGTGCTGGGACTGCCGCTCGCGCAGCAGCGCCGAGACCTGGTCGGCCTCGAGCAGGCCCGGGATGCCGAGGAAGTCCGCCTCCTCCTCCGAGCCCACGGCCACGCCGCCGCCGAAGGCGCCGCCGTCGAAGAGCACGCCGTGGAAGGACGCGTCCGAGCCGATCGCCTCGAAACGGCCCTGGGCCAGGGCCGAGGAGGCCTTCTCCTCGCGGTTGGCCTCCTCGAGCAGGTCGTCGTCCCAGCCCTCCTCGAGCGGGTCGGCGGGCAGCCCGGTGTCCTCCGCGGCGGGCTTGTCGAGGGCGTGGTCCCGCTCGGCCTCCATCTCGTTGGCGAGCTGCATCAGCGCCGGCACGGACGGCAGGAAGACGGAGGCCGTCTCCCCCCGCTTGCGGGCGCGCACGAAGCGGCCGACCGCCTGGGCGAAGAACAGCGGTGTGGACGTGGAGGTCGCGTAGACCCCCACGGCCAGCCGGGGCACGTCGACGCCCTCGGAGACCATGCGCACGGCCACCATCCAGCGGCTGTCGCCGGCGGAGAACTCGTCGATCCGGTCCGAGGCGCCCTTGTCGTCCGAGAGGACCACCGTGGGGTTCTCCCCCGTGATCCGGCGCAGCTGCGCCGCGTACGCCTTCGCGTCCTGGTGGTCGGTCGCGATCACCATCGCCCCGGCGTCGGGCACGGTGCGCCGCACCTCGGTGAGCCGCTGGTCCGCGGCCTGGAGCACCGACGGGATCCACTGCCCGTTCGGGTCGAGCGCCGTGCGCCAGGCGTGGGCGGTGATGTCCTTCGTGAAGCCCTCGCCGAGCTCCGCGGCCATCTCCTCGCCGGCGCTGGTGCGCCAGCGCATCTGCCCCGAGTAGGCGAGGAAGATGACGGGCCGGACCACGTGGTCCTTGAGCGCGTCGCCGTAGCCGTAGGTGTAGTCGGAGCTCGAGCGGCGGATGCCGTCGCCGTCCTCCACGTAGCGCACGAACGGGATCGGGGCGGTGTCCGAGCGGAAGGGGGTGCCGGTCAGGGCGAGCCGGCGGGCGGCGGGGTCGAAGGCCTCCTGCAGCCCGTCGCCCCAGGTGAGGGAGTCGCCGGCGTGGTGGATCTCGTCCATGATCACCAGCGTGCGGCCCGCCTCGGTCCGGGCCCGGTGCAGCAGCGGCTTCATGGCCACCTGGGAGTACGTCACGGCCGCGCCCAGGTAGTCCCGGCCGTGGGAGCCGTCCGCGTTCTTGAAGTTCGGGTCGATCGCCAGCCCCACCCGGGCCGCGGCGTCCGCCCACTGCCGCTTGAGGTGGTCCGTGGGCGTCACCACCGTGATCCGGTTGACGGTGCCGCGGTCGAAGAGCTCCTTGGCCACCCGCAGCGCGAAGGTGGTCTTGCCGGCGCCGGGGGTGGCGACGGCCATGTAGTCCCGGGGCTGCGTCTCGAAGTAGCGCTGCAGCGCCTCCGCCTGCCAGGCGCGCAGCTTGGGCGCGGTGCCCCACGCGGCGCGGTCGGGGTAGGCCGGGGGGAGGTCGGCGGCGGCTGCGCCGAACAGGGAGAGCTGGTCGTCCTGGGACACTCTGGCGACGTCCTTTCGCACGGGGGTCCGCGGCCCGGGGTCGCGGTGGATGACGGGGGGCGCGGCGGCGGGCCACGCAAAAGCGCCCGCCGGCGGCGGGCGCTTGCTCCTCGGGGCGGTGCTCAGCCCTGGTCGTCGCCCTGGTCGTTGGGCGGGCGCAGCCCGTCGTAGATCTCCTTGCAGGTGGGGCAGACCGGGAAGCGCTGCGGGTCGCGGCCGGGGACCCAGACCTTGCCGCACAGGGCGATCACGGGCTCGCCCGAGAGGGCGGACTCCATGATCTTCTCCTTGCGCACGTAGTGCGCGAAGCGCTCGTGGTCGCCGGGCTCCTGCAGCTCCCGGGTCTCCTCGCGCTCGATCGTGGAGGTGCCCCCGGCCGGCTGCGCCGGGTCGGTGCCGTACGGGCTGTCGTCCAGGCCGTTCGTCGGGATGCCGGTGGTCGCCGCTGAGACATGCATGGTGGCCACTTTACCCCGTCCCCGCGGCCCCTCGTGCGCTCGGGACCGTCCGGACGGGCCGGCTCAGCGGAACTGGGCGACCTCCTGGAGCAGCTCCGGGGCCCGCCGGTCGTACCAGCGCCCGCCGAGGACGATCCCGCCCCAGCACAGCAGCGGGCCGAGCACCGCACCGGCGGCGAGCGCGCCCCAGCCCCAGACGGGGTCCCCGGTGAGGAGCTGCACGAGCAGCGGGACCGCGGCGGGCAGCATCAGCAGGACCACGAGTCCCAGGGCCACGACCTGCACCAGGACGTTGAGGACGGTGAAGCCCTGCGGCGTCTTCAGGGGGGACGCCCCCGGCGGGGCGACCGGATACGTGTACCGGGCGGACATCACGGAGGACAGGCCGGCCCCGCCCAGCAGCCCCAGCAGCGCGGTCCCCGCGACCCCGGGCAGCAGCTGCCACCGGCCCTCCACCGCGAACGGCAGCAGCAGCCCGAGCGCCGTGAGCGGCACGGCGACCACGAGCAGTGCGAGCACCCGGCCCGCGCGGTCGTGGACCCCCCGGACACCGGAGAGGACGTGCAGGTGCAGGGCGGTGTTGTCGTAGGACACGTCGCCCGAGATCTGGTAGGCGAGCAGCGCCGCGATCATCGGCCCCAGGCCGTAGAGGAGGACGCTGCCCCCGCCGGGGTCCCGGGAGAACCACAGGAGCACCGCGAGCGCGGGGATCACCAGCAGCCCGGCCGCGTAGCGGGGGTCCCGGACCCAGTAGACCAGGCACCGCGCCGCGACGGCGGCCCACGGCCGCGGGGGCACGCGGTCGAACAGCCCGGCGCCGGCGGCCCCCTCGCGGGGGACCGCGGACCGTCCCCCGGCCGTGGTGGTCAGCGCCCGCTCCTGGGCGACCCGCCAGACCAGCACGAGGGCCACGACCGTCAGGACGGTCACGGCCAGCCGGCCGGCGGCGGCCCCCCAGCGGCCCGCGGCGACATCGGCCGGCACGGCCCACACGGCACCGACCGGGGTCCAGGACAGCACCCCGGCGTACCGCGGCAGCCGGTCCCACAGCAGCTCCAGCCCGCTCAGCAGGCCGGTGACGATGGGGCCGAGCAGCACCAGGAGCACGAGCGCGGCGAGCGAGACCAGCTCGGTGAGCCGCCGGCGGCGTCCGAGGCCGGAGGCGAGGGCCGTGACGCAGCGGGAGCCGCAGACCACGAGGGCCAGCGCGAGCGGCACGCACAGGAGGGCCGCGGCCAGCGCGGCCGGGGACGCACGCCAGGAGCTCACGGCCGCCAGGAGCGCGACGGTGGTGAGCGAGCCCGGCACGCCGACGAGCGCGCCGAGGGCCTGGCCCCACTGGACCTGTCCCACGGACAGCGGGAACAGGGCGAGACGGGCGGGGTCCAGCGTGGCGTCCGCGCGCGCCGCGAGGATCGGGAGCAGCCACCAGGCCAGGGTCGCCGCGGTCCCGGCCAGGACGAGCACGGTGCGCACCAGGGCGAGGTCCTGGCGGCCCAGCAGGACCAGCCCGACCACGGCCAGGCCCAGCAGGAACACGAAGTAGGCGGCCCCGAGCACGGTCCCCACGAGCACCCAGGTGCTGCGGGTCAGGGTGTTCACGAGGATCCTCGCCTTCAGGCCCACGAGGCGCCGCGCCAGGACGGCGGTGCCCGCCCCGGCCGGGGCCAGGCCCTCCGGGGCGGGGGCGAGCTCCCGGGTCACTCCGGGCGCAGCCACGACAGCCCCTCCCCCGTCTCCCGGCGGCCTCCCACGAGCTCCACGAACCGGTCCTCGAGCGTGGCCCCGCCCCGGACGTCGTCGACCGTCCCGGCGGCCAGCACCCGGCCGCGGTCCATCACGGCGACGTGGTCGCACATCCGCTGCACGAGGTCCATGACGTGGCTGGAGACGACGACGGTCCCGCCGGCGGCCACGAACCCGTGCAGGATCTCGCGGATGTTCGCCGCCGAGACGGGGTCCACCGACTCGAACGGCTCGTCGAGCACCAGCAGGCTCGGGGCGTGGATCAGGGCGCCGGCGAGCGCGATCTTCTTGGTCATGCCGGCGGAGTAGTCCTGGACCTGCGTCCCGGCGTCGGGGAGCAGGTCCATGACCCGCAGGAGGTCCTCGGTGCGCTCGGCCACGACCGCGCGGTCCATGCCCCGCAGCAGGCCGGAGTAGGTCACGAGCTGGCGTCCCGTGAGCCGGTCGAACAGGTGCAGGCCGTCCGGCAGCACCCCCATGAGCTGCTTGGCCCGCCGGGGCTGCGCCCAGACGTCGACACCGGCCACGTGCGCGGTCCCCGCCGTGGGGCGGAGGAGCCCGGTGGCCATCGACAGCATGGTCGTCTTGCCCACGCCGTTGCGTCCCACGAGGCCGAAGAAGGAGCCCCGGGGGACGTCGAGGTCCACGCGGTCGACGGCGACCTTGGCCTCCGGGGTGCCCGGGCGGCCGAAGACCCGGACCAGGCCGCGGACGCTGAGGGCCGGGGTCCCGCCGGGCGGCGGCCCCGCGGCGGCCGGGGCGCCGGCCCGTCCGGGCGCGGCCTGCGGAAGGTGCTGGTGGCTCATGCCCCCAGCGTAGGCAGGCGGGGATCCGCTCCGCCTCCGGCGCGCGGCGGAGTCCTGCCGGGGCGGACGGCTCCCCCGCGCGGCGGACGGCGGGGCGGGCGCCCGGTCGGCGGACGTGCCGCCGGGGCGGACTCGAGGGCCGGGCGGACTCGAGGGCCGGGCGGACTCGAGGGCCGGAGCGCGGGCGCGTCCGCCCGGAGGGCGGGCGCGGAGTGCTCAGAACAGGGCGCGCATCAGGGCGCCCCGGGCCGTGACCACGCGCGGGTCCTCGGCGCCGACCACGTCGAAGAGCTCGAGCAGCCGCAGCCGGACCGTGTCGCGCTCCTCCCCCGCGGTGCGGCGGACCAGGGCCAGCAGCCGCCGGAAGGCGTCCTCCACGTGGCCCCCGGAGACGTCGAGGTCGGCGACGGACAGCTGGGCCGCCACGTCGTCGGGGGCGGCGGCGGCCTCGGCGCGCACCGTCGCCGCGTCGAGCGGCAGCACGCGCTGGAGCAGGTGCACCTGGGCGAGGGCGAGCTTGGCCTCGCGGTCCCCGGGGTTCTCGGCGATCGCCTTCCGGTACGCGGCCTCGGCCGCGTCGACGTCGCCGGCCTCGAGGGCGTCCACGGCCTCCTGGTGCAGCGGGGGCAGCGGCTCCGGCTCGTCCGTGCGTGCCGGCTCCACGGTGCCCGTGATCCCGTTCTGCTCGGCGAGCGCGAGGAGCTCGTCGAGGACCTGGGCGGCCTGCTCGGGCGGGACCGTGGAGTTGAACAGCGGCACGGGCCGCCCGCCGAGCAGCGCCACCACGGTGGGCACGGACTGCGCCTGGAACATCTGCGCGATCTCGGGGGCGGCCTCGGCGTCCACGGAGGCGAGCAGCAGCCGCCCGCGGTACCGGTCGACCACCTGCTCCAGCGTGTCGGTGAAGGCCACCGACTGCTGGCTGAAGCGGGCCCACAGGGCGAAGACCACGGGGACCCGGGCGGAGAGCTGGGCGACCTCCTGGACGTCGGCGGTCGTGACCTCCCGCCGGTACCCGCCCGCCCGGTCCTCCTCGGGGGCGGGGCCGCCGGGGACGGGGGCCGGCGCGGCGCCCAGGTCCACCGCTCCCCGCACCGAGGAGGGCAGCGGGGTGTCCTGCGGCGGCGGAGCGGTCTCGGCGGTGCTGCGGGGCTGCTGGTGCTGGAACTCGTTCACGGGCGTCTCCTGGGGCTCGGCGGCGGGCTCGGCGGTCCGCCCCACCGCACGGCACGGGGTCCGGTGGCGGGCGGTCCGCGTCGGCCGCCGGGGGTCGGCGGTCGGGTCGGCCGTCCGGGCCGACCGCGGGGCGGCGCCCGGCGGGCGCCGCGGGTCGTCCACGATTATCGACCCGCCCGGCCCGGTCCGGCCACCGGCACGGCCCCGTGTCCGCTCCGGGCGTGACGACGGCCGCGGCTCCGGCGGCGGGCGCCGGGTCAGCGGCGGGTGCGCCAGCAGCGCTCGTGCCAGTGCCGGCGGTCCTCGAAGGCGCTGCGGGCCCCCAGCAGGGAGTCCTGCTGCCAGACCACCAGGTGCGGGGTCCCCGGCGGGACGGCCCGGCCGCAGCCGGGGCAGGTGTAGGTCTTGACCGCGTTGGCGGGCCGGACGTGGCGGACCATCCAGTCGCCGTCCGGGGCGCGCTCCACCGTGGGGGCCGGCTCCAGGAGCCGCTCCACCGACCACGGCTCCTGCGCGGCGCCGCGCTGCCACTTGCTGGCGCGCGGACCGGGGGCGGGCCCGCCGCGGCGGCGGCGCGAGGAGTGGTTGGAGCGTGGCACGGCGACATCCTCTCACACGCGCGGTCGGCGCCCTCCGGTCCGGGCCGGACCGCGCGGAGCGCTAGGCTGGTCCGCGTGCGTCTCGTCATTGCCGATTGCTCCGTCGACTACGAAGGGCGTCTGCGCGCCCACCTGCCCGCCGCCCGGCGTCTTCTGCTCGTGAAGGCCGACGGCTCCGTGCTCGTGCACTCGGACGGCGGCAGCTACAAGCCCCTGAACTGGATGAGCCCGCCCGCCCGGCTGCACGTCGGCGAGCCGGACACGGAGCTCGCGGCCGAGGGCGTCCTGCAGACGTGGACCGTGCAGGCGGCCAAGAGCGACGACCGCCTGGTCATCCAGGTGTTCGCGATCCACGAGGACGTCTCCCACGAGCTGGGCACCGACCCCGGCCTGGTGAAGGACGGGGTCGAGGCCGACCTCCAGCGGCTGCTCGCCGAGCAGATCCACCGCCTGGGCGCGGGGCACACCCTGGTCCGCCGCGAGTACCCCACCGCGATCGGGCCGGTGGACATCCTGGCCCGGGACGCCGCGGGCGCCACCGTGGCGGTCGAGCTCAAGCGCCGCGGGGACATCGACGGCGTGGAGCAGCTCACCCGGTACCTCGAGCTGCTCAACCGCGATCCGTTGCTGGCTCCGGTGCGCGGGGTGTACGCCGCCCAGCTCATCAGGCCCCAGGCCCGGGTGCTCGCCGAGGACCGGGGCATCGCGTGCCTGACCCTCGACTACGACGAGATGCGCGGGCTCGACGACAGCGACTCGCGGCTCTTCTGAGCACGGCCGCCCCCGGGGGGTCCGCGGCGGGCCCGCCGCAACACGCGGGGATCCGCACCCGGACGTCGTTGACCGCCCCCGGGGAGTGTGTGAAGCTGAGCGTGTTCTTCGTTCCATGTTTTGCATGCTCGCAGAACGGGTAAGCGAGCGTGACGTTCGACCCTGACCCTGGCCCCCGCCCCTCGGGAACGGAGGCCTCGGCCCTCGGCTCATCTCGTGGTACCGCCCTTCCGTGCACGACCTGTGCACACGTTTCGCACCATCTCGCAAGGAGAGATCTTCATGGCCCAGGGCACCGTCAAGTGGTTCAACGCCGAAAAGGGCTTCGGCTTCATCACCCCCGACGACTCCGACTCGGACGTCTTCGTCCACTACTCGGAGATCCAGTCGGGTGGCTTCCGCACCCTCGAGGAGAACCAGCGCGTCGAGTTCGAGATCGGCCAGGGCCAGAAGGGCCCGCAGGCCACCGGCGTCACGCTCATCTGATCCGCGTCCCGCGCACCGGCTGAGCACGGAGCCCCGTACCCGTCCCGGGTGCGGGGCTCCGTCGTGCCCGCTCAGTAGGCGGTGACGACGACGTGGCGCTCGACCGCGGCGCCGGCCGCGCCGAGCTGCTCCACGAAGTGCTCGTAGCCGCGGTCCACGTGCGGCACACCGCTGACGTCCGTGGTGCCGACGGCCGCCATGCCCGCGATCACGAGGGCCGCGCCGGCCCGGATGTCCTTGGCCTCCACCGGCGCCCCGGAGAGCACGGGCATCCCGGCCACCAGGGCGTGGTGGCCGTCGAGGCGCACGCTCGCGCCGAGCCGCTCCAGCTCGGCCGTGAAGCCCCAGCGGGCCTCGAAGACGTTCTCGGTGACCATGCCGGAGCCCTCGGCGACCGCGTTGAGGGCCACCACGAACGGCTGGAGGTCCGTGGGGAACCCCGGATAGGGCAGCGTGGAGACGTTGATCGCCCGCGGACGTCGCGGACCGGCGACCACGAAGCGGCCTCCCTCCGTGTCCACGCGGCAGCCGGCGGCACGCAGCTTGTCCAGGACCACCGTCAGGTGGTCCGGTTCCGCGCCCTCGATCTCGACCGTCCCCCCGGTCACGGCCGCGGCGAAGGCCCAGGTGCCCGCCACGATCCGGTCCGGGACCGTGCGGTGCTCGACCGGGTGCAGGGTCTCCACCCCGGTGACCGTGACGGTGCTCGTGCCGAGCCCCTCGATCCGCGCGCCCATCCCCTGCAGCATCCGCCCGATGTCCACGATCTCCGGCTCGCGGGCCGCGTTGTCGATGACCGTGGTGCCCTCGGCCAGGGTCCCGGCCATCATGAGGTTCTCCGTGGCGCCCACGGAGGGGTAGTCCAGGCGGAACGGGGTGCCGCGCAGTCCGCCGGGGACCGACGCCACGAGGTAGCCGCGCTCGATCTGCAGCACCGCCCCCATGGCCTCGAGACCCGCACGGTGCATGTCCAGGCCGCGGGAGCCGATCGCGTCCCCGCCGGGCAGCGCGACCTCCGCCACCCGGCACCGGGCGACCAGCGGGCCGAGCACCGAGATGGACGCGCGCATCGCCCGCACCAGGTCGTAGTCCGCCTGGTGGTGCAGGACCGACGGGACGTCGATGCGGACGGTCTTCTCCGCCCGGTCGTAGCTCACCGCGCAGCCGAGCCGGCGCAGCAGCTCGGCCATGATCGTGACGTCCTGGATCTCGGGGACGTTGGTGATGACGGACTCGCCCTCGGCCAGCAGCGTCGCCGCCATCAGCTTGAGCACACTGTTCTTGGCGCCGGAGACGCGCAGCGTGCCGTTGACCGCGGTGGGTCCGTGCACGACGATCTTCTCTTCCATCCACTCTCCTGGGCGGTCTCGCCGGGGCCGGCGCGGGGCCGGGTACGGCTGCGGCCCCCGCACCGGTGGTGCGGAGGCCGCGGGCGGTGCCGGCGCGGGGACGGGCCCCGCGCCGGCGGGGATCAGGCGGCGGCGGCGTCGGACAGCTCCACGCTGTCCGCCACGATCGTCACCCGGTCGTTGTCCACGAACACGAAGCCGGAGTCGATGGTGCCCTCGACCCGCGAGCCGTCCACGGGGTCCACCGCGAAGTCGCCCGGCCGGAGGAGTCCGGCCACGGCCTCGTGACCGGCCAGGATACCGATGTCACCCTCCGAGGTGCGGACCCGCACCATCCGGGCCGTGCCGGTCCACACCGCCTGCTCGAGGGAGACGATTTCGACGATCAGCTCGGCCATGACTACTTGCCGCCGGTCCGGGACTTGATCTCGTCCCACTTCTGCATGACGTCCTCCAGGCCGCCGACGTTGTAGAACGCCTGCTCCGGGACGTGGTCGAACTCGCCCTCGGTGATCTTCCCGAACGCCTCGATGGTCTCCGCCAGCGGGACCGTGGAGCCCTCGACACCGGTGAACTGCTTGGCGGTGTAGGTGTTCTGGGAGAGGAACTGCTCGATGCGGCGGGCCCGCGAGACGACGACCTTCTGCTCCTCGGAGAGCTCCTCGACGCCCAGGATCGCGATGATGTCCTGCAGCTCCTTGTTCTCCTGCAGGATCGACCGGACGCGGATCGCCACGTCGTAGTGCTCCTGGCCCACGATCTGCGGGTCGAGGATGCGCGAGGTCGAGGTCAGCGGGTCGATCGCCGGGTAGAGACCGCGGGAGGCGATGTCGCGGGAGAGCTCCGTGGTCGCGTCCAGGTGCGCGAACGTCGTGGCCGGGGCCGGGTCGGTGTAGTCGTCGGCCGGCACGTAGATCGCCTGCATGGAGGTGATGGAGTGGCCGCGGGTGGAGGTGATGCGCTCCTGCAGCACGCCCATCTCGTCCGCCAGCGTGGGCTGGTAGCCCACGGCGGAGGGGATGCGTCCCAGCAGGGTCGAGACCTCGGACCCGGCCTGCGTGAAGCGGAAGATGTTGTCGATGAACAGCAGCACGTCCTGGTTCTGCACGTCGCGGAAGTACTCCGCCATCGTGAGTCCGGTCAGGGCCACGCGCAGACGCGTTCCGGGCGGCTCGTCCATCTGGCCGAACACGAGGGCGGTGTCCTTGAGGACGTTCGCCTCCTCCATCTCGACCCAGAGGTCGTTGCCCTCACGGGTGCGCTCGCCCACGCCGGCGAACACGGAGGTGCCGCCGAAGTTGCGGGCCACACGGGTGATCATCTCCTGGATGAGCACGGTCTTGCCCACGCCGGCGCCGCCGAACAGGCCGATCTTGCCGCCCTTGATGTAGGGGGTCAGCAGGTCGATCGACTTGATGCCGGTCTCCATCATCTCCGTGGAGCCCTCGAGCTCCGCGAAGGACGGCGCCTTGCGGTGGATCGGCCAGCGCTCGGTGATCTCCAGGGAGGAGGTCTCGACGTCGAGGGCCTCGCCGAGGACGTTGAAGATGTGGCCCTTGACCACGTCGCCCACGGGCACGGAGATCGGCTCGCCGGAGTCCTTGACCTCGGTGCCGCGCACCAGGCCGTCGGTCTGCTGCAGGGCGATCGCCCGGACCATGTTGTCGCCCAGGTGCTGGGCGGTCTCGAAGGTGATCGTCCGCGTCTCGCCGTTGAGCTCGTACTGGGCGGTCAGGGCGTTGTAGATCCCGGGCACCGCGTGCTCGGGGAACTGGACGTCGACGACCGGCCCGATGACCCGGGCGATGCGGCCCGTGGCGCCGCCCGAGACCGGCTGCCCGGCCTGTTCGCTGATGGTGGCAGTCATTTCTCTCACTTCACTTGTTCGTGGTGGTCAGTTGCTGGATCGCCGGGACGGCCCGTCACAGGGCCTCGGCGCCGCTCACGATCTCGGTGAGCTCGGTGGTGATCTCCGCCTGGCGGGCGTTGTTCATCAGGCGCGTGTACTTCTTGATCAGTTCGTCCGCGTTGTCTCCGGCCGCCTTCATGGCCTTCTGCCGCGCCGCGAGCTCGCTCGTGGCCGCGTGCGCGAGGCTGGCGAAGAGCCGGGCGTCGATGTAGCGCGGCAGGACGGCGTCGAGGAACTCCTCCGGGTTCGGCTCGAACTCGAAGGTGCTGTCCGGCTCCTCGAGCTCGTCGAACTCCTGGGCGACCTCGTCGGTCAGCGCGTTGGCGTCCACGACCTCCAGCGGCAGTAGGCGCAGCACGCGCGGCTGCTGCACGACCATCGACTTGAACGTCGTGTAGACGAGGTGGATCTCGTCGACGCCGCCGTCCTCGTACGGGGTCTCCAGGTCCTCGATCAGCACCTTGCGCAGCTCCCGCGCGCGGTCGGGCCGGGCGTTGTCCGTGTCCCCGGTCCAGTTCCGCTCGTAGGGGCGGCTGCGGAAGTCGAAGTACGCCTGCGCCTTGCGGCCGATCAGGTAGACCTTCGTCTCCTTGCCCTCCCCGTGCAGCAGCTCCAGCAGGCCCTCGGCCTCCTTGAGCACGTTGGAGGAGTAGGACCCGGCCAGTCCGCGGTCCGAGGTCATGATCACCACGGCCGAGCGGCGCACCTCGTCGACCCGCGTGGTGAGGACATGGGAGACGTTGTGCTGGGTGGCGACCTGTGAGACCGCCCGGGTCAGCGCGTTCGCGTAGGGACGCGCCGCCTGCAGACCCTGTCGGGACTTGTTGATGCGCGAGGTCGCGATCATCTCCATGGCCTTGAAGATCTTCTTCATGGACTTGGTCGACGCGATCTTGTTCCGGTAGACCCGAATCTGCGCTCCCATGTGACTTCCTTTCGTCACCGTGCCCGGTGCCCCGCCGCGGCGGGGCACCGGACCGACCGGTTACTTCCTGACGATCCGTTCCTGCTCGACCTCGGACGCCTCGAGGGGCTCGTGCTCCTCGTGGCCCGGCTCGATCCCGTGCTTGGTGCCGCGGAAGTCCCGCTTGACCTCGGCGACGGCGGTCTCGAGGGCGGCGACGGCGTCGTCCTCGAGCTTGCCGGTGCCGACGATGGAGTCCATCACGTTGGTGGTCCGGCGCACGTGGTCGAGCAGGGCCTGCTCGAAGTCCAGCACGTCGGCGACCTCCACCTCGTCGAGGTGCCCGTTGGTGCCGGCCCAGATCGACACGACCTGGTCCTCGACCGGGTACGGGGTGTACTGCTTCTGCTTGAGCAGCTCCATCAGCCGGGCGCCGCGGGTCAGCTGCTGCCGGGACGCGGGGTCCAGGTCGGAGGCGAACATCGCGAACGCCTGCATCGAGCGGTAGGACGCCAGCTCGAGCTTCAGGGTGCCGGAGACCTTCTTCATGGCCTTGACCTGGGCGGCGCCGCCCACGCGGGACACGGAGATGCCGACGTCCACGGCGGGGCGCTGGTTGGCGTTGAACAGGTCCGACTGCAGGAAGATCTGGCCGTCGGTGATGGAGATGACGTTGGTGGGGATGAACGCCGAGACGTCGTTGGCCTTCGTCTCGATCAGCGGCAGCCCGGTCATCGAGCCCGCGCCCAGCTCGTCGGAGAGCTTGGCGCAGCGCTCCAGGAGGCGGGAGTGCAGGTAGAACACGTCGCCCGGGTAGGCCTCGCGTCCCGGCGGGCGGCGCAGCAGCAGCGAGACCGCGCGGTAGGCCTCGGCCTGCTTGGACAGGTCGTCGAAGACGATGAGGACGTGCTTGCCGCCGTACATCCAGTGCTGGCCGATGGCGGACCCGGCGTAGGGGGCCAGGTACTTGATGCCCGCGGCCTCGGAGGCCGGGGCCGCGACGATCGTGGTGTACTCCAGGGCGCCGTTGTCCTCGAGGGTCTGGCGCACCCCGGCGATGGTCGAGGCCTTCTGGCCGACCGCCACGTAGATGCAGCGGACCTGCCGGTCGACGTCGCCGGACTCCCAGTTGGCGCGCTGGTTGAGGATCGCGTCGACGGCGATCGCCGTCTTGCCGGTCTGGCGGTCGCCGATGATGAGCTGGCGCTGGCCGCGGCCGATCGGGATCATCGCGTCGATGGCCTTGATGCCGGTCTGCAGCGGCTCGTGGACCGACTTGCGCATGGTCACGCCGGGGGCCTGCAGCTCCAGGGCGCGACGGCCCTCGGACTCGATGGGGCCGAGGTCGTCGATGGGCGAGCCCAGCGGGTCGACCACGCGGCCGAGGAAGGCGTCGCCCACCGGCACGGAGAGGACCTCCCCGGTGCGCTGGACCTCCTGGCCCTCCTCGATGCCCCGGAAGTCGCCGAGGATCACGACGCCGATGTCGCGGACGTCGAGGTTCTGGGCGAGGCCGAGCACGCCGTTCTCGAAGCGCAGCAGCTCGTTGGCCATGACCGAGGGCAGGCCCTCGACGCGTGCGATGCCGTCGGAGGCGCTGCTGACGCGGCCGACCTCGGTTCGTTCTGCGGTGCCGGGCTCGTAGGACGCGGCGAATTCGCTCAGCGCGCTACGGACGTCGTCGGCATTGATGGTGACTTCGGACATGTCCTGTCCCTGCTCTCCTAGTTCGTGATCACTGCCGTCAGCGGTGACCGTGAGTCCAAATCTGTGGCGGAACGCCGCGCCGGTGCACCGGCTGCCGCCGTCCGGCCGGCGGGGGCGTCCGTCCGCGACGGCCCCGGGGCGGGCACCGAGGGGCTCAGGCGCCGATCCGCTGGCGCAGCTCGTCGATCCGGGCGGCGACGGAGCCGTCGATGACCTCCTCGCCCACCTGCACCTTGAGCCCCCCGATCAGCGTCGGGTCGACGTCCACGGTGAGCTTGAGGTCCCTGCCGTACACGGCGTTGAGCTGCTGCTGCAGCCGACCGCGCTGCTCCTCGGTCAGCGGCCGCGACGTGCTCACGTGCGCGATCCACCGCTGCCGGCGGGCCGCCACCTCCTCGGCGAAGCGCTCGACGAGACGGCCGACGAGGGCTCCGCGCGGCGAGAGCACGGCCTGCTCCACGAGCAGCAGCGCCTCCTCCGAGGCGCCCGGGGTCAGCCGCTGCGCCAGGCGGGTCTTGGCCTCCACGCCCGCCCGCGGATCGCTGAGGGCCCGCTGCAGCTCGTGCGAGCCGTCCAGCACCCCCTTGAACGCGATCAGCTGGTCCACGACCTGCTCGAGGCCCTCGAGACCGCCGCGGTTCTCGGCGGACGCCGCGGTGAGGGCCACCCCGGCGTGCTCGAGGGCGTCGGCGAACTCGCGGTCGTCGCTCCAGCGGCGGCCGGCCAGGTGCGCGACGACCTCCACGGCGTCCGGGGAGACCTTCTCGGCGAACAGCCGGCGCACGACCTGCTCGCGCTGGGGCCCCTCGTAGGAGGGGTCCGCCAGCGCGCGGCGCAGGGCGCCGTTCTCGTCGAGCACGGCGAGCACGCCGAACAGCTCCCGGGCGAGCGCCGGGCCGGCCGAGCCGGCCCAGCGCTCGACCTCACGAGCGGTCTGCTGGGTGAATTCGTTCGCTGCGTCTGCCATTACCGCGCCGCACCTGCGTTCCGTTCCTGATCCTGCTCCAGGTCGGCGAGGAAGCGGTCGACCACCCGGTTGGCCCGGGCGTCGTCGTCGAGCGACTCGCCCACGATCTTCGCCGCGAGCGTGGTGGCCAGCGTGCCCACCTCGTTGCGCAGGGAGACCACGGCCGCCGCGCGCTCCGCCTCGATGGTGCGGTGGGCGTTCTCGGTGATGCGGGCCGACTCGGCGTTCGCCCGGTCCTTGAAGTCCGCGAGGATCTTCTCGCCCTCGAGGCGGGCCTCCTCGCGGATCTTCTGAGCCTCCAGGCGCGCGCTCTCGAGCTGCTGGTTGTACTCGTCACGGGCGGCGGCGGCCTCGGCCTGGGCGGCCTTGGCCTTGGCCAGACCGCCCTCGATGGCCTCGGTGCGCTCGCGGTAGACCCGCTCGAACGCCGGCACGACGAACTTGACGACCAGGAAGAGCAGGATCAGGAACCCGATGCCGGTGATCAGCATCTCCCAGACATTGGGGAAGAGGGGGTTCGCCCCTTCCTCGGCTGCCAGTATCATCATGTGCGCGATTCCTGTTCTCTAGGAAGGACTTGTACGGGGTGCGCCACTCAGGCGATGAACGCGAGCACGAAGCCCAGAATCGCGAGCGCCTCGACCACGGCGAAGCCGAAGAACAGCATCGGCTGGAGCACGCGCTGCGACTCCGGCTGGCGGGCGACCGACTGCATGTACGCGGCGAAGATCAGACCCACGCCGATGCCGCCGCCGATGGCAGCCAGACCGTAACCGATAGCACTGAGCGAACCAGTCATGAGGGGTATTTCCTTTCTAGGTGCCCGGGGGCCGGGCGTCGTAGCCGTGTCGGCTCTGAACATTTCGGGGATGGACTGCGGGGCTCCGGCCGGGGCCGGAGCGGTGCTCCACCGGTGTCAGTGGCCCTCTTGCAGGGCGCCCTGGACGTACACGGCGAAGAGGAGGGTGAAGATGTAGGCCTGGAGGACCTGGATCAGGATCTCCAGGAAGTAGATGAACACGCCGAGCACGGTGGAGCCCAGCGCGACGACGCTGATGGCGCTGGCCTGCGAGAGCAGGTATCCCGTCATGGACGCCGCGACCATGAGCGCCAGGTGGCCGGCGAACATCGTGGCGAACACACGGAGGGCGTGCGTGACCGGGCGGATGATCAGGTTCGAGAGGAACTCGATCGGGATGAGGAAGATGTAGAGCAGCTTCGGGACGTCCGGCGGCATCGTCATCTTGCCCATGAAGCCGCCGAGCCCGTGCCGCTTGATGCCCATGAAGACCCAGGTGACGTAGGCGATGCCGGCCAGGACGTAGGCGGAGCCCGCGTGGGAGAGGGTCGGCAGCTGCAGCACCGGGATGGAGCCGAAGAGGTTGTTCACCAGGATGAAGAAGAAGAAGGTGAACAGCAGCGGGATGTAGGGGCGGAACTCCTTCTCACCGATGATGTCCCGGCCGAGGTGGTTGCGCACGAACCCGTAGCCGCTCTCCGCGAGGTACTGCGACTTCGAGGGAACGAGGGCGTTGCGGCGGATGGCCCACATGAAGAAGCCGGCG
The DNA here is from genome assembly GCF_040981195.1 of Kocuria oxytropis. Taxonomy (NCBI): domain Bacteria; kingdom Bacillati; phylum Actinomycetota; class Actinomycetes; order Micrococcales; family Micrococcaceae; genus Kocuria; species Kocuria oxytropis. The sequence goes on along the minus strand of NZ_JAVFXA010000002.1, from coordinate 222,945 downwards.
ATCAGGACGACCGACAGGAGGATCAGCAGCATCTGCTTGCCGAACTCGAAAGTGCCCAGCTCGAAGAACGGCGGCAGGTGCATTTCCTCGACGGTCGGGGCGGTGAATCCTCCGGTGGCGGGGAGCCTGATGAGGGCGGCGTTCAATGCGGGTCCTTTCTGCAGTGCTCTGGCCGGTGGTCACGGTCGGGGCGCCGAGTCCGGGCCGGACTGGTGCGGGTTGTGCGGATCGGCCCCATCGGAGGTCGGGCTGCGACGCAGCCCCTCCTGCATGTGGAGGTACACGACGTAGATCCCGGAGGCGGCGCCGATGCACGCTCCCAGAACCACGATCCACCGGGTTCCCAGCACGCGATCCGCACCCCACCCTACCAAACTCCAGAACCCCATCCCGATCACCACATAGAGGAGTGTCGTCAGCCCGCCGGAGAGCCCGCCGCCCTCCACGAGCTCCCCCGCGGTGCGCAGTCCCCGGCTCCTCCGGGCCGGCTCCCGGCCGTCCCCGGGGCCGTCCTCGGGGCCGTCCCCGGGCGGGTCCGGAACGGGGTCCCCGTCCGGGCGGGTCGCGTCCTCGCGGTCATCCGTGCTCATGGTCGTCCTGCCTCCTGTCGGGGCGCGCCCGGTCGTGCGGGTGCCCGTGCGGGTCCCGCGGTGTGTCGTCGGCCGCGCCCGCCCCGGCCTCCGCCCGGCGGCGCGCCTCCAGCAGCGGGCCCAGCGCGGTGCGGGCACCGCGGCCGGCGGCCCGGGCCGCGAGCGCGAGCGAGACGACGAGGGCGCCCAGCACGCCCGCGGCGGCCCAGCCCGGGACCAGCCACGGCGGGGCGGGCACCGTGAGCAGGATGCCGCCGAGCAGGAAGACCTTCAGCACGTACGTCATCGCGAGCGCGGGCGCGGCGACCGGCCCCTGCGTCCCGGCGGTGGCCCGCGCCACCAGCAGGGTGACCAGATGGCTGGCGACGACCAGCGCGGCGCCGAGCACGGCGCTGAGCGCGGCCGCGCTCACGGCCGGGACCCCGTCGGGGACCGGTCGCGCGCCCGGCGCCCGAGCAGCCCGGGCAGCACGAGGTAGACCGCGAGCACCGCGAGCACGAACGCCCCGGCCCCGGCCGTGGCGGCCGGGCCCGTGCGCAGGCCGACGACGGAGGCCACGCTCACGAGCACGGTCGCGGCCGTGACGACGAGCGCCGAGCCCGTGTGGGAGAGCCCCACGTCGGTGAGGCGCTGGTAGACGTGCTGGCGGTGCGGGCGGTACCAGGCCTCCCCCGCCCGGACCCGGCGGAGCAGGGTCACGGAGGTGTCGGCCACGTAGACCGCCAGCGGGGGCAGGAGGTACTCGACGTACACCCCCGAGAGGAAGGCCGCGACCGCGATCCCGGCCAGCGACCCGCCGAGCAGGTAGGAGCCGACGTCCCCGAGGAACACGGTGCCCCGGCCCAGGTTCCAGGGCAGGAACCCGGCGAAGCCCCCGGCCACGGCCAGGCCAGCCGCGACCATCCACGGCAGGTCGTTGGAGGCGCCGGCCCAGGCGTACAGCAGTCCCGCGGCGAGCCCGTGCAGCCCGGAGATGCCGTTGATCCCGTCCATGAAGTTGGCCATGTTCACGTAGGCGGCGATCGCGACCGTGCCCACCGGCAGCCACCACGCCGAGGTGCCGAGGACCGTGACGAGGACGGTCGTGGCCGCCAGCCCGATGCCCAGCTGGGCGGCCAGGCGCACCCGCACCGACACGCCCCGGTAGTCCTCGGCCCAGCCGAGGGCGGCGAACAGCGCGGCGACGGCCAGGACCACGAGCGCCACGGAGCGGTCGACCCGGATGGCGCCCGTGAGCAGGGCGGAGCCGTAGGCGAGGAGCACGGCGACCGCCACGGCCAGGCCCATCCCCCGCACGACCGTGCGCTGGTGGGAGGAGCGCTCGTTGGGGACGTCGAGCACCCCCCACCGGGCGAGCAGGGGCTTGACGGCCAGGGGCAGGAGCAGGCTCAGCACGAGGGCCGGGGCGCCGACCGTCAGGACGAGCTCCCCGAGCCGGCGCAGCTCCTCCGGGTCGGGGGCCGCCCCGGGGTCGGTGAGGTCGAGGCCGGCCGGCAGCAGCGCGACCGCGGGGGCGCTCACGAGGCCCGCCCCGAGGCGCTGCGCGGACGCTGCACCGACGTGGGCGGCGGCTGCGTGGACGGCCGCACGACCGGGATCGTGCCCGTGTAGACCATGCCGCCGCGCACCTTCCAGGTGTGCCGGTCCAGCTGGGCGGGGTCGAGGCGGTCGGCGCGGGCGTGGGAGATCTTGGGGTGGAAGGGCCGCTCGTCCTTCTCGCCGAGGCCGATGAGGTCCTCGTGCAGCTTCTCCCCGGGCCGCAGGCCCGTGATCTCGATCTCGACGTCCTCCCGCCCGCTCATCACGCGCAGCCGCTCGGCGATGTCCATGATCCGCACGGGCTCGCCCATGTCGAGGATCAGCACCTCGCCGCCGCGGGCGATCGCCCCGGCCTGGATCACGAGCTGGCAGGCCTCGGGGATCGTCATGAAGTAGCGGGTCGCCTCGGCGTGCGTGACCGTGATCGGCCCGCCCTGCCGGATCTGCTCGGTGAACAGGGGCAGCATCGAGCCGCGGGAGCCGAAGACGTTGCCGAAGCGCACCGAGGCGTAGCGCTGCCCGGTGCGGTCCGCCATCCAGGCGGTGAGCTTCTCCGCGACGCGCTTGGAGTGGCCCAGCGCCGTGGTGGGGTTGGCGGCCTTGTCGGTCGAGATGTTGACGAAGACCTCGACGCCCGCCTGCTCGGCGGCCTGGAGCACGTTGAGGGTGCCGATCACGTTCGTCTTCCACGCCTCGTCCGGGTACTGCTCCAGCAGGGAGACGTGCTTGAGGGCGGCGGCGTGGAAGACCACCTGGGGCAGCCGGTCGCGGAAGATCGTCCCGACGGACTCGGGGTCGCGGATGTCGGCGAGGACGGTGTCGCGCCCGTCGAGCAGACCGCGGCCCGTGATGGAGATCTGCGTGCTCTGCAGGGCGGACTCGTCCCGGTCGACCATGATCAGCTCGGCGGGCTCGAAGCCCACGAGCTGGCGGCACAGCTCGGAGCCGATGGAGCCGCCGGCGCCGGTGACCAGGACGCGGCGGCCCTTGACGTAGCCGGCGATCTCCTCGACGTCGATGTCGACGGGGCGGCGGCCGATGAGGTCCTCCATGCTGATGTCCCGGAAGTCCGCGCCCTGGTGCTTGGCGGCGAGCACCTCCCCGAGCGGGGGCATCGTCATGACCCGGATCCCGGTGCCGGCCACGGCGTCCGCGACCCGGTGCATGATCCGCGGGTCCGGGCTGGACATCGCGACGATCAGCACGGAGGCGCGCGTGCGGGCCATGACGTCGCGGACGTCGTGCAGGGTGCCGAGCACGGGCACGGAGGAGATCCGCAGGTGCTTCTTCGCGGGGTCGTCGTCGAGCAGGGCCACGGGCAGGAACTCGGAGTGCGGGTCCTGCATCATGCGCTGGATGAGGAAGGTCCCGAGGTAGCCCGCGCCGTAGACCACCACGTGCTGGGCGGAGGCGCCGGGACGGGCGGAGGCCTCCTGGTACATCCGCTTCAGGTAGCGGAAGGCGGCCATGAACAGGCACGCGAAGGGGAACGCGATGAGGGCGGTGGAGCGCGGGATGCCGATGCTCGTGCCCACCACCAGGAGCAGGACCTGGAGCACGGCCGTGACGATGAGGGTGACGACCACCAGCAGCTTGGCCTCGTCGAAGCTGCCGAAGGAGTACCGCCCCTTGTACAGGGCGAAGGAGAAGCCGACGACGAGCTGGGCGGCCACGGCCACCAGGGACACCAGCAGCAGGCCGGGGGCGCTGATGAACTGGAGGTCCATCTCGTAGCGCAGCACCAGCGCGAGCACGAGGGCCACGACCCAGGCGACGGAGTCCAGCAGCATCTGGATCCACAGCCACGCCACGGGACGCTCCGGCGGGGCCGCCCGGGGCGGGGACCCCCTGCCGGCGCCGCCGGGGGGCAGCGCCGTGCCGCTGGGGCGCTCGGGCTCAGCGCTCATCGCGTCGTTCCTTTCGTGGTCGGTGCCGGGGGCGCCGGGCGGGCTCCGGTGCGGGACGGTCAGCGGCGGGGCGCGCCGACCATGGCCCGGTAGGCGAGCTCCCGGAGCCGGGTGGGGACGAACCGGTACCCGCCGCGCACCACCACGTTGCGCACCCATTGTAGGAACCCCACGTGGCCGATCCCGCGCAACCGGGCCTGGAGGGCGAGCTCCGCGCGGAGCACGCGCCACCCGCCGCGCCGCTCGTAGGAGCCCGCGGAGACCCGGTAGCCGACCAGCGGCTCGGGCACGTTGCGCACGTCGGCGCCGGCGCGCAGCATCCGCACCCACAGCCAGTAGTCCTCGGCGAGGGGCACGTGCACGTAGCCGCCGGCCGCCCGCACGGCCGAGCGCCGGAACACCACGGTCGGGTGGCTCACGGGGTTGCGGCGCCGCGAGACGGACAGGATGTCCCGCTCCCCCACCGGGGCGCGGCGCAGGGCGAGGGGGGTGCGCTCGTCGTCGCCGATCTCGTGCATCGAGGAGCCCACGAGGTCGGCCCCGGCCTCGATCACCGGCAGCTGCACCGCGAAGCGGCGGGGATAGGAGACGTCGTCTGCGTCGGCGCGGGCCACCACGTCGAACCGGCACCGGTCGAGCCCGGCGTTGAGCGCCGCGGTGAGCCCCTCGTTGCGCTCGAGGTCGACCCGCACCACCGGGACGGGCAGCTCCCGCGCGAGACGGTCCAGCTCGGCCTCGAGCGGGGCGGGGACCGGGCCGTCGCGCACCAGGACGAGCTCGGCGGGGCGGCGCCGCTGCTCGACGGTGGCCGACTCCGCCGCGCGGCGGAGTCGCTCCGCCGTGTCCCCGCGGTACACGGGCATGAGCACGGAGAACGCGGTGCGCGGGGCCGGGGACGCGCTCACGGCGTCACCGCGGGCCGCCGAAGCCGCGCCCACGCATCCCGCCCACGTAGCGGCCCGCCCAGGACGCCAGGCCGCGCACGTCGCGCCGGCGCAGGTAGTAGAGGGGGTAGCCGACGAGGTCGGCCCCGAGCTGGACGACCCGCTTGTAGCGCCACGTGGTCCAGCCCCGGTTGCGGAAGAAGTGCTCGCGCTTGAACTCGGTGCCGGGCACCACCACCTTGAGCCGGCCGGGCACCACCACGTGCTCCTCGTCCCAGCCCGGCGGGTGGGCCACGGCGGTGCGGGTGGTGGTGCCGAAGGGCAGTCCCGAGCGGCGCAGCCGCACGAGGAAGTCGACCTCGTCCCCGCGCAGGAAGAGCTTCAGGTCCGGGAGCCCCACCGTGAAGAACACGTGCTCGGCCATGAGGGCGCCGTTGAAGAAGGTGGCGTGGCCGGGCAGGAAGCCGAGGGGCTCCAGGTCCGCCCGGGAGTGCGTCATCCGTCCCTCGAGACGGTGGGAGAAGGCGAGCGCGCCGTGGTCCTGGGGCGCCACGACGAGCGGGGAGACCACGGACAGCTCCCGCTGCGCGGCCTCGCGCAGGAGGATCTCGAGGCAGTCGGGGTCCTCCGGGCGGGCGTCGTCGTCCATGAGCCAGACCCGGTCCGCCCCGGTGGCGAGGGCGGTCAGGATCGCCAGGGAGAACCCGCCGGCGCCGCCGAGGTTGGCCAGGGAGCGCACGAGCTCGAGCTCGAAGCGCCCGCCGATCGCCTCCTCCAGGACCTGCCGGGGCAGCGCCTCGCGCCCGGCGTCGACCAGGCACAGCGAGGCGACGGGCACCGTCTGCTCGCGCAGGGCGGCGACGAGCGCGAGGACGTCCTCGTGCCGGTCCTGGGTCACGCAGGCCACCGCCACCGTGGGGGTGGGCGTGGGGTCGGACGGCATGCGGCTCCTCCAGTGCGGTGACGGGTGCGGGCTCCGGCGCGGGGCCGGGCGGGCGCCGGGCCGTGCCGAGTCTAGCAAGCGGGCGGCCGGTCCCCGGGCTGACCGGCCGCGTCGCCCCGCCCCGGCGGAGGGCCGGTCTGTACGATGAGCGCAAGGATCCGGATCCGCGACGACGGCGACCGGCAGCGACCGGCGGGAAGGAAGCACCGTGACATCGACGACGTGGGCAGTCCTGGGAGCGACGGGGTTCGTGGGCTCCGCGACCGTGGCCCGGCTGCAGGCGGACGGCCAGACGGTGGTCCCGGTGTCCGCTCCGCGGCTGGGGTCCGGGGCGCGCACGGTCCACCACCTCCTCGAGCAGGCCGGCCGGCTCGAGTCCGTCATCGACTACCTCGCCGAGTCCTTCGCCGGCGCCCACGTGGTGGTGAACGCGGCGGGCCTGGCGGCCCCGGACCAGACGCACGAGGAGTCCCTCGTGGGGGCGAACGCGCTGCTGCCGGTGCTCGTGGCCCTCGCCGCGCGCCGCACGAGCGTGCGCCGGATCGTGCACGTGAGCTCCGCGGCCGTCCAGGGCGACGTCGAGGTCCTCGACGAGACGCCCACGGTGCGGCCCTTCTCCCCCTACTCCTTCTCGAAGGCCCTCGGGGAGAGCGCGCTGCTGAAGCTGCGCCGGGACTGGGCGGGCGAGCAGGACGCCGCGGCGATCACGGTGCTGCGCGCCACGTCGGTGCAGGGCTCCGGGCGCCGCACCACGGCGCGGCTGGCCCGCTTCGCGTCCTCGCCGCTCAGTTCGGTGGCCGGCGACGGCACCGCGCACACCCCCGTGACCTCCGTGCACGCCCTGGCCGAGTTCGTCTCGCGGGTGGGTCGCCACCGCGAGGAGCTGCCGCCGGTCGTGCTGCAGCCGTGGGAGGGCGCCACCACCGCCTCCATCCTCCGGGACGCGGGCCGGCGGGAGCCCCGGCACCTGCCCGTGCTGCTGTGCCGGCTCGTGGTGGACGCCGGGTTCGCGGTCTCCGCGCTCGCCGGCAACCGCTGGCACGGGGTCCTCCGCCGCCTCGAGGTGACGTGGTTCGGCCAGCGCCAGGTGCGCGGCTGGGCCGAGGAGCACGACGCGGTCCCGGAGCCGCGGATCACCGAGGTGCTGCGCCAGGCGCACCTGGCCGCCGGCCGGGGCTGAGCCCCGGCCGGAGCAGGGGGCCCGCCGGAGCGGGGAGCGCCGCGGGGACGGAGCTCAGGCGTCCCGGTGCCCGCGCGCCACGAGCCGGGCCGCCTCGTCCACCGGCAGGGGCCGCTGCTCGCCCGGGGCCGCCGGACGGGCGAGCCGGGTGCGGTCCTGGTCCACGGCCGGGGGCGGGCCCCCCGCGGAACGGGCGACGAGCGCCGCGGCCAGGCCCTGCGCGGCCGCGGCCCGGGCGGGTCCGGGAGCCGGGGGCTGCCGGTCGGGACCGGCGCCGTCCGTGTCCTCCGGCGCGGCCGGGCCGGGCGGGGCGGCCTCCGGGTCCGGCTCGCCGACCGCGTGCGATCCCCCGGCCGCGGCGGGCTCCGCCGGCGGCGTCGCGGGACCGGGGGAACCCTCGAGCTCCTCGTCGCCGTCCGCCGGCGCCACCGAGGGCACGACCGAGCGCAGGCGGGCGAGGCTCACCGTGCCGTGGCGCACCAGCAGCGGCGTCTCCCCCGTGCAGTCCACGATGGTGGAGGACACCGGGACCGCGCCCGCCGTCCCCCCGGCGGGCCTCGGGCCGCCGTCCAGGTACAGCTCCACGGCGTCGCCGAGCATGTCCACCGCGGCCTGCGCCGTCGACGCGGCGGGGTGGCCGGTGCGATTGGCCGAGGACACCGCCAGCGGTCCGCTCTCGATGAGCAGCGCCTGGGCCAGCTCGTCGTCGGGCACCCGCAGGGCCACGGTCCCGTGGGTCTCCCCGAGGTCCCAGCCGAGGGACGGGTGGGCGTGCAGGATGAGGGTCAGCCCGCCGGGCCAGAAGGCCTGGGCGAGCGCGCGGGCGTCGTCGGAGACCTCGTCCGCCAGCCCGTCGAGCACGCCGGCGTGGGCGATGAGCACGGGCGGGGGCATGGCCCGCGACCGGCCCTTGGCGGCGAGCAGGGTCGCCACGCCCCGGGCGGAGAAGGCGTCGGCCCCGATCCCGTAGACGGTGTCGGTGGGCAGGACCACGCACGCGTCGGCCGCGAGGGCACGCGCGGCGTGCTTGAGCCCGGCGGTGCGCTGGGCGATGCTGGTGCAGTCGTAGACGGTGTGGTTCACGGCGTCCATTCTCCCATCCCGGTGGTGCGTGCGCGGCCGCCGCGGGGCGTGCGCCCGGCCGTGGCCCGGTCCCGGCCCGTGAGGTCCCGGTGGCCCACGACGTCCTCGAGACCGGCGGCCCGGAACGCGTGCGCCACGGCGGCGGCCTGCACCTCGGCGTGCTCCATGACGAAGAACCCCCCGGGGCGCAGCAGCCGTACGGCCGAGGCCAGGGCCGCCCGGGGCAGCTCGAGACCGTCCTTCCCGCCCCCGTACAGGGCGAGGTCCGGGTCGTGCTCCCGGGCCTCCGGCTCGCGCGGGACCGCGTCCGCCGGGATGTAGGGCGGATTCGACACGACCACGTCGCAGCGTCCCTCGAGCTCGGGGAACGCCGTGCGCAGGTCGCCGCGGACCAGCTCCGCGCGCGTCCCCCGCAGGTTCTGCGCCGCCCAGGCGTGGGCGGTCCCGGACAGCTCCACGGCGTGCACCCGCGCCTGCGGCACCTCGTGGGCCACCGAGGCGGCGATCGCCCCCGAGCCCGTGCCCAGGTCCACCACGTGCGGGCGGTGCACGCCCGCGGCGAGCTGGTCGCGCAGCTCGTCCACAACGGTCTGCACCACGGTCTCCGTCTCGGGCCGGGGCACGAACACCCCTGGTCCCACGGCCAGCGTCAGGTAGCGGAAGTGCGCGACGCCGGTGAGGTGCTGCAGCGGGACCCGGCGGGCGCGCTCGGCGACCAGCTCGGCGTAGCCCTCGGGCTCGTCCGCGCCGATGACGGCCCGCGCCTCGACCTCGCCGCGGGTCAGGCCCGTGAGGTGGGCGGCGAGCAGCAGGGCGTCCGTGCGCGCGGAGTCGATCCCGGCCTCGGCGAGCACCTGCTCCGCCCAGCGCACCGCCTGTCCCAGCGACCTGGTCATCCCGGGGCCCCGCTCAGCCGTCCTGCTGGCCGATGGCCTCGAGCCGGGCCTGCTCGTCCATCTCGATGGCCGAGCGCACGACCGGCTCCAGGTCCCCGGCCATGACGTGGTCGAGGTTGTAGGCCTTGTAGCCCGTGCGGTGGTCGTTGATCCGGTTCTCGGGGAAGTTGTAGGTGCGGATCCGCTCGGAGCGGTCCATCGTCCGCACCTGGGAGCGGCGCTGTGCGGCGTTCTCCGCGTCGATCTGCTCCTGCTGGTGGGCGAGGATGCGGGCGCGCAGCACCCGCATCGCGGCCTCCCGGTTCTGCAACTGCGACTTCTCGTTCTGCATGGCCACCACGATGCCCGTGGGCAGGTGGGTGATCCGGACCGCGGAGTCGGTGGTGTTCACGGACTGCCCGCCCGGGCCCGAGGAGCGGTAGACGTCGATCTTCAGGTCGTTCTGGCTGATCTCGACCTCCTCGGGCTCGTCGACCTCCGGGAAGACGAGCACCGCCGCGGCGGAGGTGTGGATCCGGCCCTGCGACTCGGTGACGGGCACGCGCTGCACCCGGTGCACCCCGCCCTCGTACTTCAGCCGTGCCCACACGCCCTCGGCGGGGTCCGTGGCGTTCGACTTGATCGCGACCTGCACGTCCTTGTAGCCGCCCAGGTCGGAGTCGTTGGTCGAGATGAACTCGGTCTTCCAGCCCCGGGCCTCCGCGTACTTCAGGTACATGCGCAGCAGGTCCCCCGCGAAGAGCGCGGACTCGTCCCCGCCCTCCCCGGCCTTGACCTCCAGGATCACGTTGCGCCCGTCGTCGGGGTCGCGCGGGACGAGCAGCCGGCGCAGCTTCTCGCGCCCCGCCGCGAGCTGCTCCTCGAGCCCCGGGATCTCCTCGGCGAACTCGGGCTCCTCGGCGGCGAGCTCGCGCGCCGCGCCCAGGTCCTCCTCGAGGCGCTGGACCCGGCGGTGGGCCTCCACGATGCCGTTGAGCTCGGCGTAGCGGCGCCCCAGGCGGCGGGCCTTGCCCTGCTCCGCGTGCACCGCGGGATCGGCGAGCTGCCGCTGCAGCTCGGCGTGCTCGTCGAGCAGGGACTGGATCGGATCCGGCATGGGACGCTCCTTCATCGGGCGGCGGGGAGGACGGCGGTCGTTCCGGGCGCGGACGGCACCCGGGCACGACGACGCCGCCGCGGCCCGTCCGGGGGTCCGGAGCGGGCCGCGGCGGCTGCGCGGGTGCTAGCGGTCGCTCTCGGCGCGGGCCGACAGCGTGGTCTTCTGCACCTGGAGCAGGAACTCGGTGTTGGACTGGGTGTCCCGCAGCTTGTTCGTGAGCAGCTCGAGGGCCTGCTGCTGGTCGAGCCCGGAGAGGACCCGGCGCAGCTTCCACATGATCTTGATCTCGTCCGGGGACAGGAGGTTCTCCTCGCGCCGGGTGCCCGAGGAGTTGACGTCCACGGCCGGGTAGATCCGCTTGTCCGCGAGCGAGCGGGACAGGCGCAGCTCCATGTTGCCGGTGCCCTTGAACTCCTCGAAGATGACCTCGTCCATCTTGGAGCCGGTCTCCACGAGCGCGGTCGCCAGGATCGTCAGCGAGCCGCCGTTCTCGATGTTGCGGGCCGCGCCGAAGAACTTCTTCGGCGGGTACAGCGCCGCGGAGTCCACGCCGCCCGAGAGGATGCGGCCGGACGCGGGCGCCGAGAGGTTGTAGGCGCGGCCCAGGCGGGTCATGGAGTCCAGGAGGACCACCACGTCCATGCCCATCTCCACGAGCCGCTTGGCCCGCTCGATCGCGAGCTCGGCGACCGTGGTGTGGTCGTCCGCCGGGCGGTCGAAGGTCGAGGCGATCACCTCGCCCTTGACCGTGCGCTGCATGTCCGTGACCTCCTCGGGGCGCTCGTCGACGAGCACCATCATGAGGTGGACCTCGGGGTTGTTCGTGGTGATCGCGTTGGCGATCGCCTGCAGCATGAGCGTCTTGCCGGCCTTCGGCGGGGAGACGATCAGGCCGCGCTGGCCCTTGCCGATGGGGGCCACGAGGTCGACGACGCGGGGCCCGATCTTCTTGGGCTCCGTCTCGAGGCGCAGCCGCTCCTGCGGGTACAGCGGGATCAGCTTCCCGAAGTCCACGCGGTCCTTGTTCTCCTCGGTCTTCTTGCCGTTGACCGTGGTCAGCTGGACCAGCGCGTTGAACTTCTGCCGGGTGTTGTTCTGCTGCTCGCCCTCGCGGGGGGCGCGGATGGCGCCGACCACGGCGTCGCCCTTGCGCAGGTTGTGCTTCTTGACCTGGGCCAGGCTGACGTAGACGTCGTTGGGGCCGGGCAGGTAGCCGGAGGTGCGCACGAACGCGTAGTTGTCGAGCACGTCCAGGATGCCGGCGACGGGCAGCAGGACGTCGTCCTCGGTGAACTCCGTGTCGTCGACCTCGGGGCCGGAGCTGCGCCCGCGGCGGTTGCGGCGCTCGTTGCGCTCGGCGCGGTCGTTGCGGTCGCTGCGGTCGCGGTCACGGTCGTTGCGGTTGCGGTTGCGGCGGCTGCGGCGGCTGCCGCCCTCGCCGTCCTGGCCGCGGTTGTCCTGGCCCCGGTTGTCCGGGCGGTTGTCCTGGCCCCGGTTGTCCTGGCGGTTGTCCTGGCCGCGGTTGTCCTGGGACTTGCCGTCCTGGGACTTGCCGCCCTCGGCGCGGTTCTCCCGCTTGCCGCGGCCGTCGCCCTTGTCCTGGCCGCGGTTGTCCTGGCCGCCCTTGTCCTGGCCGCGGTTGTCCTGGCCGCGGTTCTGGTTGCGGCCGCGGTCCTGCTTCGACTGGTCGTCGTCGCGGCCCTCGGCGGAGCCCCGCCCGTCCTCGGACCTCTGCCCGGCGTCCTGGCCGCCCTGGTTCTGGCCGCCCTGCTCCTGGCCGCCGGCCTGGCCGTTGTCGTCGCGGTTGCGGTTCCGGCGGCTGCGGCCACGGCCGCGGCCGCCCTCGCTGCCGGAGGTCTCGTCGGCGGACGCCGCCGGGCGCTCGGCCGGCTGCTGCCCGGCATCCTGCTGACCGGTGCTCTGCTGCGGGGAGTCCTGCTGCTCGGTGCCCTGCTGCGCGGAGCCCTGCGGCTCAGCGCCCTGCCGGCCGGTGTCCTGCTGATCGGTGGACACCACGCCCGTGCTCGTGGCGCGGCGGGAGCGGGAGCGCCGCTGCGGCGGGGCCCCGTCCGCGCCCTGCGCGGCGGAGTCGCCGCCGGTGCGCTCGGCGGCCGGGGCGCCGCCCTGGTCGGCACCGCTCTCGGCGGTCTTCTCGACCGTCTGGGCGATCTTCTCCTCGACGGCCCGGTCCCGGTCGGCCACGGCTCCGCCGCGCTGGTGGGCGGCGATCGCGTCGACCAGCAGGCTCTTGCGCATCCGGCGGGCGCCGGTGATCCCCAGCTGGGAGGCGAGCGCCTGGAGCTGGGCCAGCTTGAGCGCGGACAGGCCCGCGTTCCGGGGATCGGTGGTGGTGGTCTCTTCCGTACCCGTGGAAAGGTCGGTGGTCTCGGTCACGAAGTGTCCTTCTCCCTCGGTGGGGGGCCCATGGATCTCAGAGTCCTGGACCGTGGATGGTTCCCGGCGGGCCGCGACGGCGGGCCGCCTGCGGCGGGGCGCACTTCAGGGCGCGGCAGCCTGGGCGAACAAGGTGGTGCCCGCAGGATCGTGGTGCGCCCCGGCCCGTGTCGGTGCGGACCGGTGCGCCGACGGCATCGGAGAGGCCGGTGCCGGCGGGGGATCACCGGAGGATCTGAGGTGGTGGAGCCGAGGACCTCGGCGCATCGGACCGGGGCGGAGCCCCTCATGATGCCCGCTGTCCTCACCGCGCTGGGCGCGGTTTCCTACCCCTGGATCTGCTGCGGGTGCCTCTCCAGCGTAGCACCCCGGCCGTCGACCCGCAGACGGAGGACACGCCAGGAGACCGGTCCGGTGCCGGCCCCGGGGCCCACGAGCTCCTCCAGCGCCTGCTCCGTCTCCCGCGCCTGGTCCTGGCCGGCGGCCAGGACCAGGACGGTGGGACCGGCCCCGGAGATCATGGCCGGGAGCCCGCGCTCGCGCAGCGCGCCCATCAGCCGGGCGCTCGGGGGCATGGCCGAGGCCCGGTACGGCTGGTGGAGCCGGTCCTCCGTGGCGGGCAGCAGCAGCTCCGGGCGCCGGGTCAGGGCCTCGACGAGCAGGGCCGTGCGCCCGGCGTTGACCGCGGCGTCGTGGTGCGGGACGGTCGCGGGCAGCAGGGAGCGGGCCAGACGGGTGGGCACCTCGAAGTCGGGCACCGCCACCACCGGCACCACGTCCTCGTGCACGGTCACGGGGGCGCTGCGGTAGCCGTCCGTGCCGGTCCAGGAGATCACCAGGCCCCCGTAGAGGGAGGGGGCCACGTTGTCCGGGTGACCTTCCATGGCGGCGGCGACCTGGAGCAGGCGCAGGTCGTCGAGCACGCGCCCCGCGGGCAGCAGCGCGTTCGCGGCGAGCACGCCGGCCACCACGGCCGAGGCGCTCGAGCCCATGCCGCGGCCGTGCGGGATCCGGTTGGTCGCCTCGAGCCGCAGTCCCGGCAGGTCCTCGACGCCTGCGGCGCGGAAGGCGGCCCGCATGGCGCGGACCACGAGGTGCTCCGCGGACCGGGGCACGGACGCGGAGCCCTCGCCGTGGAGCTCGAACTCCAGTCCCCCGCCGGTCACGGTCACGGCCAGGTCGTCGTAGTGGCCCAGCGCCAGGCCCAAGCTGTCGTAGCCGGGGCCCACGTTGCCCGTGGAGCCGGGCACGCTCACGGAGACCCGCTGGCCGATCTCGAACATCCGGGACTACTCCAGGCCCAGCGCGGCGGCCACGGCCACCACGTCGAAGGGCACGCGCTTCGGCTCGACGAGCGAGGGGTCCTCCCGCTCGGCGGCCTTGATCGCCCACTGCGGGTCCTTCAGCCCGTGGCCGGTCACGGTGATGACGATCGTCCTCCCCGCCGGGACCTCCCCCGCGGCGTGCTTATGCAGCACGCCGGCGACGCCCGCGGCGGAGCCGGGCTCCACGAACACGCCCTCGCGGGCCGAGAGCCACCGGTGCGCGGTCAGGATCTCGTCGTCCGAGACGGAGCCGATCAGCCCGCCGGACTCGTCGCGGGCGGCGATCGCCGAGTCCCAGGACGCGGGGTTGCCGATCCGGATGGCGGTGGCGATCGTCTCGGGCTCCGTGACGGGGTGGCCGAGCACCAGCGGCGCCGCCCCCTCGGCCTGGAAGCCCCACATGACGGGAAGCCTCGTGGAGACGGCGGGCAGCCGTCCGGCGGCCGGGGAGTCGTACGGCTGGGCGTACTCCTGGTAGCCCTTCCAGTACGCGGTGATGTTGCCGGCGTTGCCGACCGGCAGCACGTGCAGGTCCGGGGCGTCGCCGAGGGTGTCGACGACCTCGAAGGCCCCGGTCTTCTGGCCCTCGATCCGGTAGGGGTTCACGGAGTTCACGAGGAACACCGGGTAGGACTCGGAGAGCTTGCGGGCGACCTCGAGGCAGTTGTCGAAGTTGCCGTCCACCTGGATGATGTCCGCGCCGTGCGCCACGGCCTGCGAGAGCTTGCCCATCGCGATCCGCCCCTCCGGCACGAGCACCGCGCACGTGAGCCCGGCCTGCTGGGCGTAGGCCGCGGCGGAGGCGGAGGTGTTGCCCGTCGAGGCGCACACGACGGCCTCGGCGCCCTCCTCCTTGGCCTTCGTGATGGCCATCGTCATGCCCCGGTCCTTGAACGAACCGGTCGGGTTCATGCCCTCGAACTTCAGCCAGACGGTGCTGCCGGTGAGCTCCGACAGGGCGCGCGCCCGGATCAGCGGCGTGCCGCCCTCCCCCATCGTGATGACCTCGGTGGACCCGGAGACCGGCAGCCGGTCCCGGTACTCGTTGATGACGCCCTGCCAGACGTGTGCCATGTGCTGGATCTCTTCCTGTGGACTCGGTGGTGCGGGGGGGGGTGCTCGTGCGGTGCTCCGGGCACGGGGCGGCGGATCGTCCGGCCGCCGTGCGCGGTGCCGCCCGGTGACCGGGCGGCACCGCGGCGAGGGCTCAGTCGGCGTGCTCCACGCGGATCACACCGGCGACCTCCTCGACGAACGGCAGCTCCCGCAGCGCGTCGACGGTGGCGACGAGGTCCTTGTTGGCGCCGCGGTGGGTGACGAGCCGGATCTCCGAGAGCCGGGGGTCGCCGTGCGGGTGGTCCTTCTGCTGCATGGTGAAGATCGACACCCCGTGGTCGGCGAAGACCTGGGCGATCCGCGCCAGCACGCCCAGCCGGTCCTGGACCGTGAGGGTGATCGAGAAGCTGGTCCGGACGTCGTCCATGGACGCCGCGGGCAGCTGGGCGTGGGGGTCCGCGCCCTGGGCGGGGCCGCCGAGCACGAGCCGGCGCGCGGCCGAGACGAAGTCGCCGAGCACGGCCGAGGCGGTGGCGGCGCCGCCGGCGCCCGCGCCGTAGAACATCAGGGAGCCGGCGTTCGCGGCCTCGACGAACACGGCGTTGTAGGCGCCGTGCACGCCCGCCAGGGGGTGCTCGCGCGGGATCATGGTCGGGGTGACCCGCAGGTTCACCCCGTCGGCGCAGCGCTCGCAGACCGCCAGCAGCTTGATCACGTAGCCGGCCTCGCGGGCCGCGGCGACGTCGGCGGCGGTGACCCCGGTGATGCCCCGGCAGTACACGTCGTCGATGGTGAACGTGGAGTGGAAGGCGAGGGACGCGAGGATCGCGGCCTTCGCCGCGGCGTCGTGGCCCTCCACGTCGGCCGTGGGGTCCGCCTCGGCGTAGCCCAGGCGCTGGGCCTCGGCGAGGGCGTCGTCGAACTGCGCGCCCGTCGTGTCCATCTGGTCGAGGATGTAGTTCGTGGTGCCGTTCATGATGCCCAGCACGCGGTCCACCCGGTCCCCCGCGAGGGAGTCCTGCATGGGGCGCACGATCGGGATCGCACCGGCCACGGCGGCCTCGTAGGACAGGGGCACCCCGGCGGCGTCGGCCGCGTCCTGGAGCTGGCGCCCGTGCCGGGCGATGAGGGCCTTGTTGCCCGAGATCACCGGCTTGCCCGCGTGCAGGGCCCGCAGGATGCGGCTGCGGGCCGGCTCGATGCCGCCGGTCAGCTCGATGACCACGTCCGCGGCGTCCACGAGGGCCTCGGCGTCGGTCGTGAGCAGCTCCTCGGGCAGCTCCACGGTCCGCCGGGCGGTGAGGTCCCGCACGGCGATGCCGACGAGCTCCACGGGCGCTCCCACCCGGGCGGCGAACTCGGCGCCGTGGTCGAGCAGGGTCCGGGCCACCTCGGCGCCGACGTTGCCGGCGCCGAGCAGGGCGACCTTCACGGTCGAAGGCGGGCGGGTGGTGTCAGGGGTCGTGGCGTCCATCAGGCTCCCAGGTCGCGGGCGAACAGGTCTTCTTCGGTCTCGCCGCGCACGATGAGCCGCGCGCGCGGCGGCTCCCCGGCGGCGCGCACGGCGACGACCGGCGGGCGGGCGATCCAGTTGTAGTTGCTGGACAGGGCCCAGCAGTAGGCGCCGGTGGCGGGCACGGCCAGGATGTCCCCGGGGGCGAGGTCGGCGGGCAGGTAGACGTCCCGGACCACGATGTCCCCGGACTCGCAGTGCTTGCCCACCACCCGGGAGAGCACGGGGGCGCCCTCGGCGCGGCGGTTCGCGAGCACGGCGGTGTAGTCGGCCCCGTAGAGCACGGGCCGGGCGTTGTCGCTCATCCCGCCGTCCACGGAGACGTACCGGCGCGGCGCGCCGGACTCCGCCGTGACGGTCTTGAGGGTGCCCACCGTGTACAGGGTGCACGCGGCGGGGCCGGAGATCGCCCGGCCGGGCTCGAAGGACAGGTGCGGGACGGCCAGGTGCAGCGACCGGGCCGCGGCGTCCACCCGCTCCGCCAGGGCCTCGGCGATCTCGCGGGCCGGGCGGGGGGTGTCGGCCTCGGTGTAGGCGATGCCGTAGCCGCCCCCGAGGTCGAGCTCCGGCAGCGTCAGGCCGAAGCGCTCGTCGGCGTCGGCCATGAAGGCGAGCACGCGCTCGGCCGCCGTCCCGAAGCCGTCCGCGTCGAAGATCTGGGAGCCGATGTGGCAGTGGATCCCGCGCAGGTCCAGCTCCGGCTCCAGCACGCACGCCGCGACCGCCTGCATCGCGGGGCTGTCCCCGCCGCCGTCGGGCGCGGCCAGGGACAGCCCGAACTTCTGGTCCTCGTGGGCGGTGGCGATGAACTCGTGCGTGGACGCGTGCACGCCGGGGGTGACGCGGATCAGCACGGGGGCGACGACGCCGAGCGTGCGCGCCAGGTGGGCCACGAGCTCGATCTCGGCCAGGGAGTCCACCACGATCCGGCCCAGGCCGTGGTCGAGGGCGCGGGTGATCTCGGCGGCGGACTTGTTGTTGCCGTGCAGGGCGATCCGGGCGGGCTCCATGCCGCCGCGCAGGGCGACGGCCAGCTCCCCGCCCGAGGCGGTGTCCACGTTGAGGCCCTCCTCGCGCAGCCAGCGCACCACCTCGGTGGTCAGGAACGACTTGCCGGCGTAGTACACGGAGACCTCGGCGCCGATCCGGGCGAACGCCTCGGTGAAGGCGGAGCGGAACTCGCGGGCGCGGGCCCGGAAGGTGTCCTCCGAGTAGACGTAGGAGGGGGTGCCGTAGCGCTCGGCGAGCTCCGTGACGGGGATCCCCGAGACGGCCAGCACGCCGTCCCCGCCGCGGCGGAACGCCTCGGGCCAGATGGCGGGGTCGAGCGCGTCCAGGTCGCCGGGCACGCCCAGCCAGGCGGGGGCGAGCGGGGAGGCCCCCGTGCGGGTGGTGGGGTCCGCGGTCATGCGATCACATCCTCTCCGGGGCGGACACGCCGAGCACGCCCAGGCCGTTGGCGAGGACCTGCCGTGCGGCGTCGTTGAGCCACAGCCGGGTGCGGTGCAGGTCCGTGACCTCGTCATCGCCCTGCGGCGCCACCCGGCACGCGTCGTACCAGCGGTGGTAGGTGCCGGCCAGGACCTCGAGGTGGCGCGCCACGCGGTGCGGCTCGCGGAACTCGGCGGCCTGGGCGAGCACGGACGGGTACTGGCCGAGGGCGGCCAGCAGCTCGCCCTCCAGCGGGTGGTCGAGCAGCGACGCGTCGAAGACGGCCCCGCCCTTCCCGTCCGTGCGGGCCACGCCCGCCGCCGCGGCGTTGCGGCCCACGGCGCACGTGCGGGCGTGGGCGTACTGGACGTAGAAGACCGGGTTCTCGTTGGAGCGCCGGGTCAGCAGGCCCAGGTCGATGTCGATGTTGGAGTCCACGGAGAAGCGCGTCAGGGAGTACCGGGCGGCGTCCACGCCGACGGCCTCGACCAGGTCCTCCATGGTCACCACGTTCCCGGCGCGCTTGGACATCCGCACGGGGACGCCGTCCTTCACGAGGTTCACCATCTGCCCGATGAGCACCTCGACCCGCTCCGGGGCGTCCCCCAGCGCCGCGGCGGCCGCCTTGAGCCGGGCCACGTAGCCGTGGTGGTCGGCCCCGAGCATGTAGATGCACAGGTCCGCGCCCCGGTCCCGCTTGTCCTTGAAGTAGGCGATGTCCCCGGCGATGTAGGCCGCCTGGCCGTCCGACTTGATGACCACGCGGTCCTTGTCGTCGCCGTAGGCGCTCGAGCGCAGCCACCAGGCGCCCTCGGCGAAGTACAGGGCGCCGGAGGTCTTGAGCTGCTCGAGCAGCGTCTCCACGGCGCCGTTGTCGAACAGGGACTGCTCGTGGAAGTACACGTCGAAGTCCACGCCGAAGTCGTGCAGCGAGGACTTGATCTCGGCGAACATCAGCTCGACGCCCGCCGCGCGGAACGCCTCCTGCGGGTCCCCGGACTCGAGGACGCCGGGGTTCTCGGCGACGATGCGCCCGGCGATGTCGGTGATGTACTCCCCGCCGTAGCCGTCCTCGGGGGCGGGCTCGCCCTGCGCGCGGGCCAGCAGGGAGCGGGCGAAGCGGTCGATCTGGGCGCCGGCGTCGTTGAAGTAGTACTCCCGCACCACGTCGGCGCCCTGCGCCTCGAGCACGCGGGCCAGGGAGTCCCCGACGGCCGCCCACCGGGTGCCCCCCAGGTGCACCGGGCCGGTCGGGTTCGCCGAGACGAACTCCAGGTTCACGGACGTCCCGGCCAGCGCCCGGGTCCGGCCGAAGTCCTCGCCCTGCTCCACCACGGTCCGGGCGATCTCCCCGGCGGCCGCGGCGTCCAGGGTGATGTTCAGGAAGCCCGGGCCGGCCACGTCGACGGCGGCCACGCCCGCGGTGGCCTGCAGCCGGTCGCGGACCACGGCGGCGACGTCCCGCGGGGGCCGCCCCACCGACTTGGCCAGCTGCATGGCGATGTTGGTCGCCCAGTCCCCGTGCTCCCGGTTCTTCGGCCGCTCGATCCGCACCTCCGGCAGCGGGGCGCCGTCGGCGAGGGCGAGGTCGCCCCGGGCCACGGCGTCCTGCAGGCATGCGGATACGGCGAGAGAAAGTTGTTCTGGAGTCACCGGACCAGTGTAACCAGGTGCCGTGGAGCGACCGTGCCGGGGTGGTCCTCGAGCACTGCGGAAACCTGCTAGTATCGTCGAGGTTCATCGCTGAGGCGGTGAGAGGCCCGCGTAGCTCAGGGGATAGAGCGTCTGCCTCCGGAGCAGAAGGCCGTAGGTTCGAATCCTACCGCGGGCACCGTTGTCGAAGGCCCCGGACCGTCAGGTCCGGGGCCTTCGTCGTCCCCTCCCGCGCCGCGCCGTCGGGCGCCCGGGCGGGCGTCCCCGCGGCGCGGTGGCGGCGGCTCAGTCCTCGTCGTCGCGGGGCGGCCGCCGGTGCTGCGGGTCGTAGGGCAGGACCGGCCCGTCGCCGAACTGCTCGTCGAGCAGCCGGTCCTCCGGGCTGGGGGCCTCCCCGGCCGAGCGGCGCCAGTTGAAGCCGGCGATCGCCAGCGCTCCCCCGCCGATCAGGGTCACGGCCCCCACGGCGGTGACCGCCACCGCCCGCCCGCTCAGGCCCTCGGACTCCCCCGCCGAGACCCGCGCGAGGTGGTGGATGGCCTCCGGCACGGTGAACGTGGAGAGGAACAGGGCCACCACGCCCACGGCCAGCAACCACCCCCCGGTGCGCCGGCGGCGGGGGTGCTGCGGGTCGGGGGTCTGGCTCACGGCGGTGCTCTCCTGGCTGCTGGTCGGGACCGGGCGGACGGCCCGGACGCGCGCGACGGGGCGGGCCGCACCGGCCCGCCCCGTCGCCGTCCGTGCCGGTCGGGGACCGTCGTCGGGCTGCGGCGGCCGGTCAGGAACCGTCCTCGGTCTTGACGCTCTCGAACAGCGTAGCGTCGTCGAACGCCTCCTGGCCCGCCCCCGGCTGCAGCCGGCGGAACTGCTCGAGCAGGCCGGGCACGGTCATCGACTGCTTCTGCGCGGCGTCGAGCTCGAAGAGGATCCGGCCCTCGTGCATCATGATGAGCCGGTTGCCCAGGCGCAGGGCCTGGTCCATGTTGTGCGTGACCATCACGGTGGTGAGGTTCTGCTCGGCCACGATCTCCGCGGTGAGCCGGGACACGAGGTCCGCGCGCTGCGGGTCGAGGGCGGCCGTGTGCTCGTCGAGGAGCAGGATGCGCGGCTCGGAGAACGTCGCCATGAGCAGGGACAGGGCCTGCCGCTGGCCGCCGGAGAGCAGGCCCACCTTGGCGCCCAGCCGGTTCTCCAGGCCCAGCTCGAGGCTCGCCAGCTTGTCGCGGAAGAGCTGGCGGCGGGCGTTCGTGAGCCCCGGGGCGAGCCCCCGGGACTTCCCCCGCTGGTAGGCGATCGCCATGTTCTGCTCGACCGTCATGGTGGGCGAGGAGCCCTTCATGGGGTCCTGGAACACGCGGGACAGGTACCGGGCGCGCTTGTGCTCGGGCAGCCGGGTGACGTCGGTGTCGTCGACCCGCACCGTGCCCGTGTCCGGGATCAGGCTCCCCGAGATGGCGTTGAGGATCGTCGACTTGCCGGCGCCGTTGGAGCCGATGACGGTCAGGAAGTCCCCCTCCTGCAGGGTCAGCGAGACGCCGGCGAGCGCCCGCCGCTCGTTGACGGTGCCGGCGAAGAACGTCTTGTGGACGTTGTCGATGGTGAGCACGGCTCAGGCACCTGCCTTCGTGGTCGCGGGGGTGTCGGTGAGGTCGTCGACGAGGCGTGCCGCCTCGCTCGCCTGGTGCCGTTCCCTCCGGCGCCTGAAGAACTGCAGCTGGGGCACCACGAGCGCCGCCACCACGAGGACCGCGGAGATCAGCTTCATGTCGGACGGGTTGAGCCCGGCCTGGAGGGCCACGGTGATGACGAGCCGGTAGACGACCGAGCCGAGGACCACGGCCAGGGTCGCGATCACCACCGTGCGCGAGCCGAAGAGCCCCTGGCCGAGGATCACGGAGGCGAGCCCGACGACGATCAGGCCGATGCCCATGCCGATGTCGGCGAAGCCCTGGTACTGAGCCACCAGGGACCCCGCGAGGCCCACGAGCCCGTTGGACAGGCACAGGCCCAGCATCTTCTGGTGGTCCGTGTTGACGCCGAAGGAGCGGATCATCTCGGGGTTGTCACCGGTGGCCTGCATCGCGAGGCCGGCGTCCGTGTAGAGGAACCAGTCGAGGAGGACCTTGACCACGGCGACCCCGAGCAGGAACAGGGCGATGCCGATCCACGTCCCCTGCACGCCCAGCTCGGCGAGCGGGGTGAAGATCGTGTCCTCCCGCAGCAGGGACAGGTTCGCCCGCCCGTCCATGACGCGCAGGTTGATGGAGTAGAGCGCGGTCATGGTGAGGATGCCCGCGAGCAGGCCGTTGATGTGGGCCTTGGTGTGGAGCAGGCCCGTGATCAGCCCGGCGAGGGCGCCGGTCACGAAACCCGCGGCGGTGGCGAGCCAGGGGCTGCCGCCGCCGAGGATGATCATCGCCGTGGTGGCGGCGCCCGTGGTGAAGGACTGGTCGACCGTCAGGTCGGGGAAGTCGAGCACCCGGAACGTGAGGTACACGCCCAGCGCCATGACCGCGTAGAGCAGTCCGAGTTCGATACCGGCTATCACTTCTGCTGGATCCGTTCTGGTTGGTGGGAGACGGGGGCCGGCCCGCCGATCGGGCGGGCCCGGCCCCGTCGGGGTCGGTGGGGGCCGGGCGGGCCGGCGTCCGGGGTCCCCGGACGCCGGCCCGCGGCGGCCGCCCGGGACTTACTCGATGACCTGGTCGGCGGAGTCCCGCAGCTCCTGGGGGACCTCCACGCCCATCCGCTCGGCGGCCTTGAGGTTGATGATCAGCTCCGTCTCCTCCTGGGACTCGACGGGCATGGACGCGGGGTCCGCGCCCTCGGCGAGGATCCGCACGGCCATCTCACCGGTCTGCCGGCCGAGCTTCTCGTAGTCGATGCCCTGGGTGATGAGGGCGCCGCGCTCCACGGAGTCGCCCTCTCCGGCGATCAGGGGGATCTGCTTGGACTCGGCGGCGGCGATCACGGCCTCGAGGCCGGAGACCACCTTGTTGTCGGTGGGCACGTAGATGGCGTCCGTGTCGAAGGACTCGGCGGCCTGGGCCACTTCGGAGGTGTTGGTGACCGCCTTCTCGACGACCTCCAGCCCCTCCTCGGCGGCGGCCTCCTTGGCCATGTCCACCTGGACCTGGGAGTTGGTCTCCCCGGAGCTGTAGATGATCCCCACGGACTGCGCGTCCGGGTCGAGCTGCTTGATCAGCGCGATCTGCTCCGCGACCGGGTTCATGTCGGTGGTGCCCGTGACGTTGCCGCCGGGGTTCTCGAGCGAGTCGACCAGGCCGGCCTCGACCGGATCGGTCACGGCCGTGAAGAGCACCGGGCGGTCGGTGACGGCCTGGGCCACGCCCTGGGCGGACGGCGTGGCGATGGCCAGGACGAGGTCCGCGTCCGAGGACGCCATGTGGGAGGCGATGCTGGTCGAGGTGCCCTGGTCGCCCGAGGCGTTCTGCAGGTCGATGGTGAGGTTCTCGCCCTCCGTGTAGCCGCCCTCCTCGAGCGCGGCGACGAAGCCCTCCCGCGCGGCGTCGAGCGAGGGGTGCTCCACGAACTGGCTGATCCCGACGGTGGCCTCCTCGACCGCCTCGCCGCCTCCGGCGCCGCCGGCACCCTCGGTGTCGGAGCCGCCGCAGGCCGTGAGCAGCAGGGCGGTGGAGGCGAGGGCCGCCGTCATCGGGAACAGTCGCTTCATGGTGGGTCCTTTCGAGAAAGTGTGGTGTCAGCGATATTACCTTCCGTTCGTTCACAAAATGAGAGGCAGCTCACAAGTGGTGACGGAACGGCTCCGCCGGCGTGTCGCAGGTGCCCGATCGTCCACCGCGGCCGGGCCTGCCGCGGCCCGTGTCCCCGGTAGGATCGGGGGGTCATGTCAGCATCCCTGAGCAGCCCCTCCACCATCGTCTATCCCGAGAACCTCCCGGTCTCCGCGCGCCGCGCGGACATCATGGACGCGATCTCCGCGCACCAGGTGGTCGTGATCGCCGGCGAGACCGGTTCCGGCAAGACCACCCAGATCCCCAAGATGTGCCTCGAGCTCGGCCTCGGCGAGCGCGGGCTGATCGGGCACACGCAGCCGCGGCGGATCGCCGCGCGCTCGGTCGCGGAGCGCATCGCCGCGGAGCTCGGCGAGAAGATCGGCGGCACGGTCGGCTACCAGGTGCGCTTCACCTCCGAGGTGGGGGCCGACTCGCGGGTCAAGCTGATGACCGACGGCATCCTGCTCGCCGAGATCCAGCACGACCACCTGCTGCAGAAGTACTCGGCGATCATCATCGACGAGGCCCACGAGCGGTCCCTGAACATCGACTTCCTGCTGGGCTACCTCCGGCGGATCCTGCCACGGCGCCCGGACCTCAAGGTGGTCATCACCTCGGCCACGATCGACCCGGAGCGCTTCGCCCGGCACTTCGCGCCGGAGCCGGCCGCCGGCGCCGAGCCCGAGCCGGCGCCGGTGATCGAGGTCTCGGGCCGCACGTACCCCGTGGAGATCCGCTGGCGCCCGCTCGCCCAGCCGCGCTCGGGGGACGGCGGCCCGGACGCCGAGGACGCGGGGGACGGGCTCGAGGACGAGGACCGGGACCCGATCGACGCGGTGTGCGACGCCGTCGAGGAGCTCGCCGCCGAGCCGCCCGGGGACATCCTGATCTTCTTCGCCGGCGAGCGCGAGATCCGCGACGCCCAGGAGGCGCTGCAGGCCACCTTGAAGCGGGTCCGGGGACTGGCCGACGCCGAGATCCTGCCCCTGTTCGGCCGGCTGTCCATGGCGGAGCAGCACCGGGTGTTCGCGCCGTCGGGCCGCCGCAGGATCGTGCTCGCCACGAACGTGGCCGAGACGTCGCTGACCGTCCCCGGCATCAAGTACGTGATCGACCCCGGCACGGCCCGCATCTCGCGGTACTCGGCCCGCACGAAGGTCCAGCGCCTCCCGATCGAGCGCGTCTCCCAGGCCTCCGCGAACCAGCGCGCGGGCCGCTGCGGGCGCGTCTCGGACGGCATCTGCATCAGGCTCTACTCGGAGGAGGACTACCTCTCCCGCCCGGAGTTCACCGACCCGGAGATCCTGCGCACGTCCCTGGCGGCCGTGATCCTGCAGATGACCTCGGTGGGGGTCGTGAAGGAGCCCGGGGACATCGAGCGCTTCCCGTTCGTGGAACCGCCGGAGTCCCGGGCCGTCAAGGACGGGGTGGCCCTGCTCCGGGAGCTCGGCGCGCTCCGGGAGCCGGGGGCCGCGCCCGAGCGCGGACGGCGGGACGGGGACGGCCCGCTGACCCCGGTGGGCCGGCAGCTGGCGCAGCTGCCCGTGGACCCGCGGCTGGGCCGGATGATCGTGGAGGCGGACCGGCGGGGCTGCGCCCGGGAGGTCATGGTCCTCGCGGCGGCCCTGACCGTGCAGGACCCCCGCGAGCGCCCCCTCGAGCAGCGCCAGCGGGCGGACGAGCTGCACAGGAGGTTCTTCGACGAGAACTCGGACTTCACCAGCTGGCTGCTGCTGTGGCGCTACGTCCAGGAGCAGCAGGAGGAGCTCTCGTCCACCCGCTTCCGGAAGCTGTGCCGGCAGGAGCACCTGAACTTCCTGCGGATCCGGGAGTGGCAGGACCTCTACGCGCAGCTGCGCCAGATGGGCCAGCAGGTCGGGATCCGGGTCGGGAAGGGCCGCGAGGTGGACCCCTCCGGGAAGGAGCGGGAGATCCACGTGTCCCTGCTGGCGGGGCTGCTGAGCCACATCGGGCTCAAGGACGAGCGCAAGCGCGAGTACCAGGGCGCCCGCGGCTCCCGGTTCGCCGTGTTCCCGGGGTCGAACCTGTTCAAGAAGTCCCCGGACTGGATCATGTCCGCGGAGCTCGTGGAGACCTCCCGGCTGTGGGCCCGGGTCAACGCCGCCGTCGACCCGCTGTGGGCCGAGGAGCTGGCCCCGCACCTGGTCAAGCGCAGCGTCTCGGAGCCGCACTGGTCGCGGGCGCAGGGCTCCGTGATGGCCTACGAGAAGGTCACGCTGTACGGCGTGCCCCTCGTGGCCCAGCGCCGGATCAACTTCTGGCGGGTGGACCCCGCCCTGGCCCGGGAGCTGTTCCTGCGCCACGCCCTCGTGGAGGGGGACTGGCAGACCCGGCACCGGTTCTTCGCGCGCAACCGCAAGCGCCTGGCCGAGGTCGAGGAGCTGGAGAACCGGCTGCGCCGCAAGGACCTGCGGGTCGACGACGAGACGCTGTTCGCGTTCTACGACGCGCGGGTCCCGGAGTCCGTGGTCTCCGCACGGCACTTCGACGCCTGGTGGAAGAAGGCCCGGCAGCAGGACGAGCACCTCCTGGACCTGGATCCCGAGGACCTGATCGACGAGGAGGCCGGCGGCTACGACGAGTCCCGGTACCCGCGCCAGTGGGTCCGGAGCACCCGCGAGGGCGAGCTCGTGCTGGACCTCGCCTACGCGTTCGCCCCGGGCACCGACCGGACCGACGGCGTGACCGTGCGCGTGCCCGTCCTGTTCCTCCACCAGCTGGACCCCGAGCAGTTCCGGTGGCAGATCCCCGGCCTGCGCACCGAGCTCGTCACGGCGCTCATCCGGTCCCTGCCGAAGGCGGTGCGCCGCAACTTCGTGCCCGCCCCGGACGTGGCCCGGCAGGCGGTGGCGATGCTCGAGGCGGACTTCGACCCGGCCTCCGACCCCCTGGAGCCGTCCCTGGAGCTGGTGCTGCGCCGGCTCAAGGGCCACGTGGTCCCGCCGGGGTCCTGGAACTGGGACGCCGTCCCCGCCCACCTGCGGATGCGCTTCCAGGTGCGGGACCGCCGCAACCGGGTGCTGGGCGAGGGCGAGGACCTCGAGGCGCTCCGGGCGGAGCTGCACGAGGAGATCCGCTCCGCGCTGGCCGAGTCCCTCGGCGCGGTGCCCGCCGCCCCCGGAGGGCAGCGGGCCGCGGGGCCCGACCGGGTCGCTCCGCGCTCCCCCGCCCCCCGGCCCCCGGCGGCGGACCCGGCGCCCGCGGCGCTCGAACGCTCCGGGCTGACCCGCTGGCCGGAGGAGGACCTGCCCCGCAGCGTCGAGACCACGGTGGCGGGCCAGCGGATCACCGGGTGGCCTGCGCTCGTCCCCGAGCGTCCCCGGGGCACGGCGGGACGGGCCGCGGGCGGGGAGGCCACGGTCGCGGTGCGCATCCTCCCCTCGGCCGCCGAGCAGCGCAGCGCCCAGCGGCGGGGCGTGATCACACTGCTGCAGCTGCGCGTGCCCTCCCCCGAGCGCTACGTGCTGGAGCACCTCAACAACCGGGAGAAGCTGGTCTTCACGCAGAACCCGCACGGGTCGGTGGCCGAGCTCATCGCGGACTGCACGGTCGCGGCCATCGACAGGCTCACCCCCGCCGACCCCCCGTTCACCCGTGCCGCGTTCGACGCCCTGCACGAGCACGTGCGGGCGGAGCTCATCGACACCGTCTTCCAGGTCACCGCGATCGTGGAGCAGGTGCTCTCGGGCGCTGCCCGGATCCGCCGGCAGCTCAAGCGCTCCTCCTCGCTCGCCGCGGTCAACTCGCTCAACGACGTGAAGGCGCAGCTCGAGCACCTGGTGCACCCGGGGTTCGTGGCCGCCACCGGCTACGAGCAGCTCCAGCACCTGCCCCGCTACGTGCGGGCGATGGAGGTGCGGCTCGAGAAGCTCACCGGTCACCTGCAGCGGGACACCGTGCACCTGCTGGCCGTGCAGAAGCTCGAGGACGACTACGACGCCGCGCTGGACTCCCTGCCGCCGCACGCGCCGGTCCCGGAGGAGCTGCGCCGGGTCGCCTGGATGATCGAGGAGCTGCGGGTCTCCCTGTTCGCCCAGGAGCTGGGCACCGCCCACACCGTCTCGGAGAAGCGGATCCGCAAGGCCCTCAAGGACGCCCTCGACAGCGCGCGGGCCTGACCCGCGGGACGGGGCGCCGGGCCGCGGGTCAGGCTTGCGGGACGCAGGAGCCGTGCCCGGCCTCGACCAGGGCGGCCCGGATCCGCTCGGCGGCCTCGTCCATCCAGGCGGGGTCCGGGTCGCGGAGCACGTTGGCGAACTGGAACTGCTCGACCGTCTCCGCCGGCCAGACGTGCACGTGGGTGTGCGGGACCTCGAAGCCCTGGATCATCTGGCCCACGCGCGCCGGCCGCCACACGGTGTCGATGGCCCGGCCGATCCGCTGGGAGACCACCATCAGGTGGGCCGCCAGGTCCTCGGGCAGGTCGACCCAGTGGTCGTGCTCCTCGCGCGGGACCACCAGCGTGTGGCCCTGCGCGAGCGGGTCGATCGACAGGAAGCCGACGCAGCGCTCGTCCTGCCAGACGAAGCGGCCGGGGATCTCCCCCTCGATGATCTTCGTGAAGACGGTGCTCACAGGTGCTCCCTCTCGGTGGTCGGTCGGATCCCGGTGGTGGGTCGGATCCCGGTGCGGGGCCGCGCGCGGCGGCGCCCCGGCTACAGGGCCACGCGCTCGCCGGTGGCCAGGTGACGGTACTCGACACCGTACTTCGCGGCGAACGTGCGCAGCTGCCCCTCGATCACGCCGAAGCCGTGCTCGGAGAGCAGGCCGTCGTGGATCTGGAAGACCCGCTCGGGGCGGGCGGAGACCACGAAGTCGATGACCTCCGACAGCTTGTTCCAGGGCGCGTGGATCGGGGCCAGCAGCACCGGGGCGGTGAGCCCGTGCGGGACCACGAGCGAGTCGCCCGGGTGGTAGACGGTCTCGTCCACCAGGTAGCCGATGTTGTCCACGGTCCGGATGAGGGGGTGGATCATCGCGTGCTGGCCGCCGAACGTCCGCACGGTGAAGCCCCCGAGCTCGAGCACGCTCTCCGGCTCGGCGTCGTGGATCTCGTGGCCCTCCCCCAGGGCCTCCCGCAGCCCCGCGGCGACCGGGGCCGGGGCGTGCACCCGGGTCCGCGGGTGGGCCCGGAGGTGCGCGTGCACCGGCTCGGGGTCGAGGTGGTCGGGGTGCACGTGCGTGATCAGCAGCTCGTCGGCCCCCTCGAGGGCCTCGGCCAGCTCCTCCCGCCCGGAGAACGAGCCGGGGTCGAGGACCAGCACCCGGCCCTCCTTCTCGAGCCGCACGCACGAGTGGGTGTACTTGATCAGGTCCATGGGCCCACCCTATCCCCGGCCCCGCCCGGGTCCCCAGGGCCGGGCGGGACGTGTCCGGCGCCGCTTGTTAAGCTGGTGCCGAGCCGCAGCACCGGCGACGGGAGGACGAGGCGTGAGCGTGCGCACCAGCGGGGGTGGGGCCGGGAGGCCCCGCGGCACCCGGCAGCGCCGTGCCGCCCCCGGGGTCCTCCCGGGCGCCGGGGCGGACCGGCCGGTGCGCAGCGCCGGTCCGCGGCGGGCCGATGGCTGAGCCCGCCCCGACCCGCGGCGTCTTCGTCCTCGCGGTCAATCCGAGCGCCGGGCGCGGCCGCGCCCTGGCCGACGCCCACCGGGCCGCGGACCTGCTGCGCACCGGCGGCGACGAGGCCGTGGTGCTCTGCGCCGAGGACCTCCCCGCCCTGCTGACGCTGGTCCGCGCCCGGCTGCGGGAGGACGCCCCCGCCGTCCGGGCCCTCGTGGTCGTGGGCGGGGACGGGATGGCCCAGGCCGGACTCGGGCTGCTCGTGGAGCTCGCCGGGCAGGGTCTGGACGTCCCGCTGGGCGTGGTGCCGTGCGGGACCGGCAACGACCTGGCCCGTCACCTCCGCATTCCGCTGCGGGACCCGGAGGCCGCGGCCGGGCGGATCCTGCGCCGGCTCGACGACCCGCGGCCGCGCCGGCTCGACGTCGGCCGCGCCCGCTTCGCCGACGGCCGCACCCGCCACTTCGCGACCGCCCTGTGCGCGGGGTTCGACGCCGTGGTCAACGAGCGCGCCAACCGGTGGCTGCGCCCGAGCGGATCCGCCAAGTACCTGCTCGCCGTCCTGGTGGAGATCCTGCGGCTGCGCACCGTCCGCTACCGGCTCGGGATCGAGGACGCCGCCGGACGGCACCGCACCGAGCACCGGGACGGGGTCCTGCTCAACGTCGCCAACACCTCGTCGGTCGGGGGCGGGCTGCCCATCGTGCCCGGCGCGCGGGAGGACGACGGGCTGCTGGAGCTCTTCACCGTGGCCCCGCTGGGGCGGGTCCGCTTCCTGGTCCTGTTCCCCCGGCTGTTCTCGGGCCGGCACGTGGCGCTGGAGAGCGTGCGGATCGAGCGGGTCCGCTCGGTGGACGTGGACGCCGCCGGCGTCACCGCCTACGCCGACGGCGAGCGGCTCGGTCCGCTGCCCGTGCGCGTGGACGTGCTCCCGGGCGCGGTACGCGTCCTGGCCTGAGCCCGCGCCCGCTCAGCGCGGCGGCTCCGAGGTGTCCACCCGGTCCCCCCGGCGCTGCCGGCGGTCCTGGGTGGTGTCGCGGATCTCGCCCACCAGCTCCTCGATGACGTCCTCGAGGAACAGCACGCCCAGGGTCTGCCCGCCGGTGTCGACCACGCGCGCCAGGTGCGAGCCCGTGCGCTGCATGGCCGCCAGCGCGTCGTCGATCTCGATGCCGGGGCGCAGGTTGGCCAGCGAGCGCACGCGGGTGACCGGCACCGGCTCGTTGTAGCGGCTCTCCGGGATCGAGAGCACGTCCTTGATGTGCAGGTACCCGTTGAGCTCGCCGTCGTCCTCCCGGAGGGCGAAGCGGGAGAAGCCCGTGCGGGCCACCGCCTTCTCGACCTCCGCCGCGGACACGTCCTCGGGCAGCGTCACGAGCTCGTGCAGGGGCACCATGACGTCGGCGGTGCGCTTGGAGGAGAACTCGAGGGCGCCGGACAGCAGACCCGTCTGGTCCGCCACGGTGCCCTCCTTCGTCGACTCCGCCACGATGGACTGCAGCTCGTCGAGGGTGAAGGTCGAGGAGACCTCGTCCTTCGGCTCGATGCCCATCAGCTTCAGGACGTGGTTCGCCGACCAGTTCAGCGTGGCGATGACCGGGCCGACGGCGCGGGAGACGAGCACGAGCGGCGGCGCCAGCAGCAGCACCGCGCGGTCGGCGGCCGAGACCGACATGTTCTTGGGGACCATCTCCCCGAACACCACGTGCAGGAAGGTGACCACGACCAGGGCCGTGAGGAACCCGCTGACGTCGGCGACCTCGGCCGGCACGCCCACGTGCTCCAGCGGGCCGGAGACGATGTGGTGCAGCGCGGGCTCGGAGATGTTGAGGATCAGCAGCGAGCACACGGTGATGCCCAGCTGGCAGCAGGCCAGCATGAGGGACACGTGCTCCATCGCGTACAGCGCGGTCCGGGCCCGCTTGTTGCCGTCCTCGGCCAGGGGCTCGATCTGGCTGCGGCGCGCGGACATGACGGCGAACTCGCCGCCCACGAAGAAGGCGTTGCCCGCGAGGAGCACCACGAGCCACGCCAGGCCTGCCGCGTCGCTCATCGTGCCTCACCCTCCCGAGCGCCCTTCCCGCCGGCACCGGGGGCGGCGTCCTCGTCCCCGTCCGGGGCGGGGACGAAGCGGATGCGGTCCACGCGGCGTCCCTCCATCCGGGCGACCTCGAGCAGCCCGCCCTGGACGGGGACCACGTCCCCGGGCCTCGGGATCTGCCCGAGCCGGTCCATCATGAACCCGCCCATCGTCTCGTAGGCGGGGCCGTCCTCGATGTCGAGCTCCGTGATCTGCTCGGACACCTCGTCCGGGCGCATCAGGCCGGGGAAGTACCACTCGCCGGACGCGGACTGCAGGGCGCCGAGGCTGAGCCGGTCGTGCTCGTCGGAGACCTCCCCGACCACCTCCTCCACGAGGTCCTCGAGGGTCACGACGCCGGCGGTGCCGCCCCACTCGTCGACGACCACGGCCATCTGCAGCCCGCCGGAGCGCAGTTGCACGAGCAGCGAGTCCAGGTGCACGGTCTCGGGCACCCGCAGCACGTCCTCCATGATCGCCCCGCACTCCAGGGCGGCGCGGCGCTCCGACGGGACGGCCACGGCCTTCTTGACGTGGACCACGCCCCGGACGTCGTCCGGGGAGTCGTCCATCACGGGGAACCGGGAGTGCCCGGTGCGGGAGGCCACGGCCACGACGTCCGCCACGGACTCGTGGGAGTCGAGCATCTGCACGCGGATCCGGGGCGTCATCACGTCCGCGGCCGTCCGCTCCGCGAAGGTGAGGGTCTTGGCGACGAACGCGGCCGTGCCGGCGTCCAGGGTGCCCATCTTCGCCGACCGGCGGACCATCGAGGACAGCTCCTCCGGGGAGCGTGCGCCCGAGAGCTCCTCCTTGGCCTCCATGCCGAACAGGTGCAGGACGCGGTTGGCCACGCCGTTGAGCGTGACGACGAACGGCTTGAAGACGGCCGTGAACACCAGCTGGGGCCGGGCCACCAGCCGGCCCACCCGGAAGGCCTCGGCGATGGCCCAGTTCTTGGGCACGAGCTCGCCGAGCAGCATGGACAGCAGGGTGGAGATGAGCATCGACAGGGCCAGGGTCGCCCCGCCGGCGGCCGCCACGGACAGCCCGGTGAGCTCGGCGATCGGCTCCCGCAGGAAGGACTGCAGCGCCAGGTCCAGGGTGTAGCCGGTGAGCAGGGTGGTCAGCGTGATCCCGAGCTGGCAGCTCGACAGCTGCGTGGACAGGGAGCGCAGGCACTTGAGCAGCGGTTCCGCGGCCCGGTCGCCCTCGGCGATCGCCCGGCGCACGGTGGTCTGGTCGAGGGCCACCAGGGAGAACTCCACGGCCACGAAGAAGCCCGTGCCGAGGATCAGGAGCAGACCCGCCGCCAGGAGCAGCCATTCCATCAGGAGCGGCCTCCCGTGGCGGCCCGGGACGCAGGGCCGGGGCGGGCAGGGGCCGTGCGGCCGGGGTGGGGGACGGTGGGTGCGCCGGCTCGGGGGCCGCGGCGGAGGAGTCCGCGGCCGGGCCGGCGACTACTGAAGGAGTCCATGAGGGCTCCAGCGTACCGGAGCCGGGCCCTGCCCGCGCGTGCTCACGACCAGCTGACGGCGCGCGCCCTGCCCTCCTCGTAGCCGGAGGCGGACTGGATGCCGACCACCGCGCGGGACGCGAACTGCTCGAGGGTCGTGGCCCCGGCGTAGGTCATCGAGCTGCGCACCCCGGCGGTGATCTGGTCCACCAGGTCCTCCACCCCGGGCCGCGCGGGATCGAGGTACATCTTGGAGCTCGAGATGCCCTCCTCGAACAGGCCCTTGCGGGCCCGGGCGAAGGCGCCCTCGCCGCGGGTGCGCTCGCGCACGGCGCGGGTGGAGGCCATGCCGAAGCTCTCCTTGTACATCCGCCCGTCGGCGTCCACGTTCAGCTCGCCGGGGCCCTCGTGGGTGCCGGCGAACCACGAGCCCACCATCACCTGGCTGGCCCCGGCCGCGAGCGCGAGGGCGACGTCCCGGGGGTGCTTCACCCCGCCGTCGGCCCAGACGTGCCGGCCCAGCCCGGCGGCGGCCTCGGCGCACTCCAGCACGGCGGAGAACTGCGGCCGGCCCACGGCGGTCATCATCCGGGTGGTGCACATCGCCCCGGGACCCACCCCGACCTTCACGATGTCCGCGCCGGCGTCGACGAGGTCCTGGACGCCGTCGGCGGTGACCACGTTGCCCGCCACCACGGGCACGTCGGGGGCCGCCGCGCGCACCTGCTCGAGGGCCTCCACCATCTTGCGCTGGTGCCCGTGGGCGGTGTCGACGACCAGGACGTCCACGCCGGCGTCGAGCAGCGCCCTGGCCTTGCCGCGCACGTCCCCGTTGATGCCCACGGCGGCGCCCACCCGCAGCCGGCCGGAGCCGTCCAGCGCGGGGGTGTAGATCGTGGAGCGCACCGCGCCCTTGCGGGTCAGCACGCCCACGACCGTGTCCCCGTCCAGCACGGGCGCCACGTGGGCGCGGGTCTGGGTCAGCCGGTCGTAGGCGGCGGCGAGGACGTCGTCCCCGGACCCGGCCCGAACCTCCGCGAGGGTGAACACCGGGGCGTCGGTGCGCATGATCGAGCCGAGCTGGCTGAAGCGGTCCACCTCGGCGCAGTCCGCCGCGAGCACCACCCCGCGGTAGGACCGGCCCGGCCCGCACACCACCACGGCCCCGTGGGGGCGCTTGTGCATGATGCCCAGGGCGTCGTGGACGGTGTCCTCGGCGCCGAGGACCACCGGCGTCTCGAAGCGGGGCGAACGGTCCTTGACCCAGGACGTGACCTCGGCGATGACGTCGAGCGGGATGTCCTGCGGGAGGATCCCCAGCCCGCCGCGCCGGGCGAGCGTCTCGACCATCCGGCGGCCGGTGACCGCCGTCATGTTCGCGGCCACGAGCGGCACCGTGGTGCCCGTGCCGTCCCGGGGGCTGAGGTCGACGTCGAAGCGGGAGGTGACCCGGGAGCTCGAGGGGACGAGGAAGACGTCGCTGTAGGTCAGGTCGGAGGTGGGGGTGTTGAGAAAGCGCACGCGCGCCAGTCTAGCCGGGGGCCCGCGACACGCCCGCCGGGGCGCGGCGGCGGACTAGCCATGCCGCCGCGGGGATCACTAGACTCGCCGGAGGTACGGCCGCGCCCGGCCGACGACCGTCCGGCCGGCCCGGAGGCGGACGCCGGCGGCTGCCGAGGGAGACGGCCGCCGACGAACACCGGCGGCGGGTCCGGACGCTACCGGGACCGACACTGTGGAGACCGGGCAGACGGCCTCCACGCGATCAACCATGGAAGAGGCGTATTCCCCGTGCCACATCAGCCACAGCATCCCATCCCTGAAGAATTCGCAGGTAACGAGTGGCTCGTCGACGAACTGTTCGAGAAGTACCGGACGGACAAGAACTCGGTGGACGAGAAGTGGTGGCCCATCTTCGAGTCGATGAGCGCTGACAACGGCACCGGCGCGGAGCAGCCGGGCTCCGCCCCGGCGGCGAGGACCGCGGAACCGGCGCCCTCCCCCGCGAAGCCCCGGGCCGCTGCCGCCCCGAAGCCCCCCGCGGCCCCGAAGTCCGCCCCCGCCGAGCGGGCCGCCCCGGCGGCGAAGCCCGCGGCGGCACCGGCCCCCACGAAGTCC
Organism: Kocuria oxytropis; assembly: GCF_040981195.1. Taxonomy (NCBI): domain Bacteria; kingdom Bacillati; phylum Actinomycetota; class Actinomycetes; order Micrococcales; family Micrococcaceae; genus Kocuria; species Kocuria oxytropis. The sequence continues at coordinate 188,460 of NZ_JAVFXA010000002.1, read as the reverse complement.
GGGGCGAAGGCCGAGGGCCGGCCCGAGACCGACCAGGGTGAGACGGAGTCCACCGAGGCGAAGAAGCCCATCCCGGCCCAGCCCGCCCGCGCCCGCGCCACGGCCCCGAACCACGACGCGCCGGCCGAGGACAGGGTCGTCAAGCTGCGCGGGCCCGCCAAGGCCGTGGCCGCCAACATGGACGCGTCCCTGACCGTGCCCACCGCCACCACGGTCCGCGCTGTCCCGGCGAAGCTGCTGATCGACAACCGCATCGTGATCAACAGCCACCTCGCCCGCAACCGCGGTGGCAAGGTGTCCTTCACGCACCTGATCGGCTACGCCGTGATCAAGGCGCTGGCCAACTACCCCTCGCAGAACGTCGTCTACGACGAGCAGGACGGCAAGCCCGTGGCGGTGCACCCCGCGCACGTGAACTTCGGCATCGCCATCGACATCCCCAACAAGGACGGCTCCCGCAACCTCGTGGTGCCGAACATCAAGGGCGCCGAGGACATGTCCTTCATGCAGTTCTGGACCGCGTACGAGGACGTCGTCCGCCGCGCGCGCGCCAACGAGCTGACCATGGAGGACTACCAGGGCACCACGGTCTCGCTGACCAACCCGGGCGGCATCGGCACGGTCCACTCGGTGCCCCGGCTGTCGAAGGGCCAGGCGTGCATCGTGGGCGTGGGCGCCCTCGACCACCCGGCCGAGTACCGCGGCTCCTCCCCCAAGACCATCGCCCGCCACGCGGTCTCGAAGATCATCACGCTGACCTCGACCTACGACCACCGCGTCATCCAGGGCGCCGGCTCCGGCGAGTTCCTGCGGCTGATCGAGTCCTACCTGCTGGGCGGGGACGACTTCTACGACGAGATCTTCGAAGCCCTGCGGATCCCCTACGAGCCCGTGCGCTGGGCCGTGGACAACCAGGTCAACCCCGAGATCCAGGTCAACAAGGTCGCCCGGATCCAGCAGCTCATCCACGCCTACCGCGTGCGCGGCCACCTCATGGCGGACACCAACCCGCTCGAGTACGTGATGCGCAAGCACCCGGACCTCGACATCCGCACCTACGGGCTGTCCCTGTGGGACCTCGAGCGCGAGTGGCCCACCGGGGGCTTCGGCGGCGCGGACGTGCTGAGCCTGCGCACCATCCTGGGCAGGCTGCGGGACGCCTACTGCCGGACCCTCGGCGTGGAGTACATGCACCTCCAGGAGCCCGAGGAGCGCGAGTGGTTCCAGGACCACCTCGAGCACGGCTACCAGAAGCCCAGCCGCGAGGAGCAGTTCCGCATCCTCGGCCGGCTCAACGCCGCCGAGGCGTTCGAGACGTTCCTGCAGACCAAGTACGTGGGCCAGAAGCGGTTCTCCCTCGAGGGCGGCGAGTCCCTGATCCCACTGCTGGACGAGATCATCTCGGACGCCGCGGACAGCGGTCTCGCGGGCGTGGGCATCGCCATGGCCCACCGAGGCCGGCTCAACGTGCTCACCAACATCGCGGGCAAGTCCTACGCCCAGGTCTTCCGCGAGTTCGAGGGCAGCCAGGACCCGCGCACCACCGAGGGCTCCGGCGACGTGAAGTACCACCTGGGCACGGAGGGCTCCTTCACCTCCGACAACGGCAACGAGACCCAGGTCTACCTGGCGGCCAACCCCTCGCACCTCGAGGCGGCCGACCCGGTCATCGAGGGCATCGCCCGCGCCAAGACCGACGTCCTGGGCGCCGGGCCCGAGGGCGACGGCACGTACCCCGTGCTGCCGATCCAGGTGCACGGCGACGCCGCCTTCGCCGGTCAGGGCGTCGTCGCGGAGGTCCTGCAGATGGCGCTGCTGCCCGGCTACACGGTCGGCGGGACCATCCACGTGGTCGTGAACAACCAGGTGGGCTTCACCACGGCCCCGGCCGCCGCCCGCTCCACCACCTACGCCACGGACATCGCCAAGGGCCTCCAGGCCCCGATCTTCCACGTCAACGCGGACGACCCCGAGGCCGTCACGCACGTGGGCCAGATGGCGTTCGCGTACCGGCAGACGTTCCACAAGGACGTCATCATCGACCTCGTGTGCTACCGGCGCCGCGGCCACAACGAGGGCGACGACCCCTCGATGACCCAGCCGCTGATGTACAACCTCATCGAGGAGAAGCGCTCCACCCGCAAGATCTACACCGAGAACCTCGTGGGGCGCGGGGACATCACCCAGGAGGAGGCCGACCGGGCGCTGAAGGACTACCAGGAGCGGCTGGAGCGGGTCTTCGCCGAGACCCACGAGGCGCAGACCTCCTCCATCCCCCTGGTCACCGGGGACTCCGCGGCCATCTCGAACATCGAGCGGCCCTCCGCCCAGCAGGCGGACTCCGGGGTCTCCATCCCGCGCACCACGGCGATCTCCACCGAGGCCGCCCAGCGGATCGGCGCCGTGCACACGGAGGTCCCCGAGGACTTCACGGTGCACAAGAAGCTGCGCAAGCTGCTCGAGCGCCGCGAGGCGATGACCCGCGAGGGCGGGGTCGACTGGGGCATGGGCGAGCTCATGGCCTTCGGCTCCCTGATGATGGAGGGCATCCCGGTGCGGATGTCCGGCCAGGACGTCCGGCGCGGGACCTTCACCCAGCGCCACGCGGTGTTCTACGACGCCGGCACGGGCACGGAGTGGACCCCGCTCAACCACCTCTCCGGCGACCAGGCCCAGCTGGCGATCTACAACTCGCTGCTCTCCGAGTACGGGGTGCTGGGCTTCGAGTACGGCTACTCCGTGGAGCGGCCCGACGCGCTGACCGTCTGGGAGGCGCAGTTCGGGGACTTCGTCAACGGCGCCCAGATCATCCTGGACGAGTTCGTCTCCTCCGCCGAGCAGAAGTGGGGCCAGCGGTCCTCGCTGGTCATGCTCCTGCCGCACGGCTTCGAGGGCCAGGGCCCGGACCACTCCTCGGCCCGCATCGAGCGGTTCCTGACGCTGTGCGCCGAGAAGAACATGGTGGTGGCCAACCCGTCGACGCCGGCGAACCACTTCCACCTGCTGCGCCGGCAGGCCTACAGCCGCCCGCGCAAGCCGCTGGTGGTGGCCACGCCGAAGCAGCTGCTGCGCCTCAAGGCGGCGGCGTCCCCCATCGAGGAGTTCACCTCCGGGGCGTTCCGCCCGGTGATCGGGGACCAGGCCGGGCTCGAGGCCTCCGAGGTCACGGACGTGGTGCTGGTCTCCGGCCGGCTCTACTACGACCTCGCCGCGGCGCGCGAGGAGCGCAAGGACCGCACGACGGCGATCGTGCGGGTGGAGCAGCTCTACCCGCTGCCGCTCGCGGAGCTGCGGGAGGAGCTGGGCAAGTACCCGGAGGCCCGGCTCACCTGGGCCCAGGACGAACCCGCCAACCAGGGCGCCTGGCCCTTCATGGCGGTCAATCTGGTGCCGCAGCTCGACCGGCGGGTGCGCCTGGCGTCCCGGCCCGCGTCCGCGTCCCCGGCCAACGGCTCGGCCAAGCGCCACGCGGCCGAGCTCGAGACCCTGGTGCAGACGGCCTTCGAGCGCGACTGAGTCCGTCCCGGGAGGGCGGGGGCCCGTGCCCCTGCCCTCCCGCACGTCCCCAGCGAGTCCGGCGCCGGTCCGTGCCCACGGGCCGGCGCCGCTCGTTCCCCCCGACATCACGCACCCCCGAGCAGAAAGAACGACGTGGAGCAACGAAGGATCAGAATTGTCGCAGTCGGTGACGAGCTGCTGGCCGGCGAGGGCGACCCCCGGGGCCTCGGCTGGTTCGGGCGGGTCATGGCCCGGACCCCGCACCACGTGGTCCCGGTGTCCGCGTACAACCTGGCGGCGCCCGGCGAGGGCAGCGAGTCGCTGAACGAGCGCTGGTTCGAGGAGGCGGCCCGCCGGTTCTCCGGGGGCCACGACAACCGGCTGGTCATCGCGCCCTCCACCCTGGACATCGACCTGTCCATCACCAGCGCGCGGTCCCGGCTCAACATGGCCAACATCATCGACACCGCGTCCCAGCACAACGTGCGGGTGCTCGTCGTCGGTCCCCCGCCCACGCTGGACGCCGAGCGCAACCGCCGGATCGCGGACCTCTCGGCCGCCTACGCGGACGTCACCACCCGCCGCAACCACGTCTACGTGGACACGTTCAACCCGCTGCAGCACCACGAGCAGTGGCGCAAGGACCTCGCGGCGAACCACGGCCACCCCGGCCAGGCCGGCTACGGGCTGATGGCCTGGCTGGTGCTGCACCGGGGCTGGTACGACTGGCTGGACCTGCCCGAACCCCAGTGAGACCCGCCCGCCCGGCGTGTGACACAATGGCGGGCAGTGCCCCGTCCCGCCGCCGGAGCCCACCGGTGCGTGCGGGAGCGGACGCCGACACCCACGATCCGCCGCGGGCGACCGCGGACAGACAGGAGGCTCGCATGAGCAAGCGCGGACGCAAGCGCAAGGACCGCCGCAAGGGCGGCGCCAACCACGGCAAGCGCCCCAACGCCTGAGGTCCTTCCCGGACCCCGGCGACCGCCGTGACGGAAGGGCCCCGGACCGCTCAGCGGTCCGGGGCCCTTCCGTGTGCCCGGCCCGGGGCGGAGCCACCGCTCCGGGAGGCCGTGCTCAGGCGGCCGGCGGGTCCTGGCGCTGCCCGTGCAGCCGGGCGAGGATCGAGACCCGCAGGTCGGCGGGAGCGGTCTCCGCGCAGGAGCGCCGGACCACGGAGCGGATCACGCACTCGAGGTCGTACTCCCGGGCGCACTCCCGGCACTCGAGGAGATGGCCGTGGATCTCGTCGAGGTCGTCCGCCGGGAGCACCCCGTCCAGGTACTCGTAGATCAGGCGGATCCTCTCGTCGGTGCAGCCTCCGTGGCTCTCGCAGTCGGCCATGTCTACTGGTCCTTTTCCTTCTTCTTGTCGCCGGTCACCCTGGACGTGTCGAAACCGCGCTCGGCCGCGTAGTCGGCGAGCTTCTCGCGCAGCAGCTTCCGCCCGCGGTGCAGGCGGGACATCACCGTCCCGATCGGCGTGTCCATGATCTCGGAGATCTCCTTGTAGGCGAAGCCCTCCACGTCGGAGAAGTACACGGCGAGGCGGAACTCCTCCGGCAGCTCCTGCAGGGCCCTCTTGACGTCGCTGTCCGGCAAGTGGTCCAGGGCCTCGACCTCCGCGGAGCGCAGCCCCGAGGACGTGTGGGACTCGGCGCGGTGCAGCTGCCAGTCCTCGACGGTGTCCGTGTTCGCCTGCAGCGGCTCGCGCTGCCGCTTCCGGTAGAGGTTGATGTACGTGTTGGTGAGGATGCGGTACAGCCACGCCTTGAGGTTCGTGCCCGGCTTGTACTGGTGGAACGCCGAGAAGGCCTTCGTGTAGGCCTCCTGCACCAGGTCCTCCGCGTCGGCCGGGTTGCGCGCCATGCGCAGGGCGGCGGCGTAGAGCTGGTCCACGTACTCCATGGCGTCCTGCTCGAAGCGCGCCTTCCGGGCCTCGGGGCTCTCGGTCTCGACGTCGACGGGAGGCTCGGTGCGCTGGGGGGCGGCCCCCGGCTGGTTCTGCTCGTTCATCACGGACCAGTCTACGGGGACGTGCGCGGGGACCTGCTCGAGAACGCTCGCGGGGGCGGTGATGACTGCTCCTCTCCCCCGGCCGTGCGGGTCCGTTCGCTGGGCTGTGCTGCTGTGGGCTGTGCTGCTGTGGGCTGTGGTGCTGTGCGCTGTGCTACGCCGTCGTCCCGCCGCTGCGGGCCGCCGGTCGCTGTCCTGCACAACGGGGGACACGGTGGCGCCTATTCCCGGCCCGCCGCCCGAACGACCACCCCCGGTGCGGTCCCCGTGGCTAGGATGGGACGAGCGGCGCCGTCCGCCGCACCCGACCCGTCCGAGACAGCCCCGCGGTACCGTCCGCCGCCGAGGAGGAACCCATGAGCATCGTCCGTCGCATCGCCCGCCCGCTGCTGGCCACCGGTTACGTCGCCAACGGGGTGGAGAGCTTCCGCAACTCGTCCCAGGCCGCCCAGCACCTCGCCCCGGCGATCTCCGCCGCCACGAAGGCCTTCCCCCAGGCCGGACCCGCGCTGCAGAACCACGCCGTGGTGGCCCAGGGCCTGGCCGCGGCCCAGGTCGGCGCCGCCGTGCTCTTCGGGCTGGGCAAGCTGCCCCGCCTCTCGGCCGGCGTGCTCGTCACCACCACCGCGCTCAACGCCTACGCCGACTACCGCGCCGCCGAGGCGAGCACCCCGGAGCAGAAGGCCGCCCGCCGCTCCACCGCCTTCAAGAACTCCTCCCTGGTCGGCGCCGTCATGCTCGCCGCCGTGGACACCGAGGGCAACCCGTCCCTGCTGTGGCGCGCCGAGCACCTCGCCGGGGACGTGCGCAAGAACGCGTCCAAGCTGGGCAAGGACACCCAGAAGCAGGTCGCCAAGGCCGAGAAGGCCCTTCAGCACGCCGTCAAGCAGGGCTAGGCCACGGTCCTGCTGTCGTGATGCCGTCGGAGTCCCCCGCCCCGCCCGCCCGTCCCGACGACGCGGAGCAGGCCCCGCAGCACGAGCTGTGGCCGGCCCCGTACGTCGGCGCCCGTCCCGTCGCCGCCGAGCTCACGGTCCCGGGCTCGAAGTCCCTGACCAACCGGTACCTGTTGCTCGCCGCGCTCGCGGACGGTCCGTGCCGGCTCCGCGCCCCGCTGCACTCGCGGGACTCCCGCCTCATGGTCGGCGCCCTGCGCGCCCTGGGGGCGCGCGTCGAGGAGGTGCCGGGGGACGGGGACTTCGGGCCCGACCTGGTCGTCGAGCCCGCCGCGTGGGACGCCGCGGAGCCGGTCGTGGTCGACTGCGGCCTGGCCGGGACCGTGATGCGCTTCGTGCCGCCCCTCGCCGGCCTCGCCCGGCGCCCCGTCACCTTCGACGGCGACCCCGGCGCCCGGGTGCGGCCCATGGGCCCGGTGATCGACGCCCTGCGCGGCCTGGGCCTGCAGGTGGAGGACGAGGGCCGGGGCCGGCTGCCCTTCACCGTGCACGGCACCGGCGGCGTCCGGGGCGGCGAGCTGGAGATCGACGCCACCGGCTCCAGCCAGTTCGTCTCCGCGCTGCTGCTCGCGGGGGCCCGGTTCCACGACGGGCTCGTGCTGCGCCACCGCGGCGCCGACGGCCGCGGGGTGCCGTCCATGCCGCACGTCGAGATGACCGTCGAAGTGCTGCGCGGCGTGGGCGTGACCGTGGACGACTCCGTGCCGGAGGAGTGGCGGGTGGCCCCGGGGCCCGTGCGCGCCTTCGACGTGCGCATCGAGCAGGACCTCTCCAACGCCGGTCCCTTCCTGGCCGCCGCCGTGGTGACCGGAGGACGGGTCTCGGTGCCCCGCTGGCCCGCGCGCACCACCCAGGGCGGCGACCACTGGAAGCACATCCTCCCGGCCTTCGGCGCGACGGTGGAGCTGGCCGACGGGACGTTCACCGTCACGGGCCCCGGCTCGCTCCGCGGGGTCGACCTCGACCTCGGGGCGGCCGGCGAGCTCGCGCCGACCGTCGCGGCCGTGTGCGCGCTCGCCGGCACCCCGTCGCGGCTGCGCGGGATCGCCCACCTGCGCGGTCACGAGACCGACCGGCTCGCGGCCCTCGTCGCCGAGATCAACCGGCTCGGGGGCGACGCCGAGGAGACCGCCGACGGGCTGGTGATCCGGCCGGCGCCCCTGCACGGCGGGACGTTCCACAGCTACGAGGACCACCGCATGGCCACCGCCGGCGCGGTGATCGGGCTCGTGGTCCCGGACGTGCGGGTCGAGAACATCGCGACCACCGACAAGACCCTGCCGGAGTTCCCCCAGCTGTGGGCGCAGCTCGCGGGCTCGAGCCGTGGCGCGTAGGGACTCGGTCCGGCGGGACTGGGACGAGTCGGACGTGCGCGTGCGCCCCAGCAAGTCCGGCTCCCGCCCGCGCACCAAGGAGCGCCCCGCGCACGAGGACGCGGTCACCGGACGGATCGTCACCGTGGACCGCGGCCGGTACACGGCGATCCTCGAGGAGGACACGGACCGGGAGCGGCTGGTCGTGGCGGTGCGCGCCAAGGAGCTGCGCCGCCGGCCCGTGGTCGCCGGCGACCTCGTGGGTCTCGTCGGGGACGTCAGCGGCGCCCCGGACACCCTGGCCCGGCTGGTGCGCATCGAGGAGCGCACCACCGTCCTGCGGCGCAGCGCGGACGACACGGACCCGGTGGAGCGGGTCGTCGTCGCCAACGCGGACCAGCTCGTGGTCGTCGTGGCCGCCGCCAACCCCGAGCCCCGCACCGGGTTCATCGACCGCTCCCTCGTGGCGGCCTACGACGCCGGCATCGAGCCGCTGCTGTGCATCACGAAGACCGATCTGCGGGATCCCGCCGAGCTGATCTCCCACTACACCGCCCTCGAGCTGCCCGTGCTCGTCTCGGGGCCCGCCCGGGACGTCCCGGCCGGGGCCGACGGGACCACGCTGCCCCTCGACCCCGCGCTGGTCGAGGCCCTGCGCGAGCGCCTCGACGGACGGGTTTCGGTGCTGCTCGGGCACTCCGGGGTGGGCAAGTCCACCCTCGTCAACGCGCTCACGGGTGCCGACCGGGCCACCGGCGGCGTGAACGCGGTGACCGGGCGGGGCCGGCACACGTCGTCGTCGGCCCTGGCCCTCAAGGTCGAGGACGCCTCCCCCGGATCCTGGATCATCGACACCCCCGGCATCCGCTCGTTCGGGCTGGCGCACGTGGACCACGACCGGATCGTGGAGTCCTTCGACGAGCTGGCCGAGGCCATCGCCGAGTGCCCCAAGGGGTGCCGGCACACGGACACCTCCCCCGGCTGCGCCCTGGACGCCTGGGTCGCGCAGGGCCGCGCCGGGGACGCCGGCGAGTCCCGGCTGCACTCCCTGCGCCGCCTGCTCGGCGCCGGGGAGCGTCCCGGGGAGTCCCGCGAGGACAAGGAGCTCGGCGTCCAGTGACCCGCCGGGACGCCGGACCCCACCCCCGTCCGACCAGGCTCGGGACCGGTTCGGGGTAGGTTGGTCCAATGCGCAGCCCCAGCAACTACACCGACGACCTCCGCCTCGCCCACATCCTGGCCGACGCCGTGGACCGCCTGACCATGCGCCGGTTCAAGGCCCAGGACCTCGCGGTGGAGACGAAGCCCGACCTCACCCCCGTCACGGACGCCGACCGGGAGGCCGAGCAGCTCATCCGCGCGCAGCTGGGGCGCACGCGCAACCGGGACGCCGTGATCGGCGAGGAGTACGGGGCGACCGGCAGCGGCGCCCGGCAGTGGGTCGTGGACCCCATCGACGGCACCAAGAACTTCGTGCGCGGCGTGCCCGTGTGGGCCACCCTGATCGGCCTGGTCGACGAGGGCCGCCCGGTGGTCGGCGTGGTCTCCGCGCCGGCGCTGGGCCGCCGCTGGTGGGCCGCGTCCGGCACCGGCGCGTTCACCGGCAAGTCCCTCGCCAACGCCCAGCGCATCCACGTCTCCCAGGTCGGGCGGCTGTCCGACGCCTCGCTGTCCTACTCCTCGCTCACCGGGTGGCGGGACCGCGGCGTGCGCGACCGCTTCCTGGAGCTCACCGACGAGGTGTGGCGGACCCGCGCCTACGGCGACTTCTGGTCCTACTGCCTCCTGGCCGAGGGTGCCGTGGACATCGCCTGCGAGCCCGAGCTGAACCTGCACGACATGGCCGCGCTCGTGCCCCTGGTGGAGGAGGCCGGAGGCCGGTTCACCTCCCTCGAGGGCGAGCCCGGGCCCTTCGGCGGCAACGCGCTGGCCACCAACGGGCTGCTCCACGACGAGGTGCTCGGGATGCTGGCCACCGTGTCCTGACGCCTCCCCTCCGCGTTGCCCCGCGCCGAGGGCACGCGCGGCGGAGGCACGGGGACGACGGCGAGGGCCCGCACCGACCGGTGCGGGCCCTCGCCGTGCCCGCCCGGGCAGGGGAGAATCACCGGAGGATCACTGGGTCGTGGTGCTGACGCCCCACTCCTGCTCGATGCAGCGCTGGAAGCCCGCCTCGTCGTTGGCCTGGAGGTACTGGGCGCACTCGCCGTTGAGGATCGAGTCGATGACCGCCCCGTAGACCACCATGAAGAAGATGCTCGCCACGATGCCGAGGACGCTGAGCACGATGCCGATGACCGGCACGGCCTTGGAGGCGCCGGGCGTCCTGCCCAGCTTGCGCAGCGCCACGATGCCCAGCACCAGGCCCACGAGGCCCGGCACGATGCCCAGCACGAACCAGCACGTCAGCAGCGCGACGATGCCCAGCACCAGGGCGGCGATGCCCAGGCCCGTGCCCGCGGGCTTCGATGCCGCACCGTACTGGCCCATGTCGTACTGCCCCTGCTGTCCCGGGTAGCCGTACTGGCCCGGGGGGTACTGGCCCTGGCCGTACTGGCCCTGGCCGTAGGGGTCCTGGTAGCCCTGCCGGCCCTGGCCGTACTGGCCCTGGCCGTATTGGCCTTGTCCGTACTGGCCCTGGCCGTACTGGCTGCCGCCGTACGGGTCCTGCTGGCCCTGCCCGTACTGACTCTGCCCGTACTGATCCTGGCCGTACTGATCCTGGCCGTACTGACCTTGCCGGTACTGGTCCTGACCGGAGGAGTCCTGCTGGCCCTGGCCGTACTGCGGCGCGGCGTACTGCTCGCCGGCGGCCCCCTGGCCGTAGCGCGGGGGCTCGTAGGAGGGACCCGGGGGCGCTCCCTCCACCCGCTGACCGTACTCGGGCACGTCCGGGCGCCCGGAGCTCGACGACCCGCCGGCACCCGTGCCGCTCCGGTCTGGCGTGTTGTCGTTCTGGCTCATGGCGCTGCCCTTTCGGTCGTCTGCGGTACGGCACCAGCTTGTCACACGGGGCACCGGGAGGTCCCCTCCGGGCCCCGCCGCGGCGGCAACGTGCCCGCGCCCCGGCGGTCAGGACACCGGACCGGTGCCCCGGCGGTCCGGGCACGAAAAAACCGGGGAGCGCCTCGCGGCGCTCCCCGGTCAGGGATCTTGTGGAGATGGGGGGAATTGAACCCCCGTCCGATGCAGCATTGTCAGGGCTTCTCCGGGTGCAGTCTGCTTGGCGTCTTCTCAGTCCCGGCCCTCGTGCAGACACGTGGCCGACGGACTCAGTCGCGACTTGATGTTCCCCGGACGTCCACGACACCCGTCCGGAGCAGTGGCCTTCTAGCTGATGCCAGGCCCCGGGTCGAAGGCGAACCCGGGCTGACAGCCACTGGTGAGTCTACTTACGCGGCGAGCGCGAAAGTGGACTGCGTGGCGTTGCTCTTGGAATTGGCAACTATTGTTTTACAGAGAGCGTTTACGAGATAACTCTGCGTCCTCGACCCGCTTCCCCTGTCTCAACTCACATCGTCGAAACCGATCATCCCCGTATTCGTTTTTCAAGCGTCCCGCCGGAGCAGGACTCCCCATCATATCCGCCCGGCACGACCGGCCGCAAGCACCGGGGCGGGTCGCTCAGCCCAGGTTCTTGTAGCGCATGGCCCGCTGCGCCTCACGGTTGTCCTGCTGCTCCCGCAGGGCCTGGCGCTTGTCGTACTCGCGCTTGCCCTTGGCCACGGCGATCTCCACCTTGACCCGCTTCCCGTCCAGGAAGTACAGGGACAGGGGCACGACCGTGAAGCCGGACTCCCTCGTCTTCTGCTGGATCTTGTCCATCTCGCTGCGGTGCAGCAGCAGCTTCCGGCGGCGGCGGGCGGAGTGGTTGGTCCACGAGCCCTGCAGGTACTCGGGGATGTGGACGCCCTCGAGCCAGAGCTCCCCGTCGGTGAACTGGCAGAACCCGTCCACGAGCGAGGCGCGCCCCATGCGCAGGGACTTCACCTCGGTGCCCATGAGCGCGAGGCCGGCCTCGTACGTGTCGAGGATGTGGTAGTCGTGCCGGGCCTTCTTGTTGTTGGCCACGACCTGGCGACCGGTGTCCTTCTTGGCCACGGGGCCTCCTCCCTGGGGTCGGTGCGGACGGTGACCTGCCGCGCACCGGGGTGCGCGGCAGGTCCTCCATCCTACGCCACGGCGCCCGCGGCGGACCGCCGGGCGCCCTCCGTCCCCGCGGACCACCGGCGCGCCCCCGCGACCGGGCGTCGCCGCAGGTCACCGGGCCGCACGCGCTAAGCTGGGCGGATGCTGGAGCCCACTCCCACCGAGCGCCCGCCCGCGGCGGACGTCCTGTACCTCGTCGGCACGAGCGGTCACCCGAACTTCGGCGACGAGTTCATCGCGGCCTCGTGGCTGCGCTTCCTGGCCCGGGCCCGCCCCGGTGCCGAGGTCTGGCTCGACTGCCCGAACCCCGGCCTGGCCTCCCACCTCTTCGGGGGCCTGCACCCCGGGCTGCGGACCACCGACACCCTGTGGCGGCTCGCCGTCGAGACGGCGGGCATGGACCCGGACGCGGCCGACGCCCACGTGGACCGCGTGGTGACGCATCTGGGCTCGCCCCGCTACGACCTCGGACTGCTCGGCGCCCGCCGGGCCGGGTCCGTCCACTTCATCGGCGGCGGGTACCTCAACTCCATCTGGCCGCACCACGCGCGCCTGCTGCGCGCGGCCCTGCGGCTGCGCGAGGTCTCCGGCGCGCGCCTCGTCGCCACCGGACTCGGCCTGACCCCCGCCACCGACGCCGAGGGCCTGCGCACCGCGCTGGCGGCCTTCGACCACGCCACGGTCCGGGACGCGCCCAGCGCCCAGGTCTCCCGGGCCGACCGCGCCCCCGACGACGCCTTCCTCGGCCTGCCGGACCTGGCGGGCTTCACGGGCGCCCCGTCCGATGCGGCGGCCGACGGCGACGTGTGGGTGTGCCTGCAGAGCGACATGTCCGGGCCCGGGGTCCTCGAGGACGCCGTCGCCGCCGTGCGGGCCGCGCTGACGGGCCCCGAGCTGGCCGGGCGGACCGTGCGCTACCTGGAGGCGATCCCGGGCGCGGACCGCACGGCCTTCGACCGGCTCGCCGACCTCGTTCCCGAGGAGAACTTCGTGCCCTTCACCCGGGTGTGGGAGGAGGGCTTCCCCGCCCGTGCCGGGCAGACGTGGCTCACCTCCCGGTTCCACTTCCACCTGCTCGCGGCCGCGTGCGGCGCGGCGGGCACCGCGCTGGAGGTCAGCCCGGACTACTACCGTGTCAAGCACCAGTCCCTGCTCGAGGCCGGCACCGGCTGGTCCCTCACGCCCACGGGCAGCACGGAGGCCGCGTCCCCGGCCCGGTCGGCGGCCTTCCCCGCCACGGCCGCGCGCCTGCACCGCACGAAGCTGCGGGAGGCGGAGGAGCTGTACCCGGTGGTGCCCTCACCCGGCACCGCTCCCGACGGGCCGCAGGCCCGTGCCCTGCCGGGCGGGAGGGTCGCGCGCCTGCTGCGCCGCTGAGCACCGGGCCCCGGCCGGTCGCCGGGACCGGCCGGGGCCCGGTCAGGGATCCCGCGGGGACTCAGGCGTCGGCCGGGGCGTGGCGCTGGTCGGCGCGCCACCGGATCCCGGCGTCGACGAAGCCGTCGATCGCGCCGTCGAAGATCGCGGAGGGGTTGCCCTCCTCGTGGTTGGTCCGCAGGTCCTTGACCATCTGGTACGGGTTCAGGACGTAGGAGCGCATCTGGTCCCCCCAGGACGCCTTCACGTCCCCGGCCAGCTCCTTCTTCTTGGCGCTCTCCTCCTCCTGGCGCTGCAGCAGCAGCCGGGACTGGAGCACGCGCAGCGCGGCGGCGCGGTTCTGGATCTGCGACTTCTCGTTCTGCATGGACACGACGATGCCGGTGGGGATGTGGGTCATCCGCACCGCGGAGTCCGTGGTGTTCACGGACTGCCCGCCGGGGCCCGAGGAGCGGAAGACGTCCACCTTGATCTCGGACTCGGGGATCTCGATCGAGTCGTCCTGCTCGATGAGCGGGATGACCTCCACGGCCGCGAACGAGGTCTGGCGCCGGCCCTGGTTGTCGAACGGGGAGATGCGCACCAGCCGGTGGGTGCCGGCCTCCACGGACAGGGTGCCGAAGGCGTAGGGCGCCTTGACCTCGAAGGTCGCGGACTTCAGGCCCGCCTCCTCCGCGTAGGAGGTGTCCAGGACGGTCGTCGGGTAGCCGTGGCGCTCGGCCCAGCGCAGGTACATGCGCAGGAGCATCTCGGCGAAGTCCGCGGCGTCCACGCCTCCGGCGCCGGAGCGGATGGTCACCACGGCCTCGCGCTCGTCGTACTCCCCGGAGAGCAGGGTCTGCACCTCGAGCTGGGACAGGGCCTTCTTGACCGCGGCGAGCTCCTCCACGGCCAGCTCGAGGGTCTCGGCGTCGTCCTCCTCCGCGGCCAGCTGGACCATGACCTCGATGTCGTCGATCCGCCCGCCCAGCTTCTCGAGGCGCTCGAGGTCGGACTGCTTGTGGGAGAGCTTGGAGGTGATCTTCTGCGCCGCGGCGGGGTCGTCCCAGAGGTCGGGGGCGGTCGCCTGCTGCGAGAGCTCGGCGATGTCCCGCTTGATGGCGTCGACGTCGCTCACGGCCTCGATGGACGCGAACGTGGAACGGAGGGCGGCGATCTCTGCCGGGAAGTCAAGGGAGGCCATGAAAGCCAAGATTATCCCATGGGGGCAAATCAGCCGGGTCCCGCCCGGGTCTGCTCTGGCAGGATGGGACCGAGAGAGAGGAAGCACGATGCGCATCCCCCGCACGCTGGCCCTGATCCTCGCCGGCGGGAAGGGTTCCCGCCTCGGCGCCCTGACCGAGAAGAAGGTCAAGCCCGCCCTGCCCGTCGCGGGGACCTACCGGCTGATCGACGTCGCCCTGTCCAACCTCGTGCACTCGCACATCTCCGACGTCTGGGTCGTCGAGCAGTTCCTCCCCCACAGCCTCAACGCGCATCTGGCCAACGGGCGCCCCTGGGACCTCGACCGGACCCACGGCGGGCTGCAGGTGCTGCCCCCGTACGAGGGGAGCGAGGGCGAGGGCTTCGCCGAGGGCAACGCGGACTCCCTCTACCGGCAGAAGGACCTGATCCGCGACTTCGCCCCGGACCTGGTCCTCGTGCTCAGCGCCGACCACCTGTACACCCTCAACTTCCTCGACGTGATCGACACCCACCTCGCCCAGGAGGCCGATCTGACGGTGGTCACCACGCTCGTCGACGAGGACCCCTCCCGCTACGGCGTGGTGCAGACCGACGACGCCGGGCGCGTCACCGGCTTCGACTACAAGCCCGAAGAGCCCCGGGGACGGCTGGTCGCCGGAGAGATGTTCCTCTACGACGCGGACCGCCTGCTCGAGGCCCTGGACCTGCTGCACGAGCAGGAGGGCGGGCTCGAGGACTACGGCAACGACCTGGTCCCGTGGTTCGTGGCGCACCGCACGGTGGTGGAGCACCGGCTGGAGGGCTACTGGATGGACCTGGGCACGCTGCAGTCCTACTGGACCGCCCACCTGCAGCTGCTCGACGGCGACGGCGTGAGCCTGGACGACCCCGCCTGGCCGATCCTCTCGGCCCAGCCGCAGCGGGTGCCCGCCCGGATCGCCGGCAGCGCCGAGCTGCGCGGGTCCATGGTCGCCGCCGGCGCCACCGTGCGCGGCGCGGTGGAGCGCTCCGTGCTGGGGCCCGGCGTCCTCGTGGAGGAGGGCGCCACGGTGCGCGGGTGCGTCCTGCTGGACCGCGTCCGGGTCCGCGCCGGGGCGGTCCTCGAGAACGTCGTGGCCGACGTGGGCGCCGACATCCCGGCGGGCGAGCACGGGACCGCGGGAGCTGTGACCCTGGTCGACGACTCCGGCGCCGTGGCGACCACGGAGGAGTTCGACCGCGGGGCGGTCCTGCCCCGCGGTGCCTGAGCCCGGCCGCCGCCGGGCCGCCCCGGGCGGACGCGTCCGTCCCCGGTGCGGGCGTCGCGGCTAGTGGGCCGGCCGGTAGGGCTCCGGCTCGGGCAGCCCGGCACGGGCGCGCACCCGCCGGCCCAGCCGCTCGATCGAGGTCAGCGCCCCGGCGACGTCCTCCGCCCGCACGGTGAAGGGCATGCTGTGGATGGTCTCGCTCTCCACCGTGGCCGCCCGGGCCACGGCCCGGATCTCCTCGGTGTCCTCCGCCCGCAGCCCGATCTCCGTGAGCGTGGTCGGCAGCCCGACCCGGGTGGTGAACTCGATGAAGTCCACGATCTCCGAGCTCGGGGCGCCCTCCAGCACGAGCTGGGTGATCGAGCCGATGTTGACCTTCTGCCCGTGGGCCAGTCCGTGGGTCTGCGGCGCCGCGGTCAGCCCGTTGTGGACGGCGTGGGCGGCCGCCAGACCGCCCGACTCGAAACCGAGCCCGGACAGCAGCGTGTTGGCCTCGATGACCTTCTCCAGCGCCGGGGTCACGACGTGGTCCCGGGCGGCGTCCATCGCGACCAGGGCGTTCTCCCACAGCACGTCCCAGCTCAGCCGGGCCAGCGCGGTGCCCGTGAGGGTGGCCGTCCCCCCGGCCATGGTCGCCGACCCCGAGGCGGCGGTGGCCCGGGCCTCGAGCCAGGTGGCGAGGGCGTCGCCGACACCCGCGGCCAGGAACGCCGCCGGCGCGTCGGCCACGAGCTGCGAGTCCACCAGGACGAGGTCGGGGTTGCGGGGGAAGAAGCGGTACTCCTCGAAGACCCCCTCGTCGGTGTAGACGACCGCCAGGGCCGAGGTCGGTGCGTCGGTCGAGGCGACGGTGGGGACGCTGACCCACCGGATCCCGGCCTGGAACCCCGAGGCCTTGACCGCGTCGATGGTGCTGCCGCCGCCCACGGCCACGGCCACGTCGGCCCCCACGTCGCGGATGACCGCGGTGAGCCGGTCGATCTCCCCGGCCGAGGGGATGCCGTGGAACGTCTCGCGCGTGGTGGTCATGCCGGCCCGGGTGAGGGACGCCTCCACGTCGTGGCCCACGAACCCCCAGACGACGTCGTCGGCCACGACGAGGGGGGTCCGGCCGATGGGCGCGAGGTACTCCCCCAGGCGTGCGACGGCGCCCGGTCCCTGGACGTAGCGTCCTGGGCTGATGACGGAGCGGACGGGAGCGTCCATGGCCTTCTCCTTCGACGACGGGGCCGGCGGGTCGTCCGCCGGGCGGCCCGGGACGACCCCCGGGTGCTCGCCAGCGTAGGAAGGTCCCGGCGGTGAGCACCAGGGTCGTTCTCGCGGGGTGAGAAGCACGCGTCCCGCCCGGGCACGGCGGCGGCGTTCAGCGCCGGAGCTGGGCGCGGGCCTCGCTCGTGGCCGTGATCGGGATGCCGTCGGGCACCACGAGGTTCACCACGGGCGGGTGCACGACCGCGGAGAGGCTCACCTGCGCGGTCCGCCCGTCGGGGCTGCCGGTGGGGGTGGCCACGGCGAGGCCGGGAGTGCCGGTCCAGGCCCGGACGGTGTCGAGGTAGGCGGCGGCGGCCCCCGCCACGGCGTCGTCGTCGAGGACCGTCGCGGGCGGGGCGCCGCCCGCCCCCGGGCTCAGCGCCACGAAGGTGTCGGCCGCGGCGAGCGCGGCGTTGTCCGCGAGCACCTGCAGCTTGCGCTCCCCCACGTAGACCGCGGTGACGCCCATGACGACGACCGTGAGCAGGAGCAGCACGACCGCGAAGCCGATGACCAGGATCGTGACCTGACCGTCGTCCCGGTCGTCGCGCCGGCCGTCGCGCCGGCCGTCGTCCCGGCCGTCGACCGCGCCGGGGACCGGCCGCGCCCGGGGCCCGCTCACCCGTACCGCCCGATCACGACCGTCGCCGAGGACGTCAGCACGGCGACGTCCAGGTCCGTGAACCCGGGCACGAGCGGCAGCGGGACCTCCAGGCTCGTGTGCACGGTGGCCACCGCCCCCGGCTCCGCGCAGGCGCCGTCGGAGCACTCGAGGCGCACGGCCAGCCGGTCGGGAGCAAACCCCTGGTCCGTGGCCGCCAGCTGCGCCGCCGCGGTCAGCCCTGCCCCGGAGAGCCCTCCCGGTTCCGCGCGCGCGAGCACCTGGGAGGCCTGCTGCGCCGCGGCCACGACCGCGAAGGCCCCGGCCTGGACCTGGGCCACCGCGAGGACGAAGTAGATCACGGGCACGAGCAGCAGCGTGCCGAGGGCCACGAACTCCACCACCGCGCTCCCCTCGTCCCCGTCCCGCGGTGGCCCGGCCACACCGGGCACGGGAGCGCCCGGGTCGTCCCCGGCAGTCCCCGGCGTCCCGGCGGTCTGCCGATCGTCAGTCGCCGAGGACGGCATGACCGCGCACCTCCAAGGAGTCGGGCGGCCCGAAGAGCGCCACCACGGGCAGCGGCGAGACCACCGTGATCTCGAGGGTCCGCAGCTCGCCCACGGTCACGGGGGCCGCGACGACGTCCTGGGCGTACCGCGGCCCCAGGGCGCCGGAGACGATCCGGCGGGTCCGCTCCACCCCGTCCTCGGCCGAGCGGTCCGCCAGCGTGCCGTACCGGGCGCCGGCCGCGGCGGCGTCGACCAGCGTGTTGCGCACGTGCAGGGCCAGCGCGAGCTGCAGCGTGGCCGCGAAGATCATCGCGACGAGCCCGGCGACCATCACGTACTCGACCACCGCGCTCCCCCGGTCCTCCGGGCGCGGCCCGTCCCGGTCCGCCGCTCGGTCCTGCTCCCGGGCCCGGACCCGGTCCTGCGGCCGGGGTCCGGGACCCGGGCGGGCACGGCTGTCGCCCATGCTCAGTTCTGGCTCACGCGGGCCATCGCGTCCTGGAAGAGCCCCTCCAGGGCCGGCTGCGCCACCAGCAGCAGGCCGGCGACGAGCACCGCGGACATGAGGGTCAGCATCACCCAGCCGGGGACGTCACCGCGATCGGGGTCCCCGGTGCGCCACCGGCCGCGCAGCGCGGACGGGGCGAGGACGGCGAGCAGGCCTGCGAGCCGGTGGAGGTGTGTCATGAGAGGTGTCCTTTCCGGGTGGGCGGCCGGTCCCGGCCGCCCGGTTGCGAGGTCAGAATCCGAGTTCGAGCACGGCGATGCCCGGGTACACGGCGAACACGACCGTCAGCGGGAGCACGAAGAACACGAGGGGGACCATCATCGCGATCTCCTTGCGGCCGGCGGCCTCCATCAGTTCGCGCTTGTCGTGGTCCCGCACGTCCTGCGCCTGGGCACGCAGCACGTCCGCCAGGGGCGTACCGCGCTCGATGGCCACGACGATGCCGTCCACGAACCGTCCGATCGGTGCCACCGGCGTGCGCGCGGAGAAGTCCTGGAGCGCGTGCACCAGGCCGGCGCCGGACCGGGTCTGCGCGAGCACTCCGCGGAACTCCGCGGTGAGCTCCCCCTCGGCGACCCGGCACACCCGCTCGAGCGAGCCGACCGCGCTCTCCCCGGCGCCGACGGACAGCGCCATCAGCTCCGCCACGGCCGGGAACTCCGCCAGCATCCTGGCCTCGCGGCGCCGGACCCGCCGGCTCAGCAGGTGTCCGCGCAGCAGGTACCCGCAGCCGCTCGTCGCCACCACGGCCAGCAGCACCCCGCCGGGACCCGTGCCCCAGCGGGCGGCACCGGCCGTGCCGAGCAGGACCCCGGTCAGCAGGCCCGCCGTCGCAAACAGGAGCTGCTCCGCGCGGAAGTCCGCCACCGTGGTGGTGGCCCCCGCACGGACCAGCCGTCGTTCCAGGGCCGCCGAGGGCCCGGCGTGCCGGAACACCCGCTGCGCGAGCGCCCGCGCGAGCGGCCCGGGCCCCACGGCGGCCCGGCCGGGCCGGTGCCCCGGACGGGCGAGCAGGGCGGACTGGACCTCCACCGACCGCAGCTGGGGTGCGATCCGCGCCGCGAAGGACCGCCCGCCGGTGGCCCGGGCGCCGGGGAGCACCAACCACAGACCGGCGGCGAGCACCAGGCCGAGCAGGGCCAGGAGGGCGGGCGAGGCACTCACCGCAGCACCCGGGCGGGCTCCGGCAGGGCCCCGATCCGCAGCATGAGCCGGTACGCGGTCACGGACACGAGCAGGCCGCCGAGCAGCACGAGGGCACCGGCCGGGGTGTCGTAGGCCCGGATCGCGGCGGGCTGGGTGGCCATCAGCGCGAGGACGATCCAGGGTGCGGCCACGGCCAGGCGGGCGGCGTTGACCGTCCAGGACTGGCGCGCCTCCAGCTCCCCGCGGGTGCGGGCGTTCTCCCGCAGGAACTCCGACAGCGTCCCGAGCAGCCGGCCGAGGTCTGTCCCGCCGACCTCCCGGGTCACCCGCAGGGCCTCGATGATGTTGTCGGCGACGGGATCGGCCAGCCGGTCCTTGAGCAGGGTCAGCGCCGCCTGCAGCTGGCCGGAGGCCCGGTAGTCCGCGGCGAACCGGGCGAAGGCCGGGCGCACCGGCTCCGGACCGCGGTACTGCAGCTGGATCAGCGCCTCGGGCAGGGACATGCCCGCACGGATCGCCGACCGGAGGTGGTCCACGACATCGGGCCACACCTCCCGCAGGGCGGCCGCCCGGCGGCGGGCCCGGTGCTGGACGACGGCCACGGGGACCCAGGCCCCCAGGAGGGCGGCGCACAGGCCGAGGACGGCCGCGCCGCTCACGGCCGCCACGAGCAGCCCGCCCAGCGCCCCGGACGCGGCGCAGGCGGCCAGCAGTCCCGCCGGTCCCACCCGAGCCAGGTCCGCGCGGAGCAGCAGCTCGCGCAGCCGGCCGGGACGGGGCGCGGCGGCCGGGTGCGGCCCGTCCTCGGCCCAGCAGGACCACCAGAGCAGGAGGACGCCCGCGCCCAGCAGCGCCCCCAGCGCCGCGCTCACCGCGCCGCCCCGGCCGGGCCGTCGTCCAGCAGCAGCTCGCTCACCCGGTGCCCTGCCCGCTCGAACTTCCAGGCCGCCGGCGCCTCGGCCGCGACGGCCAGCAGGTCGCCGCCGGTCTCGGCGAACACCGGGTACGTCTCGATCACGCCGTTCTCCACCCGGTTGCCGATCGCCAGGATCTCGCTCACCCGGCGCCCGCCGTGCCGGTCGCGGTGGCAGTGGACCACGAGGTCGAAGCA
Source organism: Kocuria oxytropis (assembly GCF_040981195.1). NCBI lineage: Bacteria > Bacillati > Actinomycetota > Actinomycetes > Micrococcales > Micrococcaceae > Kocuria > Kocuria oxytropis. Next base: position 167,594 of record NZ_JAVFXA010000002.1, on the reverse strand, counting down.
GGAGGCCACCGTGGGCACCACGAAGCCGCTGCTGATGTTCTCCCCCGCCAGCAGGGGCAGGGTGCAGATCTTCGTCACGGCGTCCCGGGCCGAGTTCGCGTGCAGGCTGCACATCCCGGGCAGGCCGCTGTTGAGCGCGATGAGCATGTCCAGGCTCTCCGCCTCCCGCACCTCCCCCACCACGAGCCGGTCCGGCCGCATGCGCAGCGCCTCCTTGACGAGGCGGCGCAGGGGGATCTCGCCCGTGCCCTCCAGGTTGGGCTGGCGGCACTGCATCCCCACGACGTCGCGCAGCGGGACCTGCAGCTCGAAGATCTCCTCGACCGTGACCACCCGCTCCCGCGGTCCGATCGAGGCGCACAGACAGTTCAGCAGCGTGGTCTTGCCGGCCTGGGTGGCGCCCGAGACGAGGATGTTGAGGCCGCTGCCCACGGCCGCGTCGAGGAACCGGGCCGCTCGCGGCGGCAGCGAGCCCAGCGTCACGAGATCGTCCAGCCGCCGTGCGCGCGCCACGAACTTGCGGATGTTCACGGCCCAGTGCCGCCGGGTCACGTCGGGGATGACCACGTGCAGGCGGGACCCGTCGGGCAGCGCCGCGTCCACGAAGGGTGAGGACAGGTCCAGACGCCGTCCCGAGGACTTGAGCATGCGCTCCACGAGGTTGCGGATCTGCGCCTCGGTGAGCACCAGGCTCGTCAGCTCGGACTCCCCGCCGCGCGCGGCGTAGACCTCGGCCGGGCCGTTGATCCAGATCTCCTCGATCCCCGGGTCGTCGAGCAGCGGCTGCAGCGGACCGAACCCCGCGACCAGGTCCAGCAGCACGCGGCGGGCCGCCTCCAGGTCGGACAGGGCCGGGAGCACCCCGCGCGCCGAGCGCTGGTCGTAGTCGCGCACCGCGGCGTCCACCAGCTCCCGGGTCCGCTCCAGCTCCAGCACCGGGTCCAGGCCCCGGCGCCGGATCAGTTCGCGCACCTCGGCCTCGACCAGTCCGAGCGCGTCCTCGGAGAGCAGTGCCGTCATCCGTCCCCCTGCGTGGTCCCCTGCGCCCACCCCGGTGCGGTGTCCGCGCCGGCCGCTCCCTGCGGAGCGCATGCACAGGAACATAGGCCAGGCCGCGGCCGTCCCCACACCCCCGGCCCCCAGCCCTGTGGACAGCCGTCGCTGACCTGCGGCGTTGTTCCCGTCCGGGAACGCACGGTCCGTCACAGGATGTGCACGCATGAAACCTGGGGCGGGGCGACCACGGCGGCCGAGCCCGGCCGCCCCCGACGGCGGGCGGATCGCGTCCTCGTGCGCGGCGTGCGGCCGCACCGTAGTGTGGCGGGCGAGCACTCCCCACCGGGCGTGCGCGCCACGGCACCGCCCGTGCTGCGGACGCCGCCCCCCGATCGCGAGGACCACCGTGACCCCTGTGACGTCCCGGCGAGACGGCGCACGCCCCGATGCCCCGGCCCGGGCGCAGGCGCTGCTCCGCGCCGCCGTCCCGTTCACCGGCAACCTGCTCAGCAGCGGGCTCGGCGCGGCGCTCGGGCGCCACCTGGACACTCCGTTCCCGGGAGCGAGGGCTCCCGTGCCCCGCGGCTGGCCCACCGCGTTCGCCCACCGGGGCGGCGCAGGGCTCGCCCCGGAGAACACCCTCGCCGCGTTCCGGGCGGCCGAGGAGATCGGGGACGTCGTGCTGGAGCTCGACGTGCAGGCCTCCGCCGACGGCACGGCCGTGCTGATGCACGACCTCACGGTGGACCGCACGACGGACGGGACCGGGGCCGTCGCGCGCATGACCGCCGCGGAGCTGCGCCTGCTGGACGCCGGGCACACGTTCAGCCCGGACGGCAGGTCGTTCCCGTGGCGCGGCCGCGGGGTGCACGTCCCCACGCTCGCCGAGGTCTACGAGGCGTTCCCCGAGCACCGCGTGGCGATCGAGCTCAAGGGCAACCGGCCGGGGGCCGAGGACGTCGTCTGGCGGGCCGTCCGGTCGGCCGGCGCCCAGGGGCGCACCCTCGTCGCGACGAACCGCACGGCCTCGATCCGGCGCTTCCGCCAGGTCTCGGGCGGCACGGTCCCCACGGCGGCCGCGCCCACGGAGTTCGCGGTCTTCCGGCTGCTCTGCCTGCTGGGCCGGCAGGACCACCGGCCCCTCCCGTTCCAGGGCCTGCAGCCGCCCGACGCCCTCCTGGGGCTGCGCGTCGTGACGCCCGCGCTGCTGCGGTCGGCGCAGCGGGCGGGGCTGCGCGTGGACGTCTGGACCGTCGACCGGGAGGAGGACATGCGCCGGCTGCTGGCGTGGGGCGTGGACGGTCTCATGACCGACCGCCCGGACCTGCTCTCCCGGGTGCTCCGGCAGGCCTGAGCCGCGCCGGAACCGCTCAGCCGGCGGGCCGCTCCCCCGGGGAGGTCTCCGCGAAGGAGCGCACCGAGGCCCGCTCGGCGTGGGCGGGGTCCGGGGACCACGGCCGCTCCGCCTCGGTCACGGCGATGTGCCGGGCCAGCCGGGTCACGTTGACCTCCTGCTGGCGGTTGCGCAGCGCGGAGGTGGCCTGGGTGATCATGAAGATCACCACGAAGCCGTACAGGACGAGGTCCGTGCCGCGCCCGATCCCGAGGAACTGGGCGACGCCCGTGAGCAGGTCGGGGAAGAAGATGGACAGCGCGGCGAAGACAAAGAACGCCAGGCCCACCACCCGGCGGATCGCCTGGTGCTTGGCGTTGGCCCCGCCCCGGATCAGGGCGAGCGCGCCGTAGCCCACGGCCAGGACCAGCAGGATCTGGACGGCGTAGATCATCGGTGGTTCTTCCCTTCGACGGTTCCGGCAGCGGTGCGGACTACTTCACGAACAGCTCGGCGAGGATGTTCACGCCGTTGAGCAGCGACTGCCCCTTGGACTTCGAGTAGTCCGTGTAGATGATCTCGACCGGGTGCTCGACCCAGGCGGGCCGGATGTCGGCGAGCTGGTTGACGATCTCGGAGGCGTGCGCCATCCGGTTCTGCGTGAGCCGGATCCGGGACAGGGTGCCGCGGTCGATGGCGCGCAGGCCGTTGTGGGCGTCGGAGAGATCCATGCCGGTCGACAGCTTCGAGAAGAACGCGGCGGTGCGCAGCACGATCCGCTTGAGCGCGGAGATCCGGGTCCGCCGGTCGAGGAAGCGGGAGCCGAGCACGACCTCCGCCTCGCCCGAGCGGATCCGCTCGACCATGTCCCAGGCGTCGGCCACCCGGTGCTGGCCGTCGGAGTCGAACGTCACCACGCAGTCCATCGCCGGGTCCTGCAGGGCGTACTCGAACCCGGTCTGCAGCGCCGCGCCCTGGCCCAGGTTGATCGGGTGCTGGACGACGACGGCGCCGGCCTCGGCGCAGATCCGGGCGGAGTCGTCGGAGGACCCGTCGTCGACGCAGACGACGTGCGGGAAGGTCTTCCGGAGCTCCTTCAGCACCTCTCCCACCACGGCCGCCTCGTTGTACACGGGCATGACGATCCACGAACGACTCACCCGGCCATTCTCGCACAGCGCGCCGGACCCGCCCGTCAGGACGGTGGCGGGCCCGGGGCGGCCGCTATGATCGTCCCCGACCCTTCCCCCCACCGTGAGGACGTGACCGTGCCCGCTGCCAGGCCGAGCCCCGCAGGACCGACGTGCTGACGGACTGGTGGCCGTACCTCCCGGCGTTCCTGGTGCTGCTGGCGTTCCTGTGGCTGCCCGGGCTGGCCCTGCTGTGGGCCTTCGGCCAGCGCGGGGGCCGGATCCTGCTCACGGCACCGGCGTTCAGCGTCGCCGTCGTGGGGCTCACCGGCGTGGTGCTGGACCTGGCGGGGCTTCCCTACGGCGTCCTCTCGCAGGTGCTCTCCGCCCTGGTGCTGGCGGGCCTGGCGTGGCTGGTGGGGCGGCTGCTCCCGCGCGGCGGCCACCGGCCCGGCCCGCACCCCGGCGAGCGGGACCCGGCGGCCCCGGACGGTGCACCGCGCCGCTGGTGGTTCCCCGCCGGGGCGGCCGCCGGGCTGGCGGTCGGGTCGGTGCTGCTGCTGCGCCGACTGACGTCCGTGATCGGCGTCCCGGAGGCCATGGCCCAGCGCTGGGACAACATCTTCCACCTCAACGCCATCCGCTACGTCGTGGACACCGGCAACGGGTCCACCCTGACGCTGAACCGCCTGGTCAGCCCGGACAGCGCGATCGCCCTGTACCCGGCGGCCTGGCACCAGCTGGCCTCGCTCGTGGTGCCCCTGACCGGCGACAGCGTGCTCGTCGCCCACAACCTGACCCTGCTCGCGGTGGCGGGCCTCGTCTGGCCCGCCTCCTGCATCTTCCTGACCCGCTGCCTGGTGGGCCCGTCCCCGGTGGCGGCGGTCCTCGCCGGCACGGCCTCCGCCGGCTTCGGGATCTTCCCGCTGGGCCTCATGGCCTGGGGGCCGCTCTTCCCCAACATCCTCGCCCTGGCCCTCGCCCCCGTGGCCCTCGGACTGCTCGTGCGGCTGCTCGGTCCCGGCGTGACCGCGGACCGGACGGAGCGCACCCCGGACGCCGCCGGCCGGGTGCGCCTGGGCGCCAGCCTGGTGGTCACCCTGGGCGCACTGTTCGTGTCCCAGCCGAACGCGTTCCTGGCGCTGCTGGTGGTCGCGGTGCCGGTGGCGGCCACCGCGTGGTGGCTCGGCCTGCGGGCCGCCGCCGGGGCGCGGCGCCGCGGGGCCGCGCTCGGGCTCGTGGCGGTCGCCGCGGTCGCCGTGGCCGTGTGGCTGCTCCTGTGGAACGTGCTGACCACCTCGTTCGTCTGGGAACCGTCCACCACCCTGGCCCGGGCCGCCGGCGAGGCCCTGCTCTACGGCGCCAACGGCCGGGAGGACGTGCCGTGGGTCCTCGTGCTGCTCACCGGGGCCGGGATCTACGCCGCCGTCACCCGCCGCCGGCTGCGCTGGCTCGTGCTCGCCCACCTGGTGCTCGCGTACCTGTACGCCGTGGCCGCCGCGGGCGAGGAGGGCCCCGCGCGGCAGTGGCTGGTGGGCGGGTGGTACACCGACTCCTACCGCCTCGCGGCCACGCTGCCGCTGACGGCGGTGCCGCTCGTCGCCCTCGGTGCCGCGCACGTGGCCGGTGCCCTGGCGGCCGGCCTGGGCGCCCTCGCCGCCCTGGTGGGCCGGCCCCGGGCCGGGCGCGCCGCCCTGCCCGGGGCGGCGGTCGTGGTGCTGGCCCTCGCGGTGCCCTACTCCCAGGTGGACTCCCTGACCCAGGCCACCCGCTGGGGCAAGCAGTACTACGCGTGGGAGGGCCCGGAGAGCATCGTGAACCGGGACGAGTACGAGCTGCTCCAGGAGCTCGACGAGCTCACGGAGCCGGGCGACGTCATCGCCGTGAATCCGTGGAACGGCGGCTCGCTCGCCTACGCGGTCGCGGGCACGCCCGTGACGCAGTACCACGTCGAGTCCCCGGCCACCGAGCTGGAGACGCTGGACCCGGAGCTGTCCGCGATCGCGACCGGGATCGACGACGCCGTCCCGGGCAGCCCGGCCTGCGCGGCCGCCGAGGAGCTGGACGTGCAGTGGGTCCTGGACTTCGGCACGCAGTTCATCATCCCCGGGGCCCAGCAGGCGCGGGACTACGCCGGCATCAACGCCGTCGACCCGCAGCTCGCCCCCGGGCTCGAGCTGGTCGAGCGCGAGGGCGGTGCGGCGCTCTACGAGGTCGTGGGCTGCGCCGGACCCTGACCCCTCGGCTGCCCCGCCCCGGGGAGCTCCGCCCCGCCGTGGGCCCCCTCGGCGGGGCGGGCTCCCCCGTCCCGGTCCGCCACGGGCAGGGGTTCCCCGTCCCGGTTCGCCCCGTCCTGGTACGCCACGGGCCGCCCGGCTCCCGGAGGAGCTGGGCGGCCCGTCGCGCGCGCCGGCCGGGGGCGGCGTCGTCAGCCGGCGTTCTCGGCGGCGCGGAACGCCTCGATCACCTCGTCGATGGGCCCGTCGCTGCGGACCCGTCCGTGCTCGATCCACACCCCGCGGGCGCAGACCTTGCGCACCACGTCGAAGTCGTGGCTGACGACCAGCAGCGTCTTGCCCTCCGCGGAGAGCTCCTGCACCCGGCCCAGGCTCTTGCGCTGGAAGGGCTCGTCGCCCACGGAGAGGATCTCGTCGATGATGAAGATGTCCGGGTCGGTGAACACCGCCACGGCGAACGCCAGGCGCAGGTACATGCCCGAGGAGTAGAACTTCACCTCGGTGTCGATGAACTGCTCGATCTCGGAGAACGCCACGATCCGGTCGAACTTCCGGTCGATGTCCTCCTTGCTCATGCCGAGGATCGCGCCGTTGAGGTAGACGTTGTCGCGGCCGGTGAGGTCCGGGTGGAAGCCCGCGCCGACCTCGATCAGCCCGGCCACGCGCCCGTTGACCTCGAGGGAGCCGCCGTCGGGGCTCATCACCCCGGAGACCAGCTTGAGGAACGTGGACTTGCCGGAGCCGTTGAGGCCCACGAGCGCCACGCTCTCGCCCGGCGCGATGCTGAGGCTGAGGTCCTCCAGGGCGCGGAAGCGGTTGGAGATGTCCTGGCGCCGTCCCCGCGCGAGCCACATCACCGTCTCCTTGAGGGAGCGGGCGTGACGCAGGGAGAACTCCTTGGCCAGGTGCCGGGCGACCACGGCGGGCTCGGCCGGCGGTGCGGTGCGGTCGGTGCGTTCGGTGCTCATCGTCACAGCTCCTGAGCGAATCGGCCCTCGAGGCGGCGGAACACCAGGTCGCCCAGGACCATGACGACCGTGACCACGAGCAGCGCCACCGGCGTCCAGAGGGAGAACAGGTGCGGCGGCACCTCGTGGGCCCCGGGCGTGGTGGTCGGCAGCCAGAACGCGGCGTGCGAGAGCTCCACGGCCACGGTCAGGGGGTTGAGCATGAACCCGGCGAACCACACCGGGCCCAGCACGTCGCGGACCATCGTCCAGGCGTAGAGCACCGGTGCGGACCACGTGCTGACCATGACGATCAGGTCCACGAAGTTCTCGGCGTCGCGGAAGAACACGTTCGCCGCCCCGAAGAGCATGCCCAGCCCCGTGCCCAGCAGCCCCACGACCAGCAGCGCCGCGGGCACGGCCAGCAGCGACAGCCACGTGGGCGACCAGCCCACGACGAGGGCGGCCACGAGCATGACCACCAGCTGCGGCATCAGGTGCACGGCGGCCACCCACACCGAGGCCACGGGGAACATCTGCCGGGGCAGGTAGATCTTCTTGATGAGGCTCGCGTTCGCCACGATCGAGCGGGCCGCGTTGCCGAAGGACTCCGAGAAGAAGTTGATCAGGATGATCCCGGAGAACAGGTACACGGCATAGTTCTCCATCCCGCGCTCCAGGCCCAGGAAGATCCCCAGGGCCACGTAGAAGACCACGAACTGGATCCCCGGCTTCACGTAGGACCACAGCAGCCCCAGGACCGTGCCCCGGTAGCGGATCTGCAGCTCCTTGTCGACCAGCAGCTTCAGCAGGTAGCGCTGGCGGAACACCGCCGGTAGCCCCGTCCCCGGGGACGGCCGCCGGACGACCGTGGCCGCCGGCATCAGGCGCCGATCTCCGAGTGCTCGCGGAAGGTCGCCTCCCAGGCCTCCAGGGAGGTGACCTCCGGCAGGGCCGCGCGGTAGCGGCGGGAGAGCTCCGGCCAGCGCAGGGCCAGCTGGGCGTGCAGCCGCAGGGACTCCGCCATGAGGGCGCGCGCCTCGCGGGGCGAGCGCTTGTACCAGGTGTAGCCGGTGCCGTCCGAGGCGGAGACCAGGGCGCTGTCGTAGCGGGAGAGCCGCCACCAGCGGGCGTCCTGGTACGGCAGGTGCACCTGGGGGTGCTCCTCGGCCTGCTCCTGCGGCCGGACGGCGAGGTGGCGCACCACGGCGGTCGTCGCGGAGGTGAGCACCTTCAGCCCGTGCGGCGCCGAGAGCCGCCGGGTGCGCAGCGGCTTGGCCGAGGCCACGGTCGGGTAGGCGTCCAGGTCCGGTTGGTAGACGGCGTCGGAGTGCTGGGTCATCATCCGGCGCACGTCGCGGATGCGCTGGGGCAGCAGCTCGTGCAGGGCCTCCGGGCCGGTCAGGACGTCGCGCAGGGCCAGGACGCGGGCCTCCTCCGCGAAGTACTGCATGGACAGCAGGTGGCGCAGGTCCTTGATCCCGTTGCGGCCCAGCACCTCGCCGCCGCGCTCGAACGGGGAGTGCAGCAGCGCGGCCACGAGCTGGTTGCGCTTGTGGAAGTAGGCCTGCCAGCTGATCGTGTCGTCCTTGTCCGCCCAGGCCAGGTGCCACACGGCCACGCCGGGCAGGGACACGGTCCGGTAGCCGGCGGCCTTCGCGCGGATGCCGTACTCGACGTCGTCCCACTTGATGAAGACCGGCAGCGCCAGGCCGATCTCGCGCACGACCTGCGTGGGGATCAGGCACATCCACCACGCGTTGTAGTCGACCTCGATGCGGCGGTGCATCCACGCGGTGCCGCGCAGGTTGCTGTGCCGGAAGTCGTGGCCGATCTCCACGCCCTCCCCCGCGGGGCCGTACTGGAAGCTGTACGGGTCCATGGCCTCGCCGAAGTTGTGGATCTTCGTGGGGTTGAGCAGGTCGATCATGTGCCCGCCGACCAGCGTGGGCCGCTTGCAGAAGTCCGCGAACACGCTGATCCGGCGCACGGCCTCCGGCTCGATCTCGACGTCGTCGTCCATGAGCAGCACGTAGGTGCTGTCGGCGCGGACGGCCTCGTACATGCCGCGGGCGAAGCCGCCGGCCCCGCCCAGGTTGCCCTGGTCGATGACCCGCAGGCGGTCGCCGAAGCGCGCCTGGACCTCGGCGAAGCCCGGCTCGTCGACGACCTTCTGGTTGCCCTGGTCCACGATCACGACCTGCGCGACCTGCGGCAGGTTCTCGCGCTGCTCGTCGAGCAGGCGGGCGTTGGTGAGGCAGTAGGAGGGCTTGTTCATGGTCGTGATCTGCAGGGTCACGGACCCCTCCGCGGTGCCCGTGCCGTCGCCCAGCCACTGGGCGCCCAGCACCTCGAGCTCCTGGTCCCCGGCCGTGGCGTCGAACCAGTACCACCCGCCGTCGGCGAAGGCCGTCAGGGGCAGCACCACCTCGGTCGTCCGGTCGGCGCCGTCGACCTCGTGCACCGACACGGGCACGGACTCGCCGCGCGCGTTGGAGCTGTGCACGCCGACCGTGCCGCGGCCCGTGGTGCGCACCCGCAGGACGACCTCCCGCAGATGGGTGTTGTGCCGCCAGTAGCTGGCCGGGAAGGCGTTGAAGTACGTGGCGAAGGACACCGTGCTGCGGGCCGGCACGCGCACGGACGTGCGCCCGAGGATCGCCACGCCGCTGGCGGCCGCGGCGTCCGAGGCGACGTTGACCACGATCTGGGGCCGCTGGTCCTTCGTGTCCTCCTGCTGGACGGCGGTGCCCGTGTCCGCCCGGGAGTCGAGGTAGAGCGGCTGGGTGGGGTAGCGGTCCTTGGCCGGGAAGACGAGCTCCTGCAGCACCCGGTAGGCGGTGCCCTCCGTGCCGGTCCGGTCGATGTCCTGGGTCGTCGCGGTCACGCGTCCACTCCCCCGCTCTCGATGGTGGCCCCGCCGGTGAAGTGGGGCTTGAGCTTGTTGTCGACCATGGACAGCGCGGCCCCGATGGCCATGTGCATGTCCAGGTACTTGTAGGTGCCGAGACGGCCGCCGAAGAGGACGTTGTCCTCCCCGCGGGCGAGGTCGCGGTACTTCAGCAGCTTCTCGCGGTCCACGGCCGTGTTGACCGGGTAGTACGGCTCGTCGCCCTTCTCCGCGAACCGGGAGAACTCGCGCATGATCACCGTGGCGTCCGTGGTGTAGTCGCGCTGGGGGTAGAAGTGGCGGAACTCCAGGATCCGGGTGAAGGACACGTCCGGGTCCGGGTAGTTGATCACCGGGGCGCCCTGGAAGTCCTCGATCGGCAGCACCTCCTGCTCCAGGTCGATGGTCCGCCACGAGAGGTCGCCCTCGGCGTAGTCGAAGTAGCGGTCCACGGGCCCGGTGTAGACGACCGGGACCTGCCCGGAGACGGCGGAGCGGGAGTAGTCGTGGCCCTCGTCGAAGAAGTCGGTGTCCAGCCGGACGTCGATCTTCGGGTGGTCCGCCATGCGCTCGAGCCAGGCGGTGTAGCCGTCCACCGGGAGGCCCTCGTACTTGTCGTTGAAGTACCGGTTGTCGTAGGTGTAGCGCACGGGGAGCCGGTTGATGATCGAGGCGGGCAGGTCCTTGGGGTCCGTCTGCCACTGCTTGCCCGTGTAGTGCTTGATGAACGCCTCGTAGAGCGGCCGGCCGATGAGCTGGATGCCCTTGTCGTTGAGGTTCTGCGGGTCCGTCCCGGCCAGCTCCCCGGCCTGCTCCTGGATCAGGGCCCGCGCCTCCGCCGGCGAGTACGCCGCGCGGAAGAACTGGTTGATCGTGCCGAGGTTGATCGGCATGGGGAAGACCTCGTCGTGGTGCCGCGTGTACACGCGGTGCACGTAGTCCGTGAAGTCGGTGAACCGGTTCACGTAGTCCCAGACCCGCTCGTTGGAGGTGTGGAACAGGTGGGCGCCGTAGCGGTGCACCTCGATCCCGGTCTGCGGCTCGTTCTCGGTGTAGGCGTTGCCCCCGATGTGGGGGCGCCGGTCGATGATGGCCACGTCGAGGCCGAGCTCGTTGGCGGCCCTCTCGGCCACGGTCAGGCCGAACAGGCCTGAGCCTACGACGACGAGATCTGCGTTCACGGGCTAACTCCTGAGGTTGGTGTCCTGGTGGGCCGTGCCGGCGTCCGGCCGGTGGGGGGCGGTACGGGCGCCGGGCGTGCGCTGCGTACCAAAGTACCTGATCAGTCCGGGAAGCCCTGGAGCAGCCACTCGGCGGCGATGCGGCCGGAGGCCGCCAGGGACGCGTTCTCGGCCGCCCACGCGGCGCGGCGGCGGCGCTCCCGGTCGTTCTCCTCGGCCCGCGCCGGGTCCAGCCGGCGGTCGAGGGCGGCGATCATGGCCTCGGCCACCGCGCCGGCGTCGTGGTCGACGACCGACCCCAGCCCGTTGTCCTCCACCAGCTGCGCGGCGACCCCGGTGCCCGCATAGACGACCGGCGTCCCGCACGCCGCGGCGGCGTAGATCTTCGTGGGCTTGGTGAAGTCGTAGCCGATGCCCGGGAGCACCGCGCCCAGGGCGGCCACGGCACCCCGGGTCCACTCCGCGGTCTCCGCCGCGGGGCGCAGGCCCTCGAAGTGCACGCGTCCGGGCGCGAGCCGCTCGGCGATCTCCTGCACCCGGTCGATGTCGGAGCCGCGCCCGAAGAAGCGCAGCCGGGCGTCCGGGTGGGCCTCCAGCACCCTCGGCATGGCGCGGACGAAGACGTCCGCCCCCTGCCACTCGGACATCGACCCGGCGTAGACGAAGTAGGGGTCGCCGGGTTGCGCCACGGGCCCGTCGGGGCGGAAGACGTCGGTGTCGATGCCGTTCTCCGCCACCAGCACCTTCTCCCACTCCACCCCGGTGACGGCCTGCAGCTCGCGGCCCATGGCCTCGGACACGGTGAGCACCCCCGCGGCCCGCCGGGCCGCGAGGGTCTCCATGAGGCGCATGGCACGCTTCACCGGCGCGGTGACGTCCATCTTCTCGGCGGCGGTGGTCCAGATGTCCGGGGCGTACCAGACGTAGGGGCGGCCCCGCAGGAGCGAGGACACGAGCACGGCCATCCCCGTGGTGGGCGGCGGCTCGCAGACCACGAGGTCGGCGCGGGTGGCCAGCAGCCGGAACAGCACGGGCACGTCGAAGCTGAGGTACTGGACGAGGCCGCGCACGTAGTCGTACCGGTCGCGCAGCACGGGCCACCGGCGCACCGGGTAGGGCTCCGGCTCGATCACGGCCCCGGCGGGCGGACGGGTGGTCAGGACCGTGACCTGCGCCCCGGCCTCCGTCAGACCCCTGGCCAGGGCTCGCAGCCGGAAGGACGCGGCGGCGGGCTCGGGCGCGAAGATGCGGCTGACGATGACGATGCGTCGGGGAGTCACGGGACCACCTGTTCGGAGCTGCTCGACGGGACGGGACGGGACGGGGCCGGGCACGGCCTCGGCGGGCGCGGGCGGTTCAACTGTACTGGTCCGGGCCCGCGGTCCGGGCCGGGCGCGCCACCGGGCAGGGCGCCGTCGGACGGCCCGCTACCGGACGGTGCGGCTGGTCCACGCGAGCACGCCGGGCCGGAAGAGCAGCACCAGGACGACGACGGCGGGCACCGCCGGCACGAGCCCGGCCGTCCACTGCCCCGACTGCAGCAGCGGGAGCGCGAGCACCAGGAGGAAGAGCTGGACCACGAGCGCGGCCGCGCGCGGCCACCGGTAGCCGCGCCAGAGGGCCCGGCCGACGCGCCACAGCCACAGGGCGCCTCCGAGGAACACCGCCGTGAGGAACACCGTCCCGCCCACGGTCAGGGGCGCCTCGAACAGCAGCGTGCGGACCAGGCGCAGGGCGGCGCCTGCCAGTGCCAGGGCCTCGAGCAGCACCACACCGGTCAGGATCGAGACCGCGCGGGGACGGGCGTCCGGGTCGGGAGCGGTCATGGGTTCCTCCTTCCGGCGGCGGGCAGGCGCGGCCGGGCCGCTCCCCGCCACCCTAGTCCGCCACCCCGGTGCGCGGGGTCCGGGGCGGGCCGGCGCACCGGGCCCGGGCCGCGCGGCCGGGGCACCGGGTCCGGGCCGGCTGTGAGCAACACCTCACTGCGCGGGGCGTGACGCGGCCCCCAAAACCCTTGTCCGCACCCCTCCGGCGTGGGAAAGTGGACGTCAGTTCTTCACAAGGCCCGTGCGAATGGGCCTTTTCTCTTGTCCCGGACGCCGCTGCCGCAGGATCCCTCTGCCCTGCGCCGCCCGGACCCGCCCTTGAAAGGAGCGATCGCTGACCATGGATTGGCGTAGCCGCGCAGCATGCCTGGAGAAGGATCCCGAGCTGTTCTTCCCCGTGGGCAACACCGGACCTGCTCTCCTCCAGATCGAGGAGGCCAAGGCCGTGTGCCGCAGCTGCCCGGTGATGGACACCTGCCTGCAGTGGGCCCTCGAGTCCGGCCAGGACGCGGGCGTCTGGGGCGGGATGAGCGAGGACGAGCGCCGCGCGCTCAAGCGCCGCGCCGCCCGCGCCCGCCGCGCATCCTGAGCACTCCGCCCGCACCGAGGACCGGGACCCCCACGGGGTCCCGGTCCTCGCCGCTTCCCGGGCCGGTCCCGGCCTAGTCGTCGAGGCGGGCGCACACGGTCACCTCGGTGCCCCCGCCCTGCCGCGGGACCCAGCGGATCCGGCCGCCGAGCTCGCCCGCCACGAGGGTCCGCACGATCTGCATGCCCAGCCCCTCCCCGCCGCCGGCGCGGCGCAGGGCGCCGGTCCCGGACTCCTCGATGACCGCGTCCCCCATCCCGGCGCCGTCGTCGCTCACCACGACCTCGAGCAGCTGGCCCGGCCCGTCCTCGTCCTGCACGCGGGACGCCTCCAGCGTCACCGTGCCGGTCCGGCCCGCGAGACCGTGCTCGACCGCGTTCGTGACGAGCTCGTTGATCACGAGCGCCAGCGGGGTGGCCAGGCGGGTCGGCAGCTCGCCGAACTCGCCGATCATCCGGGTGTGCACGGTCTGCTCGGGTGCGGCCACCTCGGCCGCGAGCCGGAACTGCCGGGCGATGAGCTCGTCGAAGTCCACGTTCTGCGTGAACCCCTGGGACAGCGTCTCGTGCACCATCGCGATGGTCGCGACGCGGCGCATCGCCTGCTCCAGGCCGTGCCGCGCCTCGTCCGTGGTCATCCTCCGGGCCTGGAGGCGCAGCAGCGCGGAGACCGTCTGCAGGTTGTTCTTGACGCGGTGGTGGATCTCCCGGACGGTCGCGTCCTTCGAGACGAGCTCGAGGTCCCGGCGGCGCAGCTCGGTGACGTCCCGGCACAGCAGCACCGCGCCGAGCCGCCCGGAGCGGTCCCGCAGCGGGACGGAGCGGAAGTTCACGCTCACGCGCGCGCCCTCCACCTCGGTGCGCCACGCCGTCCGCCCGCTGAGCACGGGGGCGAGGGTCTCGTCCGCGTCCGCACCCGGCGCCAGCACGGGCGGCACGAGGTCCATGAGCCGCTCCCCCAGCAGCTCGCCGTCGATCCCCAGCCGGCGCAGCGCCGACTCCGCGTTGGGCGAGACGTAGGTCACCCGGTCCTCGGGGTCGAGCCGGATCGCCCCGTCCCCGACCCGGGGGGCGCCGCGCCGCGACCCGGTCGGGGCGGAGAAGTCCGGCCACAGCCCCTCGTTGGCCATCCGCAGCAGCACGTCGGCGGTCTCCCGGTAGACGACCTCCTGCCGGGAGGCCACCTGCCCGCCCGCCCGCCCGGTGTGCAGGCTCAGCAGCGCGAGCGTCCGTCCCTTGCGCACGAGCGGCACGACCTTCACGGGCTCGGCTCCGGCCCCGCCCTCGGGCAGACGCACCCGTTCGATCCTCCGGCCCACCCACGCGGCGCGCAGGGGCCCGCTCAGCGCGTCGGGCAGCTGCTCCCCCACCATGTCCTCGTGGAAGACCGTGGGACCGGTCGCGGGCCGCACGTGGGCGAGCACCCGGAAGGGGGTGCCGGGCGCCGGCATGCCGCGGCCGTTGCCGCTGCCGGCGGCCGGGATGTAGTCGTCCGGGAAGCTGAGCACCAGGTCGCAGAAGGAGAGGTCGGAGATCAGCTGCCAGTCCCCCACGAGCAGGTGGAGCCACTCGTAGTCCCCGGGGCCGAAGTCCTTGGTGTCCTTGAGCGCTTCCGTGAACGCCACGTCGCCTCCCGTGGTCGCAGGTGGGGAGGGCCCGGGCGGCGCCCCCGCGATCAGCGCCGCAGCCAGGCCCCGATCCTGCCGCCCAGCCTAGTACCGCGCACGACCCCGTCCTCGTGCCCGTCCGGTGGCGCGTCGTCGGCGAGCGCCCGGCCGGCCAGGGCGCGGACCGCGGCCCGCACGGCCGAGCCCGGGGCGGTCTCCGCCAGGACGGCTCCGGCCAGCAGCGCCTCGTCGCACGTCTCCGGGTCCCACGGCACGAACAGCTCCACCGCCGGCCCCGAGCCGAAGCGGGCCCACGCCTCGCGGATCCCCAGTTCCGGGGACCGCCCGGCCGCCGAGCGGCGCAGCTTGTTGACGGCGACGACGAGCCGGGCACCGGGGGCGGCCGCGGCGACGTCCGGCAGCCCCTTGACCAGCCGCGGGACGCCGATGGTGTCCGCGGCGCCCACGGCCACGACCACGTCCGCCCGCTCCAGGACGGCGAGGGCCGCGGCGTGCCGGCGGGGCGCCATGGTGTCCACGGCGAGCTCCTCGTCGGCCTCGAGTGCGAAGCCGCAGTCCACCACGGTGGTCCCGAACTCGTGCACCGAGCACTCGAGCACCGTCGCGACGGCGCTCGCGCGCAGCTCCGGCCAGCGGTCCTGCCGCGTCAGTCCCGTGAGCACCCGGACGGTGCGCCCGGCGACGGCCACGTCGGCGGCCGTCCGGCGCAGGGCCGCGCCGTCGAGCCGCCCCTGGTCGGCGAGGCGGCACGCCTGGGCGAGGCCCGCCGCCTCGTCCAGCATCCCGAGCGCCGCGGCCACCGACGGCCCGTAGGTGTCCGCGTCCACGAGGACCGTGTCCTGGCCGAGGAGGGCGAGCTCGGCGGCCAGGTTGACGGCCACCGTGGTCCGGCCCGGCGCCCCCGTGGGACCCCACACCGCGACGACCCGCCCCGTGCCGCGGGTGCCGTCCGGGTCCGCTCCGGCGGGCTCCGCCTCGTCCGGGGGCGCCGTGCCCGTCCCGCCGTCCTCGACCCCCGCGTAGCCCACGGCGCTGGGCGCGCCCGCCGCCGTGGCGACCGCCTCCTCGACGAGGCGCGCGGCGTCCCCGGGGTCCGCGTGCTCGGGGACGACCACGGCGCCCAGCCCGGCGAGGCGTCGGTGGTCGTGGCCCTCCAGCACCAGCAGCACCGCCCCGCCGAGCCGGATCTGCTCCAGCAGGCTGGCGGTGAGCTCCTCCGCGCCCTCCGCGACGAGGGCCGCCCGGCCGAGTCCGGCGCGCGCGGCCGCCAGCAGCTCGGTGAGGTCGAGGCAGCGGCGCACCACGGTGACCGGACCGTGCAGCCGTTCGATCCCGTCCACGAGGGGCCAGGTGGAGACCCCGAGGACCATGACCGGGAGCACCATCACCGGCCGCCCGCGGGGTTCCACACGAGCGTCACGCGGGCGTCGTTGCCGAGGGCGTCCACGAGCGCCCTCATCGGCTCCTCCTCCACCAGCACGTGCACCACCGTGCCGCGCCCCGCGCCGAGGGCGGTCTCCTCCGCCTGCACGCCGGCGATCTCCGCGGCGGGCAGCAGCAGGCGCGGGGACTCGTGGCCGCGGCCCGAGGGCCTCAGGGCCGCGACCCAGACGTCGACCCGGGACCCGGCACCGGCGTCCTCGGGCAGGGGGTGGTCCACCGGCACGGCGACCGGCTTGCGGTCCAGCCGGTCCGCGGTGCCCAGGGCGTGGTCCGGCAGCAGCTGGCCCGCCGGGATCCGCTGCGTGGCGACCGTGCCCGGTCCGGGGGCGGCGTCCGCCGGGACGTACAGCTCGGCCGCGTCCTGCAGCCGGACGTCCAGGGTCACGAGGTCCTCGCCGCCCACCTCCTGCCCGACCTCGATGTCCCGGGCGGCCGCCAGGTACGGCTCGGTCCGGTTCGTGGCGGAGACCACGGCCGTCACCCCCGCGACGGAGAGCAGCACGAGCAGCAGTCCGGTGAGCAGCCGGGGGTCCCGCCAGGTCGGTCTCCGGAACCGGGCCGACGGGGCGTCCGCGCCCCTGACCGTGCCGCTCATCGGCGACCGCCTCTCTCGATGCTCGGCACGGCCGTGGCGGCCGCGCGCGTCGCCCACATTGTGCCCGCCGCCGCGGTGCCGCGGGAACGGACCGGTGCACAACTGGGGACAGGGCCGCCGTCGGGCCGGGCCCGCCGCCGCCTCCGCACGGCGGCGTCGCCGCATGTGGACGGCAGGCCGCCGCGGCCGTTCGGTGGCAGACTGGATCGGGAGAGCAACCACGAGCAAGGAGGCGGAGGATGGCGCAGCAGCGCTTCCTGACCTTGGCGGACGTCGCCGAGATCCTCAACATCTCGGCGACGCAGGCGAGGGCGCTCGTGCGCAGCGGCGAACTGCCCGCCATCCAGGTGGGCGGTCGCGGCCAGTGGCGTGTCGAGACCGCCAAGCTGGAGGAGTACATCGCCCGGGGGTACGAACGGACCGCGGAGGCGGTGCGCTCGGGCGGAGCGGACTGACGCACCGGGACGTCCCCGGCGGCCGGCTCACCCGGGCGTGAGCGAGGACACGCAGACCAGCGCCGGGAACGGCACCACTCGCAGGGCGGTGACGCTGCCGCGCCTGCGGTAGTCGTCGTCGGGATGCAGGGCCAGGTCGAGGAAGTCCGCGCCCACCCGGTCCACCGTCCCCTCGAGCTCGCCGAGCGGGCCGCCGCCGGAGAGCCGGATCCGCACCCGGGCCCTGGCCCGGGCGAGGGCGCGCAGCGCGTGCCCCAGGCCGAGCCGCAGCATCACCGGGTCCTCCCCGGCCGCCCACCCGCGGCCGAGGGACTCCCACCACAGGACCGCCGCCAGCGGGACGAGGTGCTCGGTCCCGCGGTCCTCGAGCACGACCCATCCGGACCCCACCGCCCGCACCCGGCCCTCGACCGGCACGGCCCCCGTCAGCAGCGCCCGGACGGGATCGCCCTGCCGGAGGCGCAGCCGGTCCACCAGCTGCACCCGGGAGTACTCGGCGCGGGCCTGCTCCGCGGCCTCCTCCTCGAGTCCCCGCTGGTGGGCGGCGGCGAGCTGGGCCTCCAGGTCCGCGAACAGCTGCTCCCAGCGCACTGCAGGGCCTCCCCTCCCACGCTCCGGATCGGCCGGTCGCGCAGGGCCTCACGCTAGGCACCGGCCGGGCGGCGGTCAAGGAGCGTCATCTCCACCGTTGTCCGCGCGATCCTTTACACCGTCGCCGGAGGAGTGCTACCAATACTCGAAGAGATCAAATCACCTCAAACATCATCAAATGAGGTCAAACGGCACGGTTCGAGGGACGACATGGACAGCACCGCACCACCCGACCACCCCGGAGGGGCGCCCCTGTGGTCCGTGCTCCTGGTGCCCGCCCTGGGCCTGGCCACGGCGGCCTGCGGGACGGCGCTGGCCGCCGGCACCCGCCG
Organism: Kocuria oxytropis; assembly: GCF_040981195.1. Lineage (NCBI taxonomy): Bacteria > Bacillati > Actinomycetota > Actinomycetes > Micrococcales > Micrococcaceae > Kocuria > Kocuria oxytropis. Next base: position 149,422 of record NZ_JAVFXA010000002.1, on the reverse strand, counting down.
CCCCTGGGTCTCGGACGCCGGCGCCCTGATCGGGCTCGCCGCGGCCGCGGCCGGGTGCGCCGTGGTGGCCGCCTGGCTCGTGGGCGCCGCCCTCGCCGTGCTCTCGGTGCTGGCCGGCCGCCGCCGGTGGGACCGCCTGGCCGGGGTGTGCCGGAGCTGCTCGCCGGCCCTGCTGCGCCGCGCGGCGGCCGCGGTCCTGGGCCTGCAGCTCCTGACGGCCCCCGCGGCGACGGCCGACGACGCGCCCTCGCCGTTCTGGGACGCCCCGCACCGCGACGCGGCGGCCGCGTCGCAGGAGGCACCGGCCTCCGTGGCGCCCGCTCCGGCGCCACCGGCCGGTCACGGCGCGCCGCAGGACGCCGCACGGGCCGCGGCCCCCGGCGCCGGGGACCGGCCCGTCCCCGCCCCTCCTCCGGCTCCCTGCGCTGCCCGGCCGGGGGCCTCGGCCGCGCAGCGCACGGTGGACGGCGCCGTCACGGTCGTGCGCGGGGACACCCTGTGGTCCCTGGCGGCGGCCCGGCTGGGGCCGGAGGCCGACGACGCCCGGATCGCCCGCGCGTGGCCCCGCTGGTACGAGCTGAACCGGCACGTGCTCGTCGACGGACCGCACCGGCTCCTGCCGGGCCAGCGGCTGCTGGTGCCCGGCAGCGGGGACCCCTGAGCCGTCCGCACCCCGCTTCCCGGCAGCGCAGGCCCGGCAGCACCACCACACCCCTGCACCGCCGTCCAGACCGCAGCACCGCACCAGGAGGCCCGTCATGAACGCACCCACCGCCGGTTCCGACCCGGTCGCCCGCCGGGCCGCACCCACGGCCGGTTCCAACCCGGTCGCCCGCCGGGCCGCACCCGCCCCCGGACGGCGCGCGGCGGGACCGCCGGCCCGGCGTTCCCGGCCGGTCCCGCCCACGGCCCCCGGCGGGTACACGTGGGGCGCCGCCCGGGTCCTGGGCCACGACGCGGCCGACGAGCTGGCGCGGGTCACCGCGCTGGCACGGTCCATCGGCCAGGCGGCCGTGGAGGTGCTCGGCGGGAGCAGGCCGGCCGCGCAGCTGAGCCGCTGGACCACCCCGGAGATCGTCCAGCGGTTCCAGCAGCGCGCCGACCTGCTCCGGCTGCTGCAGGAGCAGTTCGAGGACAAGTCCGCGCTGCAGGAGCTGCACCGCAACCCCCACGTGCGCCGGTGCCGGGTGTGCCGGGTGGACCGCGGTGTCTACGAGGTGGCCCTCGTGGTGGTCGAGCCGCGGCGCAGCCGGGCCGTGGCGCTGCGCGTGGAACGCCTGGGGCGGGGCTGGAGCGTCACCGAGCTCGAGGTCGGCTGATCCGCGGCCCGCCCCGGTCCGCTCAGCCCTCCGAGGACTCCGCGCTGCCCGCCCGGGCCCGGGCCCGGCGCCCGGCGCGGTTCGGGGAGGCGTCGGCGGAGTCCGCCTCGGCCGCGCCGCGGTCCGGCGCGGTCGGCTCCGTGCGGGTCTGCGTCCCCCCGCTCTCCGCGGGCGCGGTGTACTGCAGGAAGCTGGGCTGGCGCGGGATCTGCAGGTCCACGGGGCCGCCGCCGGCGCCCACGCGCTGGCGGCGGATTTCCATCCGGTACAGGGTCGAGACGGTCTCCTCGCGGATCGCCCCCATCATCTCCTGGAACATCGCGTAGCCCTCCCGCTGGTACTCCACGAGGGGGTCGCGCTGGGCCATGGCGCGCAGCCCGATGCCCTCCTTGAGGTAGTCCATCTCGTAGAGGTGCTCGGGCCACTTGCGCCCGATGACCGAGAGCAGCACCCGCCGCTCCAGGTTGCGCATGGCCTCCGCGCCGACCTCCTCCTCCCGCTGGTCGTAGACCAGGCGGGCGTCCGAGAGGATCTGCTCGCGCAGGAACTCCGCGGTGAGCCGGGTGCGGCCCCCGGCCTCGGCCACGACCTCGTCGACGGTGAGGGTCACGGGATAGATCGTGCGCAGGGCCTCCCACAGGCCCTCGAGGTCCCAGTCCTCCGGGTGGCCGACCGCCGTGCGGTCCTGGACCGTGGAGGAGACGACCTCGTCGACGAACTGCGCGATCTGCTCCTGGAGGTCGTCGCCCTCGAGGACCCGGCGGCGGTCGCGGTAGACCGCCTCGCGCTGCCGGTTGAGGACGTCGTCGTACTTGAGGACGTTCTTGCGCTGCTCGGCGTTGCGCCCCTCGACCTGGCTCTGCGCCGAGGCGATGGCGCGGGAGACGATCTTGTGCTCCAGGGCGGTGTCGTCCGGCGCCCCCGCCATGAGCCGCTGGGCGGCGCCGGCGTTGAACAGCCGCATCAGGTCGTCCGCGAGGGACAGGTAGAAGCGGGACTCGCCCGGGTCGCCCTGGCGTCCGGAGCGCCCCCGGAGCTGGTTGTCGATGCGCCGGGACTCGTGGCGCTCGGTGCCCAGGACGTAGAGGCCGCCGACGGCGACCACCTCCTGGTGCTCCGCCTTCGTCTCCTCCTCGCACGCGGCCACCACCTCCGGCCACACCCGCTCGTACTCCTCGGCGTCCCGCTGCGGGTCCAGGCCCCGCTCGCGCATCCGGTCCACGGCGTTGAACTCGGCGTTGCCGCCGAGCATGATGTCGGTGCCGCGCCCGGCCATGTTCGTGGCCACGGTCACCGCGCCCTTGCGGCCGGCCTGCGCGACGATCGAGGCCTCCCGGGCGTGGTTCTTCGCGTTGAGCACCTCGTGGCGGACCCCGCGCTGGGCGAGCAGCTTGGAGAGGTACTCGCTCTTCTCGACCGACACGGTGCCCACCAGGACCGGCTGGCCCTTGGCGTGGCGCTCCTCGATGTCCTTGACCACGGCGGCGAACTTCGCGACCTCGTTCTTGTAGACGAGGTCGGAGCGGTCGATGCGCACGAGGGGGCGGTGGGTCTCGATGGACACGACGCCCAGCCCGTAGGTGTTCATGAACTCCGCGGCCTCGGTCTCGGCGGTTCCCGTCATGCCCGAGAGCTTCTCGTAGAGGCGGAAGTAGTTCTGCAGGGTGACGGTGGCGAGCGTCTGGTTCTCGGCCTTGATCTCGACGCCCTCCTTCGCCTCGATGGCCTGGTGCATGCCCTCGTTGTAGCGGCGGCCGGCGAGGATGCGCCCGGTGTGCTCGTCGACGATCATCACCTCGCCCTTGAGCACCACGTAGTCCTTGTTGGCGCGGAAGAGCTCCTTGGCCTTGATGGCGTTGTTGAGGAAGCCGATGAGCGGCGTGTTCTGGGCCTCGTAGAGGTTGTCGATGCCCAGCCAGTCCTCGACCTTCTCGATCCCGGACTCGAGCACGCCCACGGTGCGCTTCTTCTCGTCCACCTCGTAGTCGGTGCCGGCGTGGAGCCGCTGCACGAGGCGGCCGAACTCGGTGTACCACCGGTTGGCCTCCCCGGAGGCGGGCCCGGAGATGATCAGCGGGGTGCGCGCCTCGTCGATCAGGATGGAGTCCACCTCGTCGACGATCGCGAAGTGGTGGCCCCGCTGGACGAGCTCGTCGGGGCTCCACGCCATGTTGTCACGCAGGTAGTCGAAGCCGAACTCGTTGTTCGTGCCGTACGTGATGTCGGCGACGTACTGCCGGCGGCGGGTCTCGGGGTCCTGGTTGGCCAGCACCACGCCCGTCTCCATGCCCAGGAACCGGTAGACGCGCCCCATGAGGTTGGCCTGGTACTCCGCGAGGTAGTCGTTCACGGTCACGACGTGCACGCCCTTGCCGGCCAGGGCGTTGAGGTACGCCGGTGCCGTGGCCACCAGGGTCTTGCCCTCGCCCGTCTTCATCTCGGCGATGTTCCCGAGGTGCAGGGCGGCGCCGCCCATGAGCTGGACGTCGTAGTGGCGCTGGCCCAGGGTGCGGGACGCGGCCTCACGGACCACCGCGAAGGCCTCGGGCAGGAGCCGGTCCAGGGACTCGCCGTCGGCGACACGGGCGCGGAAGGCGTCCGTCTCGGCCCGCAGCTCCGCGTCGCTGAGCTCCCGGAAACCGTCCTCGAGGCTGTTGATGGCGGTCGTGTAGGACCGCAGCCTCGTCAGGACCTTCTTGTCTCCGGTCCTGAGGACTTTCTCCAGGAATGACGCCACGTGCACACGCTCCTCGTGTTCGACTGCCGTGCTGGGACTGATGGGGGGGGTGTCCGGCACCCGCTCCAGTCTACGCGAGCCCGCCCCGGTCGCCGGGCGCGGACGAGCCCGGTGGCCGTGACCACCGGGCTCGTCCGGGGCGGGGCCCGGCCGGCACCCGGCCGGGCCGCTCCGCCGTCACGGGGGCGCGGTCAGCGGGCGGGCTCGGTCTGGTACGCCCGGACGCTCTCCTCGGACTCCTCGCCGTTCTCGCTGAGGCTGATCACGCCGTAGCTCCAGCCCTTGCGGCGGTAGACGGCGGAGGGCTCCCCCGTCTCCTTGTCGACGAAGAGGTAGAAGTCGTGGCCGACCAGCTCCATGTGGTCGACGGCCTCGTCGACGCTCAGCTCGGAGGCGGGGAAGCGCTTGCGCCGGATCTCGACGGGCGTGACGGCGTCGGTGAGGCTCACGCTCTGGTCGAACGCCTCCTGCTCGGCGGTGGCGAGCTCGGCGGCGGTGGTGTAGATGGGCCCGGAGCTCGGGACCACGGGCAGGGTGCCGGTGGCCTCGTGCACGGCCGTGGGACGGTGGGCGCCGCGGTGCACCTTGCGGCGGTCGCGCGCGCGGCGCAGGCGCTCCAGCAGCTTGCTGTAGGCCTCGTCGAAGGCGGCGAACTTGTCGTCGCCCCGGGCCTCGGCCCGCAGGACGGGGCCGCGGCCGGAGACCGTGATCTCCACGCCCATGCCCTGGTGGCCGGGCAGGGCGTGGTCCTTGGTGACCTTGACATCAATGCGCTGGACCTTCTCGCCCAGCTCCTCGAACTTGACGACCTTCTCGGCGGCGTACTCCTTGAACCGCTCCGGTACGGCGACGTTGCGCCCCATGACGTTCAGTTCCATGATGCCCTCCAAATCTCGGGGGTGACGTGGGCGGATGGGGCCGCCCACCCGGGAGGATCGGTGCGTCCCGTGGCTCAACGTTAGTTGAATCACACGGGATATTCACCAGGCCCCCACCGGGCCGCGGGCGAATCAGCGGTCAGCGGAACGGCCGGCGGCCGCACGGCCGCGAGCACGACCGCGCCGACCACCTCGGCCCCGCCGGCCCGCAGCGCACGGGCCGCCTCCCCGAGGGTCGCCCCCGTGGTCAGCACGTCGTCGACGACGACGCACGGCGCGCCGGTCACCGCGGCGCCCCGCAGGGACCCGGCGGGCCCGGCCCGCCGGCCCGCGGTGCCCCGTCGCTTCTGCGCCGGCCCGCGCCGCATAGTCCCGCCGGCCCGGTGCCGCAGCCCGCGGTGCACGACCGTGCCGGCGGGGAGCACGCCGCGGCGGGCACAGTCCTCCAGCAGCAGGCGCACGGGGTCGAACCAGCGCCGCCGCAGGGCGGCCGGTGCGCTCGGGACCGGGACGAGCAGCACGGGCCCCGGCGGCCAGTCCCGTGCCGCTGCGTGCAGGGCCGTGGCGAGGCAGGCGGCGAGCACTGGCACCAGGTCGGTGCGCCCGGTGGTCTTCAGCGCGAGCAGGCACGCGGCGAGCCCGTGGGCGTAGCGCCCGGCGGCGACGACCGGCAGCGGCGGCTCGAGCATGGGCGCGGCCGAGGAGGCCTCGAAGGGCCGGGCGCAGGACCGGCGCAGCACCATGCGGCAGGCCCGGCACAGCGCGGCCCCCGGGGCACGGCACACGGCGCACTCCACGGGCAGGAGCACCTCGGCGGCCTCGGCCAGGGGGCGCAGGACCCGGGCGGCCGCCCGGTCGAGGGCGCGGGCGGTGCGCGGGGTGACGGGCATGCGCCCATCCTCGCCGGTGCCCGGCGCCCCGGACCGGGGCCTCTCCCCGTCCGGACGGCCGCGGGCTGTGGAGCGCCGCCCGGGGCCGCTCAGCCGGCGAACGCCGTGTCGAGCACGCCCCTGCTCTGCGGCGCCCAGGCGTTGCCCGTGAGCATGTGCAGGGTGCCGCCGGCCACGGCGAAGACGGAGGACGTGCCGTTGCCCCCGCTCAGCCCGGTGAGGCCCACGATGCCGGGCAGCTCCCGGAAGCGCCCGGAGACGTCGTAGATCCGGGGCCGGACGGAGCCCGTGCCCCCGAGCGGGGCGGCGACGAACTCCCGGTCGCTGAGCCACAGGGCCACGTCCGCCTCGACGTCGGCGGCCACCCGGTACGGCTCGTTGAGCCGGCGAGGTGTCCCGTCGGGTTCGCGGACCACACCGGCCAGCCAGATCTGGGAGACCCCGTCGTCCTCGGTGACCACCAGCGCCCGGGTGCCACCGCGGGAGATCCGCAGGGAGGTCACGGTGCGCCCCGTGAGCCACGGGGCCTCCACGCGCAGCGCCTCCTCCGCCTCGGTACCGGTGCGCACGGCCCGCACGGTCCCCGCGGAGTCCCCGGCCCACACCCAGCCGTGCTCGTCGAAGCTCGGGCGGCTCAGCCCGGTCCCGCTGAAGCGCTCGACGGGCTCCTCGCCCCGGGCCACGGTCACGAGGGAGCCGGTGCCCCGGTCCACGAACGCGAAGTGCTCGGCGGCGGCGTCCATGGCGGGCCGGGAGGGCGGGTGCTCGTCCAGCGGCGGGAGCCCGTCCACGGCCTCGGTCTGCCCGCCCTGGTAGAACACCAGCTCGCCGTCGCGCAGGCCCACCTGCCGGGACGGGACGGTGACGTCCTGGACGGGCGCGGTGTCCGTCCACCCCGCGCCCAGCTCCACGGGCGCCCCGTCGACGAGCAGCTCCACGTCGTTCACCGCGGTGAGCGACCGGAGGCTCAGCGAGAGCTGGTCGTGCATCCGCCGGTTGATCTCGATGTTCGCGGGGTCGAAGTCGGGCACGCTCAGCTCCACCGTGGCGGTGCCCTCCCGCACGGGCACCGCGGATCGCGCGAGCGTGGTCCCCGGCGGGAACGCCGAGGTCACCGCGCCGCGCAGGTAGGGCGCGGGACCACCGAGCAGGGCGCGCACGATCGACGTGGACACGGGCACCCGGTCCGGGAACCAACGGGGGTCGACCACCACGTTGGAGAGGTCCTCGTCGGCGAAGTACAGGTGGTGGGGCTCGAAGATGTCCTCGAAGTCGGGCCGGGTCAGCGCGGTCGCGTCCGGGGCCTCGGAGATCCGCCACTGGCCGTCCACCTGGACCACCTCGAAGTCCAGCACCTCGGTGGCCCCCGCCGGCTTGCGCTCGATCACGCCGGAGCCGTCCACGATGCTCTCCACCTCGAGGTTCACCCGGTACTCGTTGTCCTCGAGGCGGGGCACGGGCGTGGCGTCGCCGCGGTGCACGATGGTGCGCGTGTCCGGGTGCCAGGTGCCCGCGAGCTCCGGGGTGAGGTACTCGCGGGCCACGGAGTAGTCGTCGGCCACGCCCGTGCCGGCCGCCAGGAAGCCCCGCACGATCTGCTCCGGGGTGGCTCCGTCCCGGGGGCCGGCCGGCTCGGCCTCGTAGGTGGGCTGGGCCGCGGTCCGGGTCGGCTCGGCGTGCCGGTGCACTGGTCCCGACCGGGGGATGGCGCCGCAGCCGCCCAGGGCCACGGCCACGGCCACGGCGAGCGCGGCCGAGCGGGTGAGCCGCCGGGTGCTGCTCATGACCGGTCCTCCTCGACGTCGGGGGGCCGCTGCGCCGCTCCGGCCGGGGCCGGCTCGCCCGTGGCCGGCTCGGCCGGGGGCGCCGGGGCCGGGGCGGTCTCGGCCGGGGCCGCGGGGGCCAGGGCCAGGGACCCCGTCCTGGTCACCGCGGCCGTCTCGGGATAGGCGCCGGTGTCGGGCGGCAGGGCGAGCGGGCTCTCGTCGTCGGGCACCAGCCGCCGCGCGCGGGTGCGGGGCAGGGTGAGCCGGAAGCACGCGCCCTCCCCGGGGGCGCCCCAGACCTCGAGCCGTCCGCCGTGCAGCCGCGTGTCCTCCGTGGCGATGGCGAGACCGAGCCCCGTGCCCCCGGTGGTGCGGGCGCGGGCGGGGTCCGCGCGCCAGAAGCGGTGGAAGGCCTTGGCTGCCTCCTCCTCGGTCATCCCGATGCCGTGGTCGCGCACCGCCACCGCGGCGGCGACGTCCGAGGCCCCCACGACGACGTCGATGGGCCGGCCCTCCCCGTGCTCGAGGGCGTTGACCACGAGGTTGCGCAGGATCCGCTCGATCCGCCGCGCGTCCCCCTGGACGGTGCAGCGGGACAGCTCCGAGCGGACCCGCACCGTGGAGCCGGAGGAGACGGCCAGCGGGGCGGCGGCCTCCACCACGTCGTTCACCACGGAGAACAGCTCCACGTTGGCGACCTCGAGCCGCGCGGCGCCGGCGTCGAAGCGCGAGATCTCCAGCAGGTCCGCCAGCAGGGCGTCGAAGCGGTCCACCTGGTGGTGGAGCAGCTCGGCGGAGCGCCGGTTGACCGGGTCGAAGTCCTCGCGGGCGTTGAAGAGCACCTCGGCGGCCATCCGCACCGTGGTCAGCGGGGTGCGCAGCTCGTGCGAGACGTCCGAGACGAAGGTCTGCTGCATCGAGGACAGCTGCTCGAGCTGCGTGATCTGCTCCTGCAGGCTGTCCGCCATGCGGTTGAAGGAGCGGGCGAGACGGGCGACCTCGTGCGAGCCGCTGACGGGCATCCGCACCCCCAGGTCGCCGTCGGCGAGCTGCTCGGCCACGCGCGCGGTGCTGGAGACGGGTCGGACGACCTCACGGGTGACGTACCAGACGATGGCGCCCACGAGCAGGAGCAGCACGACCACCGACAGCAGCAGCACCGCGTGCATGGCGTCCAGGGTGCGCTGCGGCTCGGAGAAGTCGTAGACGAGGTAGAGCCCGTAGCGGCTGTTCTGGTAGAGGTCCACCACCGTGCCGACGACGATGACGGGGGCCTCTTCCCCGTCCTCCGTCATCCGGACCGAGGCCGGCTGCCAGAACACGCCGTCCTGCTCGGCGAGCCGCTCCTGCAGCTCGGGGGGCACGGTGCTCGAGGTCATCCACGGGCTCTGGCTCTGCGCCGGGATGAGGGTCTGCCCGCTGGTGAAGTCCATCGGGAGCAGGATCCAGCGCTCCGTCTCCGCGCCGTCGACCGAGAGGGAGCCGAGGGTGGAGGCGACGAGCGCCTGCAGCTCGTCGCGGTCGGAGGCGTCCGAGGCGTCGAAGCTGTCCTGCACCTGCTCGAAGTCGGCGGTGGCGGAGGCGAGGACCTGGTCCAGCCGTTCGGTGAACAGCCGGTCCGCGATCTGGTGCGAGAGGAAGCTGCCCGTGACGAAGAAGGCGAGCGCGGTGAGGGACAGGGACACGGCGATCGCCCGGAACTGCAGGGACTGCCGCCAGCGGCGGGCCAGGAGGAGCCGGCCCAGCCGCAGCCGGCGGGCCGTGGCGCGGGCCGACCCGCTGCGCCGGGGGGAGGCGGCGGCGTCCGGCACGGTCATCGGGCGGACGTGCCCGCCTTGTAGCCGACGCCGCGCACGGTGACCACGATCTCGGGGCTCTCCGGGTCCCGCTCGATCTTGGCGCGCAGCCGCTGCACATGGACGTTGACGAGCCGGGTGTCGGCGGCGTGCTGGTATCCCCAGACGTCGCGGAGCAGCATCTCCCGGGAGAACACCTGGTGGGGTGCGCGGGCGAGGGCCGTGAGCAGGTCGAACTCGAGGGGGGTGAGGGAGATCTCGTGGTCCCCGCGGTGCACGCTGTGCCCGCTCACGTCGATGGTCAGGTCGCCGATCCGCAGCTCCTGCGAGTTGGCGCGCTCGACGGGGCGCAGCCGGGCCTTGACCCGGGCCACGAGCTCGGCGGGCTTGAACGGCTTGGGCACGTAGTCGTCGGCCCCGGCCTCGAGACCACGGACCACGTCCACGGTGTCCGACTTGGCGGTGAGCATGACGACCGGGACGTCGGAGATGGTGCGGATCTCGCGGCAGACCTGGATGCCGTCCTTGCCCGGGAGCATGAGGTCGAGCAGCAGCAGGTCCGGGCGCACGGCCCGGAAGGTGTCCACGGCGGTGGCGCCGTCGTAGCAGAAGACGGGCTCGAAGCCCTCCGCGGTCAGGACGATCCCGATCATCTCCGACAGGGCGGCGTCGTCGTCGACGACCAGTATTCGCGCGTTCATCGCCTCTCCGGTGGTGTGGGACGGGCCCGCAGCGGCGGGGATCGCCGTGTCCCCGGGCGTCCGGGGCGTGGTGGTGGAGCGGGGTCCACCTGCATTGTGGCCGATCGCGGCCCCGCCCGCACCTCGGCGCGGAGTGTGTCGGTCCGCGGGGCGGGCCCGGTCAGTCCTCGGCGGCGGTCCGGGCCAGCGCCGCGGCGGTCCCGGTGACCCGTTCGAGGACCTCCCGCAGCTCGGCGGGGCCCAGGGCGTCGAGCTCCTCGCGCGGGGTGATCCTGACCGCGTCGAGGGCGGCGCCCGGCAGCCCGAGGTCGCGCCACACGGACCACACGCCCGCGGCGAGGGCACGGGACCCGGCCGCTGCGGCGGCCGGCACGGGGACGAGGCCCAGCCACAGCTGGAGGCCCTCCTCGACGAGCGCGGCGAGGGGCTCCCACTCGTGCGCCGAACCGGCGGGCGCCGGCACCTGCACGGCGTCCGCACCGGCCTCCCGCGCGAGCCGGGGGTCGACCCCGGGGGGCAGGCTCAGGACCACCCCGGCGGCACCGGCCTCGCGGCAGGCCGCGGCCACGGTGCTGAGCGACCTGCGGACCTCCGCCGCCGGGACCGCCCGCAGCGTCCGGTAGCCGCTCATCGTGGGCAGGGCGCCGGCGAGCACCCGGGCGAGCTCGGGCTCGTCCAGCTGGACGAGCACGTCCCGTCCGGGCGCCGCGGCGCGCACCGCCCGGACGTGCTCGCGGATCCCCGAGGCCAGGGAGTCGGCGATGTCGCGGCGGGCGCCGTGGTCCTTGAGCGCCCGCTCCCCGGCGTGCAGGTGGAGCCCCGCCGCCAGGCTGAGCGGACCGACCAGCTGGGTCTTGACCGGCGCGTCGTCCGGTCCGCTCTCGGCGCCGATCACGTCGGCCAGGACGTTGACGTCACCGGCCAGCAGCGCCCGGGCGGCGCGGGAGTCCTTGCCGGGGACCCCGGACACGCGCAGCCCGTGCGGCTGCTGGTCCGCGTGCAGCTCGTCGAGCACCGCGGCCGTGCGGGCCAGGGGCTGGGCGGCCGCGCCGCGGGCGGGCAGGGCGGGCAGGAAGGAGATGTGGGGGGCGCCGAGCTCGCCCCGCAGCAGCGTGACGGACTCGAGGACGTCCGTGCCGGGCATCGTGCCGAGGGCGGTGCCCACGACGCCGGGGACGTCGGGGTCGGCGCGCCGGGGGCGGTCCGGGACGTGGCGCGTCACGAGCGGTCGTCGTCCGTCCGCCGGTGGTCCTCGGAGAGGGCCACGTGGTGGCGGATGACCTCGCTGATGATGAAGTTCAGGAACTTCTCCGCGAACTCGGGGTCCAGCTGGGCGGAGGCCGCGAGCGCGCGGAGCCGGCCGATCTGGGCGGACTCGCGGTCCGGGTCGCCGGCGGGCAGGCCGTGGGTGGCCTTGAGGACGCCCACGCGCTGGGTGGCCTTGAAGCGCTCGGCGAGCAGGTGCACCAGGGCCGCGTCGATGTTGTCGATGGTGCCGCGGATGGACTGCAGCTCGTCGAGCACGCGGGGGTCCGCCCGGCCCTGGAGCGAGGACGCGGTGGCGTCGAAGTCCTGGTGGGCCCGGACGTCGGCGGAGGCGTGGGGGTGCGGTGCGCTCATGCCGGCCAGTCTATCGGGCGGGCCCGGAGCGGCCGGCCAGGTCGGGACGGGCCAGCGAGTGGGCGCGGTCCACCGTGGCCTGCCCGAGGACCCGGGTGCCCTGGTAGAGCACGACGGACTGGCCGGGGGCCACGCCGCGCATCGGCTCCTCGAGGCGGACCACGAGCTCGGGCACCGGGTCCCCGCCGGGCCCCTCGACGAGCTCGAGGCGGGCCCGGGCCGGGACGGGGTCCCCGTGCGCCCGGACCTGGGCGAGGACGGGGAAGCCGGCGGACACCGTCCCGGCCTCGGCGCCGGGACGCAGCAGCGGCGCCGCCTCGGGCACGGGCTCCCCCGCCCAGGAGGGGCGGATCCCGCGCAGCTCGTCGACCGCCAGCATGGCCTCCGGGCCCACCACCACCTCGTTGGTCCGCGGCCGGATCTCCAGCACGAAGCGCGGCTTGCCGTCGGGGGCCGGGGTGCCGATCCGCAGGCCCTTGCGCTGGCCCACGGTGAAGGCGTTGGCGCCGGGGTGGGTGCCGACCACGCGTCCGTCCACGTCCTTGATCTGTCCCTCGGTCATCTCGATGCGCTCCGCGAGCCAGCCGCGGGTGTCGCCGTCGGGGATGAAGCAGATGTCGTGGGAGTCGGGCTTGCTCGCCACGGACAGTCCGCGGCGGGCCGCCTCGGCCCGGACCTCGGCCTTGGAGGGGGTCCGGGCCAGCGGGAGCAGCACGTGCTCGAGCTGCTCGGCCGTGAGCACGCCCAGGACGTAGGACTGGTCCTTGGCCCAGTCCGCCGCCCGGTGCAGCTCACGCCGGCCGTCGGGGAGCTCGAGGACCTCGGCGTAGTGGCCGGTGCACACGGCGTCGAAGCCGAGGGCGAGGGCCTTGTCGAGGAGGGCGGCGAACTTGATCTTCTCGTTGCAGCGCAGGCACGGGTTGGGCGTGCGCCCGGCCGCGTACTCCGCCACGAAGTCGTCCACGACGTCGGCCTGGAACCGCTCGGAGAAGTCCCACACGTAGTACGGGATGCCCAGGACGTCGGCGGCGCGCCACGCGTCCCGGGAGTCCTCGATCGTGCAGCAGCCGCGGGAGCCGGTGCGCAGGGTGCCGGGCGAGCGCGAGAGCGCCAGGTGCACGCCCGTCACCTCGTGGCCGGCGTCGACGGCGCGGGCCGCCGCCACGGCCGAGTCGACGCCGCCGCTCATGGCTGCCAGTACTCGCACGGTGAGATCGTCTCCAGGGGTCGGGGGTGGTGGTCCGTGTCCTCAACGGGGCGCGGCGGGACGGTATTCCCCGCCGGCCCGGTGCCCGGCCGGCGCCGCGCCCGAGAGCCCGGCGCGCAGCGCCCGCCGGTGGACCTCGGGCAGCGCGGCGAGCAGGGCGTCGACGTCGTCGGCGGTGCTGGTGCGGCCCAGGGTGAAGCGCTGCGCGCCGCGGGCGGTGGCCTCGTCCAGGCCCATGGCCAGCAGCACGGAGGACGCACGGGGCACGCCCGCGTGGCAGGCCGACCCGGTGGAGGAGGCGATCCCGGCGCCGTCCAGCAGGAACAGCAGGGAGTCCCCCTCGCACCCGGGGAACGTGAAGTGGGCGTTGCCGGGCAGCCGCGTGCCGGTGTGCTCCCGGTCCTCGGGCCCCCGCAGGACGGCGTCGGGCACGACCCGGCGCACCCCGTCCACCAGCCGGTCCCGCAGCCCGGCGAGGCGCTCCGCCTCCGTCTCCCGCTCCGCGGCGGCCTCCCGCGCCGCCGCGCCGAACCCCGCGAGCGCGGCGGCGTCGAGGGTGCCCGAGCGCACCGTGCGCTCCTGGCCGCCGCCGTGCTGGACGGGCGCCAGCCCCACGGTGCGCCCGGCCACGAGGGCCCCGGCGCCCACGGGGCCGCCCAGCTTGTGGGCCGAGACGGCCAGGGTGGTCAGCCCGGGCAGGTGGGCGTCGACGGGCAGGGAGCCGAAGGCCTGCACGGCGTCGCAGTGGAAGGGGACCTTGAACTCCTCCGCGAGCGCGGCGAGCTCCGCGACGGGCTGGACGGCGCCCACCTCGTTGTTCGCCCACATGACGGTCAGCAGCGCGGTGGCCCCGGGCTCGCGCTCCAGTTCCTCGCGCACGGCGGCCGGGTCCACCCGGCCGGTCCCGTCGACGGGCAGCCAGACGGCCTCGGCGCCCTCGTGGGCGGCCAGCCACTCGACGGTCTCGGCCACGGCGGCGTGCTCCACCGAGGACGCGAGGACGCGCCGGCGGCGGGGGTCCTGCGCGCGCCGGTGCCGGTACAGGCCCTGCACGGCCAGGTTGTCGGCCTCGGTGCCCCCGGAGGTGAACACCACCTCGACGGGGTCCGCGCCCAGCGCGGCCGCGACCTCGTCGCGGGCCTGCTCCACGACGGCGCGCGCCGCGCGCCCGGTGCGGTGCAGGGAGGACGGGTTGCCGCCGCGCGCGAGCTGCTCGGCCACCGCGGCGAGCGCGGACGGGCGCAGGGGCGCGGTGGCGGCGTGGTCGAGGTAGACGGACTCGTGCGGCACGCCCGCCAGTCTAGGCGCCCGGCCCGGGCGCGTGCCCGGCCTCCGTAGACTGGCGGGCATGCTCCGCATCCTCTTCCACACCCCCGAGATCCCGGGCAACACCGGCAACGCCATCCGTCTCGCCGCGGTCACCGGGGCCGAGCTGCACCTCGTGGAGCCGCTGGGCTTCGACTTCGGCGACGCCCACCTGCGCCGGGCGGGCCTCGACTACCACGACCTCGCGGTGCTGACCGTCCACCCCGACCTGGACGCGGCCTGGACCGCCCTGGCCCCCGAGCGGGTGTGGGCGTTCACCACCGACGGGGAGCTCGCGCACACGGACGTGGCCTACCGCCCCGGCGACGTGCTGCTGTTCGGCCCCGAGTCGGTGGGGCTGCCCGCCGCCGTGAAGGCGGACCCGCACGTCACCGCGCGGGTCCGCATCCCCATGCTGCCGGCGCGCCGGTCGCTGAACCTGGCGAACTCGGCGTCCATCGCCGTGTACGAGGCGTGGCGCCAGCTGGGCTTCGCGGGCGCCACCGGCTGAGCGCGGGCGCCGCGGCCGGGGCTCCCCGGCCCGTCGCCGGCTGCTGCTCACCGGCTGCTGCTCACCGGCTACTGCTCGTCGGCGTCGCCCACCGTGACCTCCACGGTGCGCTCCTGGCCGTTGCGCACGACCGTCATCGTCCCGGTGCCGCCGGCGGGCAGCTCCCGCACCGCCGCCGTCAGGGAGGCGGCGTCCTGGATGCGGTGGCCGTTGAACTCCGTGATGACGTCGTCCACCTCCAGGCCCGCGTCGTCGGCCGGCGAACCGGGCACCACCTGCTCCACGGCGGCGCCGTCGGAGAAGGCCTGGCTCCGGCCGTCCGCGCCCGGCGCGGCGCTCACGCTCGTGCCGAGGTAGCCGTGCGTGGCCCGGCCGTTGTCGATGATCTCCTGGGCCACCCGCTTCGCGGTGTCGACCGGGATCGAGAAGCCCACGCCGATGTTGCCGGCCTCGGCGCCGGAGCCGGCCGAGGCGATGGCCACGTTGATCCCGATCACCTCGCCGTCCGTGCCGATCAGCGGTCCGCCCGAGTTGCCCGGGTTGATGGCGGCGTCGGTCTGGATCACGTTGAGGAACACCGACGGCGCGGACGCCTGCGAGCGGCCGCCGGAGCCGCCGTCCTCGTCGGGGAAGTTGAAGAAGAAGTCGCTGCCGTCGCCGCGCTGGTCGCTCTCCCCCTCGGACGGCGTGCTCGGGGCGGCGGAGGAGGCCACGGTGATGGTCCGGTTGAGGGTGGAGACGATCCCGTCGGTCACCGTGCCGGCCAGGCCCAGCGGCGCGCCGATGGCGATGGCCGTGTCCCCCACGTTCACGTCGTCCAGCGAGCCGAGCGTCGCCGGGGTCAGGCCCGGGGCGTCGACCTTCAGCACCGCGAGGTCGGACAGCGGGTCCGTGCCGACGACCTCGGCCGGCAGCACCCGGCCGTCGTCGAGCTGCACCTCGAGGGTCGGGCTGCTCGTGGTGCCGTCGAGGGTCACGACGTGCGTGTTGGTCAGGATGTGCCCCTCGTCATCGATGATCACCCCGGAGCCGGAGCCGTTCTGGCCGCCGCCGGACGCGGAGATCGTCACCACGGACGGGGACGCCTTCACGGCCGCCGCGGTGACCGCGTTCACCTCGTCCTGATCGTTGACGATGATCGAGCTGGTCGTGGACCCGCCCGCCGCCGGGGCCGTGCCGCCGCCGTCCAGCAGGGCGTCCGTGCCCACGGCCGCCCCCGCCCCGATGAGTCCGGCCAGGACCATGCCCGTCACGAGCGAGCCCCCGGAGAAGCGGCGCCGCTGCCGGGGACCCGCCGGGGCCCCGCTCCACGGCCCGCCCGGAGCGGGCTCCCCGGCGCCCTGCCACGCCCCGGAGCCGGGGCCCCGGTCGCCGCCGTGCCAGGCCCCCGTGGGCGCGTCCCGTCCGGCGGCCGGCGCCCACGGGTCGTGGACGGGACGCCCGCCGACCGGCGGGAGAGGCTGGGTGAGCTGCGGGTCGGCGCCGGATCGGGGGTCGCGGGAATCGGACATGGGGGTCTCCTCCTGGGGACGGACGGGCCCGGCGGATCCCGGTGCGGCCGGGACGGCGCGGGCGGCTCTGACGCCCAGTATCCCCGTCCGCACTGAGACGACGCTGAGAAACCTGGCCGCGCCCCGGACGTCGACCGGACAGACGCCGGGGGTCCGCCGGACGTCCGGCGCGTCACGGACCGTCCCGGGGGTTCGCCCTGCGCGTAGGGACCGCGGCGGTCGTCCCGCCGCGGAACCCCCGCCCTAGAATCGGGAGCACCGACCACGTGAGGGAGATCATGCACTGGCGCCCCATTGCCCGCAGGACCGTCGCCGGCTGCGGCCTGACGCTCACCCTGTTCCTGCCCGCCGGTGCCGCTGCCGCCCAGCCGCCCGTGGACGTCCCCCCGGGCGAACGGATCGTCGACGAGGCGGGGGTCCTGGACGACCCCGCGGCGCTGGCCGCCGACGTGCGCGAGCTCGCCACCCAGGAGGGCATCACGCTGACCGCCGTCTTCGTGGACTCCTTCACCGACCCCGCGGATCCCGACGCCTGGCTGCAGGAGTTCGCCGCGGTCAACGACCTCGGCAGCTCCGACGCGGTGCTGGTGGTCGCGACCGAGGACCGGCAGCAGCGGTTCTCCGCGAACTCGGCCGGCCCCCTGAGCACCGAGCAGCAGGAGCGCATCAACCGCCGGTACATCACCCCGGCGCTCGCGGCCGACGACTGGGACGGCGCGGTCGAGGGCGCGGTCGAGGGCATCGAGGCGGAGCTCTCCGGCGCCCCCGCCGGGGACGGGGACAGCTCCGACGGGGGCGGCGCGGGGTTCGGCCTGCTCGGCCTCGGGGCCCTCGGGCTCGGCGGGCTGGCGGTCTACGGCTGGGCCGCCCGCAACAAGAAGCGCCGGCAGCGCGGGGACGCCCCGTCCGGCGGGACCGGCGACCGGGACGGTCCGCGGGGTGCCGGGAGCCGCGTCCCGGACGTCCCCGTGCCGGAGCTGCGCAAGCGGGCCGGTGAGCTGCTCGTGGCCACCGACAACGCCATCCAGCACTCCGAGCAGGAGCTGGCCTTCGCGCAGCTGCAGTACGGCGACGCGGAGGTCGAGCCGTTCCGCCGCGCCGTGCAGGACGCCAAGAAGCACATGCAGGCCTCGTTCGCCCTCCAGCAGCAGCTCGAGGACCACATCCCCGACACCGAGGAGCAGCAGCGGGCCTGGCTCGGCGAGATCATCGCCCGCTCCCAGGACGCCCAGCGTCCGCTCCGGGAGCACCAGGAGGCGTTCAGCGCGCTGCGCCGGCTGGAGTCCCGGGCTCCTGAGGCCCTCGAGGACGTCCGGCGCCACGCCGAGGCCGTGCGCCCCCGCTTCGCCGCGGCCGAGGACCGGCTCCGGGAGCTGACCGTCCGCTACGACGACACCGCCCTCGCGCCCGTCAAGGACAACATCGGCCAGGCCCGGGACCGGCTCGAGTTCGCGGACACCGCCGTGGCGGAGGCCCGCACCGAACTGGCGGCGGGGCGCACGAGCGAGGCCGTGCTGGACGTCCGCGCCGCGGAGGAGGGCGTGGGACAGGCCGGCGGCCTGCTCGACGCCGTGGAGCACGCGGCCACCGAGCTCGCCCACGCGGAGGAGTCCCTGAGGGACGCCGTGACCATCGCCCAGCGGGACGTCGCCGAGGCGGACGCCCTCGTCCGCCGGGGCTCCAACCCGGAGCTCGCGGGAGCGGTCGCCGGCGTCGCCGCCGTCCTGCGGACCGTCGAGGAGCAGATGGGAGCGGGCCGGATCGACCCGCTCGGCCTGAGCCGGCGGCTGGCGGTGGCCAAGGACGAGCTCGACAAGGGGCTCGCCTCGGTGCGCTCCCAGAACGACCGCGACCGCTCCGCGCGGGAGACCCTGGCGCACACCCTCGTCTCCGCGCAGGCCCAGCTGAGCTCGGCGAGCGAGTACATCTGGGCCCGCCGCGGCGGTGTCGGCCCCGAGGCGCGCACCCGGCTCGCGGAGGCCGAGCGCCATCTCGAGGCCGCCCAGCAGGCCCGGAGGTCGAACCCCTCCGAGGCGCTCACCAGCGCCAACGAGGCCGTCCGGCTCGCCGGCGAGGCCCAGTACATCGCGCAGCGGGACGTCGAGTCCTTCTCCCCCGGCGGCTTCGGCGGGCCCTCGGGCCCGTTCGGCCACCGCGGCCGCTCCGACAACGGACTCGGGGGCGCGATGCTCGGCGGGATCCTGCTCGGCTCGATCCTCAACAGCGGTGGCGGCTTCGGCGGGGGCGGCTTCGGCGGCAGCTTCGGCGGCGGATTCGGCGGCGGTGGCGGCTTCGGCGGCGGCATCGGAGGCAGCTTCTGAGCCCGCCCGCCGGGCGCCCGGTGCCGGGGCACCGGGCCCGCGCACCCGCCCGGCCGGACCGCCCGCCCCGGCCCCACGTCCGTCCCACGGTCCCGGGAGGCCCTCCCGGGACGCACCAGAGGAGAGAAGGAACCATGATCAAGCAGTCCATCTTCGGCCGCATCGCCCAGCTCGCGAAGGCCAACATCAACGCCATGATCGACGCCGCCGAGGACCCGCAGCTCATGCTGGACCAGATGGTGCGCGACTACACCGAGAACATCCGGGAGGCCGAGGCCGCCGTCGCCCAGACCATCGGCAGTCTCCGCCTGCTCGAGCAGGACCACGCCGAGGACGTGCGCGAGGCCCAGGAGTGGGGCAACAAGGCGCTGGCCGCGTCCAACAGGGCGGAGGAGTTCCGCGGGGCCGGCAGGGCCACCGAGGCCCAGCGGTTCGACGACCTCGCCAAGGTCGCCCTCCAGCGCCAGATCCAGTACGAGACGGAGGCCCGCGGCGCCGAGCCGCAGATCCAGTCCCAGACCGAGGTCGTGGACAAGCTCAAGGACGGGCTGAACCGGATGCGGGGCAAGCTCCAGGAGCTCTCCAGCAAGCGCGACGAGCTCAACGCCCGGCAGAAGACGGTCCAGGCGCAGTCGCAGGTCCAGGACGCGCTGAAGGCCTTCGACGTGCTCGACCCCACGAGCGAGGTGTCGCGGTTCGAGGACAAGATCCGCCGCGAGGAGGCCCGCGTGCTCGGCCAGCAGGAGCTCGCCGCGTCCTCCCTGGACGCCCAGTTCGAGTCCCTCGAGGCCCTCGGCCAGCAGAGCGAGATCGAGGCGCGGCTCGCGGCCCTGAAGTCCCGCAGCGCCGAGCGGATCGTCTCCTCCGAAGAGGTCTGACTGCCCCTCCCCGGGCGCGGGAGAGCCCCCACGGCCACGGCCGTGGGGGCTCTCCCGCGCTCGGGTCCTCCGGGTACGACGAAGGCCCCCGGACCGTGACGGTCCGGGGGCCTTCCGTGGTTGCGGGGGCAAGATTTGAACTTGCGACCTCTGGGTTATGAGCCCAGCGAGCTACCGAACTGCTCCACCCCGCGGCGACATGTACGACTATACGTGCCGCGGGGTGGACCCGCAAATCGGCTACCCGGCGGGCTGCTCCGCCGGCTCCTCGGGGGCCAGGGCGCCCTCGGCCTCGGGGGCGATGACGCCGTCCGCCTCGAGCGCGCGCTCGATGGCGTCCTGGAGCCGCTGCTGGGCCTCGCCGTACGACGTCCAGTCGCCCTCCTGCAGGGCCGTCTCGGACTCCTGGATCGCCGTGTTGGCGTCCCGCAGGGCGTCCTCGAGGCTCCCGCCGCCGGCCGGGGCCCCTTCCCCGCCGCCGTCCGGGCTGCCGGCCTCGGCGTCCTCGACGCCGGCGCCGGAGGACGTCTGCGCACCGGAGTCGCCCTGGAAGACCTCGTCGAGGGCCTCCTCCAGGGTCGGGGCGAAGCCGACCTCCTCGCCGAAGCCGACGAGCACTCGCCGCAGCGTCGGGTAGGCCGCGTCGCCCGAGGACTGGACGTAGACGGGCTGGACGTAGAGCATGCCTCCGCCCGCGGGCAGCGTGAGCAGGTTGCCGTTGATCACCTCGGAGGCGCCCTGGCGCAGCAGGTTCAGCTCCGTCGAGACGTCCGTGTCCGAGTTGAACAGGTTCTGCGCCTGACCGGGACCCGGCACCACGGAGGACCGCGGCAGCTCGAGGAGGCGCAGGGTGCCGTACTCGTCGCTCTTGACCCCGTCCTCGCCGGTCCCGGCGTCCGAGTTGGCGGACAGGTACCCGTACATCACGTTGCGGGTGTTGCCCGTCTCGGACTGCTGCGGGATGAAGGAGGTGGTGAGGGAGAAGTTGGCCTCGTCCTCCCCGGGCATCCGCATCGAGAGGTAGTACGGGGGCAGGGCCACGTCGGTGTCCTGCGTGGGGTCGTTGGGCACGGACCAGACGTCGTCGTTCGCGTAGAAGCTGTTCGCGTCGGTGACGTGGTAGCGGTTGAGCAGCTCCCGCTGGACCTTGAACATGTCCTGCGGGTACCGCACGTGCGCCATGAGCTCCGCGGACATCTCGGAGTAGGGCTTCAGCGTGTTCGGGAAGACGTTCTGCCACGCCTTCAGCACCGGGTCCTGGTCGTCCCACGCGTACAGGTTCACGGTGCCGTCGTAGGCGTTGACCGTGGCCTTGACCGAGTTGCGGATGTAGTTCACGCGCTCCGGCGGCAGGGTCGCGGCGGCGCCCTGGGCCGTCTGCGTGTCCTGCGTGGCCTCCTGCAGCACCGACGGCGTGGAGTACGGGTAGGCGTCCGAGGTGGTGTAGGCGTCCACGATCCACTGGACCTGGCCGTCGATGATGGCCGGGTACGGGGCGCCGTCGACCGTCAGGTACGGGGCGACCTTCTCGATCCGCTCGCGCGGGTCCCGGTCGTAGAGGATCTGCGACTCCGGGCGCACGGCGTCCGAGAGGAGCATGTCCGAGGACTGGAACTTGATCGAGTACGCCAGGCGGTTGAAGAAGTTGCCGATGCTGGGCCCACCCTCGCCGGCGAACGTGGTCTTGGCGTCGCCCGCCTGGTCACCGGCCGTCTGCGGACGGTCCAGCTCGAGCGGCTCGTCGCCCTCGGCGCCGCCGACGATCGAGTACAGCGGGGAGTTCTCCCCGAAGTAGATGCGCGGCTCGTAGTCGTCCGAGATCACGCCCCGGGACGGGATCCCGGCCTGCATGAACTGCGGCTTGCCGTCGACCTCCACCCGGTTGCCGTAGGCGGCGACCACGCCGTAGCCGTGGGTGTAGACCACGTGCTGGTTGAACCAGCCCTGGTTCTGGTCGGGGTTCAGCTCACGGGTGGCGATGACGGTGTCCTGGACCTCGCCGTCGATCTCGTAGCGGTCCACGTTGAGGGTGTCCGGGAACTGGTAGTACGGGCGGAACTGCTGCAGCTGGGAGAACGCCGCGGAGACCACGTTGGGGTCCAGCAGGCGGATGTTCGACGTCGTCTCGGTGTCCTGGCGCAGGGCTCCCTGCTCGGTCTCCGTGGTGGCGTCGTACGGCATCACCTCGGCGGCGTCCAGCCCGTAGGCCGAGCGCGTGAGGTCGATGTTGCGCTGGATGTACTGGTTCTCCAGGGCCTGCTCCGTGGGCGTGACCTGGAACCGCTGCACGATCCAGGGGTAGATCCCGCCGGCCACCACCGCGACCACGAGCAGCATGGCGGTGCCGATCACCGGCAGCCGCCAGCGGCCGATGAAGGACGCCACGACGAACAGGATGGCCACGATCAGCGCGGCCGCCGCGAGGATCGCCTTGGTGGGGATCACGGCGTTGACGTCGGTGTACAGGGCGCCCGTCCACGACCCCGAGGAGGACTGCAGCGTGGAGTACCGGTCCAGCCAGAAGTTCGCGGCCTGCAGCAGCAGGAACAGCGCCGCCAGCACGCCCAGGTGCACGCGCGAGGCCCGGGTGGTGCTGAGCCCCCGCTCGGTGATCCGGATGCCCCCGTAGACGTAGTGCATGAGGATCCCGGCCACACCGGCCAGCAGGACCGCCGAGACGAGGAAGCCGATGAGGAAGCGCAGGAACGGGAGGGTGAAGACGTAGAAGCCGAGGTCCAGGCCGAACTGCGGGTCCTCCTGGCCGAACGGCTCCTGGTTGAGGAACAGCAGCACCGTGTCCCACTGGGTCATCGCCGTGCTCGCCGCGAAGAGCCCGAAGAGCACGGGGACGACCACCATGACGATCTTGCGGACCGGCTCCAGGGCCTCCTGGTAGCGGCGCAGGTTGTCGTCCACGATGGACTCGGCCGTGATCGGCCGGTGCCGGTAGGCCAGGAAGAGGCTGGCGAACATCAGCGCCGCCACGAGCACGGCCGCCACCGTGAAGATCACGATCTTCGTCACGTTCTCCGTGACGAACACGCTGAGGTAGCCCAGCTGGTCGTACCACAGGACGTCCGTGTAGAGCTGCGTCAGTCCCACGAAGGCGGCCACGAGGACCAGGACGACCACGACCGTCGGCCACAGCGCACCCCGTTTCCGCCGCTGTCCTGCGGGCTGCTGCCTCGGTGGTCGGGGGGCTGTGGGTCCGGCGGTCACTGGTTACCTCTGCAATCGGCGTCGTTCGTCAGGTGTGGTGCGTGAACTCGTGGGGTGCGGGATGCTGCGGGGAGGGGCACCCCCGGAGGGGCGCCGGGGCACCCCGCCCATTCTGCCCGCGGGCTTCTCGGGGGTGCAATCGTGCACACGGCGGCGGTCATGGTGCCGCGCACGCCGGCAGTGCCGAGAGGTCCCCGCCGTCCCCGACGGCCCTGGCGGCGGTCACGGCGTCGTCGAGGGTGCGCACGGACACGACGGTCAGACCGTCGGGGACGTGGCCCTGCGCCTCGGCACAGTTGTCCTCCGGGGCGAGGAAGACCTCCGCGCCGGCCGCCGCGGCGCCCTCGAGCTTCTGCCGGATGCCGCCGATGGGCCCCACCTCCCCGTCCGGGGTGATGGTGCCGGTCCCGGCCACGTGCCGGTCCCCGGCGATCGAGCCCGGGGTCAGCTCGTCGACGATCCCCAGGGCGAGCATCAGTCCCGCGCTGGGCCCGCCGACCTCGTCGAGCTCGAAGGCCACGTCGATCGGGAACTCGTAGGCGGGCAGGAGGTACACGCCGAGCTGCCAGTGCCCCGACTCCTCGTCGCGCACGGTGTCCACCTCGACCTCCCGCGACGTGCCGCCGCGCTCGACCTGCAGGGTGACCCCCCGCTCCCCCGCCTCGTCGAGGGCCGACTTGAGGGACGGCAGCGAGGAGACGGGCCGCCCGTCCACGCCGCGCAGGACGTCGCCCTGCTCGAGCACGCCCTCCGCGGGGCCGCCCGGCACGGTGCCCTGCACCGAGAGCCGGGTGCCGAAGTCCTGGTCCAGGTGCGTCAGCGCCGCCGCGATGGAGTCCTCCTGCGAGGTGCTCATGGCCATCATGCTGTGCTGGGCGGCCTCCTCGTCGGAGACGTCGCGGGGGTAGAGGGTGGCGGCCGGCACCACGGAGGCGGAGGGGTCCAGCCAGGACCCCAGGACGGTGAGGACGGTGACGTTCTTGTCGGGCCCCCCGGTGACGTAGACGGTGGTCAGGTCCAGGACGGACTCGCTCGGGTAGGTCGGGGCCCCGGAGACCCCCAGGAGCTGCCGGCCGTCGTGCTCCCCCACCGTGTTGAACGTGGGCCCGGGCGCCTCGATCACGAACGGGGCGGGCAGCACCGACCCGGCCAGCAGCAGCCCGGCGGAGCCCAGCAGCGCCCAGGACTCGAGGCCGCGGCGGCGCAGGGCGCGGCGCTGGCGGGGGGATGCGGTCACGGGCGGTCCTCGGCGTCGTCGTCGGTGGGACCGGACGGCGGCTGGGCTGTCCGGTCCGGACGGTCCACCTTATCGCGCGGGACCCGCCCTGAGCTTCCAGCGAACTGGGAGTTGGCTCATGGTCGGCCCCGTCCGGTGCTCGCTAGGCTGGGCGCAGAGACGTCGGGCGCCCGTGCCGCCCGATCCCCCGACCCGACCGAAGAACGGTGGACCCATGACTCCCCAGCCTCCCCACGACCGCCCCGGGAACACCCCCGGCGACGGCTCCGGCGACGACCCGAAGGACCCGTTCCAGGAGATGCTCGAGCGTCTCATGGGGCAGAGCGGGATGAGCCCCGAGGACCTCCAGCGCGCGGGCATGCCGGTGGACCCGCAGGCGATGTCGATGATGTTCCAGCAGATCCAGTCCATGATGGGCGCCGGGGCCTCCGAGGGGCCCGTCAACTGGAAGCTCGCCCACGACCACGCCCGGAGGATCGCCGCCGAGGGCGGCGACCCGTCCGTCACCCCCGCCCAGCGCGGGGCGGTGGAGGACGCGATGCGCCTCGCCGAGCTGTGGCTCGCCGACCACACCGAGTTCGGCCAGCCCGCGATCCTGCCGCAGGCCTGGTCCCGCGCGGAGTGGATCGAGGCCACCCAGCAGACCTGGAAGGACATGACGGGCCCGGTCGCGGAGTCCGTGACGAAGGCCCTCACGGACGCCCTCACCCAGCAGCTGCCCCCCGAGCTCTCCGCCATGATGGGCGGGGCCTCCGGGATGCTCGCCGGCGCGGGCGGGATGCTGTTCGGGATCCAGCTGGGCCAGGCCATCGGCGGGCTGTCCCGCGAGGTGCTGTGCTCCACCGACATCGGCCTGCCCCTGGCGGAGGGCCGCTCCGGGCTGCTGCCCGCGAGCATCCGGGAGTTCGGGGAGGGCCTGGACATCCCGGCGCAGGAGATCATGCTCTACGTGGCCGTGCGCGAGGCCGCCCACGTCCGCCTGTTCGCGGCGAACCCGTGGCTGCGCCGGCACGTCCTGGAGCTCGTCCAGCGCTTCTCCGCGGGGATCCACATCGACATGGCCCGCATCGAGGAGGCCGCCCGGGACATCGACCCGATGGACCCCTCCAGCATGCAGGAGGCCCTGTCCTCCGGGATCTTCGCCCCGCAGCAGACGCCGGACCAGCAGGCCACGCTCAAGCGGCTCGAGACGGTGCTCGCCCTCGTGGAGGGCTGGGTGCACGTGGTGACCGTGGCCTCGACCGCGAACCTGCCGTCCGCGGACGCCCTGTCCGAGACCGTCCGCCGCCGCCGCGCCTCCGGCGGGCCCGCCGAGCACGCGTTCGGCTCCCTCGTGGGCCTGGAGCTGCGCCCGCGCCGGCTGCGCGAGGCGGCACAGTTCTGGGAGTACGTCGGCGAGCGCCGCGGGGTGCAGGACCGCGACGGCCTGTGGGACGCCGCGGAGCTGCTGCCCACCGACGAGGACCTGGACGACCCCGCCGGCTTCTCCGAGCGCCGCGGGCTGCTCACGGCCTCCGAGGACGAGGTCGACGCCGCGCTCCAGCGGCTGCTCTCCGGCGGCTACGAGGGGGACGGCGGTCCCGGGCGACCGGAGGACGGCGACCCGCAGGACGGGGACGGCTCCCGCTGATCCGCCCCGGCGGCGTGCCGGTGCGCCCAGGCGGCCCCGTCCAGGAAGGCCCGGGCCCTCTCGGCGAGCGGGTACCGGGCCTCGAGCTCCCGGAACCGGGGGCTGTGGTCGGCCTCGAGCAGGTGCGCGAGCTCGTGCACCAGCACGAAGTCCAGCACCCAGTCCGGGGCGTCCTGGAGCTGGGCCGAGATCCGGATGACGCCGGTGGCGGGGGTCGCCGATCCCCACCGGCTCTGCTGCCGGCCGGACCACCGCACGTCGGAGGGCCGGGCGCGGCCGTCGAGGTGGCGCCGCGACAGCTCCTGGGCCCGCCGCAGGAGCCGGTCGTCGGAGCGCCGCTCGGCGCCCCGGGCGGCCTCGCGGCGGCGGCGCTCCACGACCCGGGGCACCAGCTCCCGGGTCCAGTGCTCGATCTCCCGGCGGGTGGCCGCCTGGGGCACCGAGAGCACCACCGTGTCCTCGCTCCAGTGGGCGGACACGGTCTTGCGCCGGCGGGCGGAGCGGCGCACGACGACCTCGGGCTGTGACGGGACGGGCATGGGGCCATTGAACACGTCGCGGGCGCGGTCCGCGACACGGCGACGGCGGCGTGTGCACGGCCCGGCCCCGTGGACTGTGCACGGGCCGCCGCGGGGCGCGCCGGGGGCCCGGTCCGGGAGACAGTGACGTGGTCCCCGTCCCCGTGTCCCGGAAGGCCTCCCGTGCCCACCGCCCCTGTGCCCGGCCCCCGGCAGGAGTCCCGCCGGGGGCCGGAGCTGCTCCTGTCCTGTCTCGAGCGCCCCCGCCCCGACGAGGTGCACGTCCTGCTGCTGGGCCTGGACGGTCTCGCGGCGGCCCTCGCCGTGCGCCTGCTGCGCTGCGGCGTGCTGGCCCTCAACGTCAACGACCCCGCGCCCGTGACGGCCGCCGACCTCGGGACCGGTGCGTACCGGCCCGCCGACGTCGGCCGCCCCCGGGAGGCGGCCCTGCGCCGGCGGCTGCGGGAGCTCGACGCCCGGTGCGCGCCGGTCAGCGCGCCGCAGCTGTTCCCCGGCCCCCTGCTCCCGGGCACCGTGGTGGTCCGCAGCCTGGGGCCCCCGCCGGCCGCCGACCTGGCCCTGCCCGGGACGGCGGAGCCGTGGGGAGGGGTCGACCCCCGTCACCCCCTGGTGTCGCTGCACCGTGCCGGCGGCGTGCTGCTGCGCTGGCCCACCGTGCCCTGGGCGCACCGCCCCTGCCCGGACTGCGTGCGCGCGACCCTCGGGGCCGTGGGGACCGGCCCGGGCCCGCACGGCCCCGAGGCCGTCCTCACGGCGTGGGCGGCGACGGCGCACGCGGAGGCCGTGGCGGTCCGCCTGGCCGTCGAGGTGCTCGCGGTGGCCCTGGTCTCGCTGGACGAGGGCAGCGGACCGGCGGCGGACGGCGACGGCGCGCGGCACGCGGTCCTCTTCGCCCCGCCCTGGCCGGACCCGGTGGCGTCGCTCGAGCCGGACCGGAGCCGGTGCCTGTGCGGGATCGATCAGGAGTGAGCGCGGGCGCCCCGCGGGCGGGACCGGCCCGGGGCCGGGCGCACCCCGTCCGTGCCGCGCAGGGCCTCGAGGAACCGCGAGGCCTTGCGCGTGGGCCGCCCGCCCGGGGTGCGGGACAGGGTCCACGAGAGCACCAGGTGCTCCCGGGCCCGCGTGATGCCCACGTACAGCAGGCGGCGCTCCTCGTCGATCTCGTCCGCGGTCTCCGCGAAGCCGATCGGCATCAGCCCCTCGCTGAGGCCGGCCAGGAACACGGCGTCCCACTCCAGGCCCTTGGCCGAGTGCAGGGAGGCCAGGGTGACCCCGTTCATCACGGGAGCGTCCTGCTGGGCCGTCCGCCGCTCGAGCTCCGCGGCGAGGGCGGGCAGCAGGAACGTCTCCCCGCGCTGCGCGGCCTCCGCCGCCATCCGGTCGGCGAGGGAGACGAGGGCGGCCAGCGACTCCCACCGCTCGCGCACCGCGCCGGTGGAGCGCGGCGCCCGGTCCGAGTAGCCCAGCGAGGAGAGGATGTCGCGCACCAGGCGCGTCGGATCGTCGGTGTCCTCGGCGGCCCGTGCCGCCGTGCGCAGCTGGACCACGGCCTGCTTGACCTCGGGCCGGTTGAAGAACCGTTCCGTGCCGCGCAGCTGGAAGCCGATGCCGGCCTCCGCGAGCGCGGTCTCGAAGGCCTGCGACTGCCCGTTGGTGCGGAAGAGCACGGCGATCTCGGCGGCGGGCACGCCGTCGTCGATCAGGTCCTGGATGCGCGCGGCCGTCCCCGCCGCCTCGGCCTCGTCGTCCGCGTACTCGGTCCAGGACGGGGGCGGCCCGTCCGGGCGCTGCGCCACGAGGCGCAGCGGGGTGGCCCAGGCGCCGGGGGTCGAGTCCCGCGCCGGCCGGCGGGCCGCGAGCAGGCGGTTGGCGGTCTCCACGACCTGCGGGGTGGAGCGGTAGTCGCGCACGAGCTCGATCACCCGCGCCTGCGGGTGCCGCGCCGGGAACTCGAGCAGGTGCCGGGAGGTCGCCCCCGTGAAGGAGTAGATCGTCTGGGAGGCGTCGCCGACGACGCAGACGTCGTCCCGGCCGCCCAGCCAGGCGTCGAGCAGGCGCTGCTGCAGGGGGGAGACGTCCTGGTACTCGTCGACGACGAAGTGCCGGTACTGCTCGCGCACGGTCGCGGCGACCCGCTCGTCCTCCTCGAGCACCGCCACCGTGAGCAGCAGGACGTCCTCGAAGTCGATGAGGTGCCGGTCGGTCTTGAGCTCCTCGTAGGACTGGTACAGGCGCTGGACCGTGCGCACGTCGTAGTTGAGCGGCATGTCCCTCCCGGCGGCCCGCGCCGGGTAGGTGTCGGGGGTCAGCATCGAGACCTTCGCCCACTCGATCTCGGCGGCGAGGTCCCGCACCGCCGCCCGGTCCGTGGACAGGCGCATGTTCTGGGCGGCCTCCGTGATCAGCCGCGCCTTGTGCTCCACGAGCCCCGGCAGGGGTCCGCCCACGGCCTGGGGCCAGAAGTACTGCAGCTGGCGCAGGGCGGCGGCGTGGAACGTGCGCGTCTGGACCCCCGCGGCGCCGAGGCCGCGCAGCCGGTTGCGCATCTCGTTGGCGGCCCGGGCCGTAAACGTCAGGGCCAGCACCTTCTGCGGGGTGTAGACGCCCGTGGCGATGCCGTAGGCGATCCGGTGGGTGATGGCCCGGGTCTTGCCCGTGCCGGCGCCCGCGAGCACGCACACCGGTCCGCGCAGCGTGGTGGCGACCTCCCGCTGCTCGGGGTCCAGGCCGGCGAGGATCCGCTCCTCCAGGGGCGTCTCCACGTCCGCGGCGGTCTCGCCCCCGCTCACCACGCGGTCTCCGGCAGGTCCTCGCCGAGCCAGTGCGCGATGAGCGCGTGCGCGATGGAGACCCGGCCGGGCAGGGTCACCGATCCGGTGCGCGCCGCCTCCCGCAGCTCGTCCCGCGTGAACCAGCGCAGCTCCAGGATCTCCTGGCCGTCCGGGACCGCCGCGCCGGCCTGCACCACGGCGCGGCAGCCGAGCATCAGGGAGCGCGGGAAGGGCCACGGCTGCGAGCCCAGGTACTGCACGTCCCCCACGGTCAGCCCGGCCTCCTCGGCGACCTCGCGCACCACGGCCTGCTCGAGGGACTCCCCCGGCTCCACGAACCCGGCGAGGGTCGAGAACCGGTTGCCCTTCCACAGCGCGGAACGGCCCAGGAGCAGCCGCTCCCGCTCCGGATCCGGGTGGCCGTCGCTCACCGCCACGATGATCGCGGGGTCGGTGCGCGGGAAGTGCAGGGAGTCGTCGTTGCGGCACTGCCGGGCCCACCCGGAGCGGATCACCTCGGTGGGCTCGCCGCACTGCGGGCACCGGGGGTGGTCGCGGTGCCACAGGCCCACGGACTGGGCGGTCACGAGCAGCGAGGTGTCCTCCGCCGGGAGCACCGGGCCCAGCTCGCGCAGGCCGGCCCAGCGCAGCTGCGCGCCGTCGCGGTCCGCGGCGAACGCGGTGACGGCCGCCACCAGGGGTTCGGGCACGGCGAAGGGCTCCGCGGCGGCGTCCTCCCGTCCGGGCTCCGGGGCGGCGACGGCCCGCAGCAGGACCCGGGGGCCCCGGGTCCCGTCGGCGCCGGGAAGCCGGCCGAGATAGACCTCCGGCCGGCGGGGGTCGTGGGGCGCCGCGGGCAGCTCGGCGGCCGGCACCAGCAGGAGGGAGTCCCCGGTCACGGGGGCGAGCCCGCCGGCGAGCACGAGCACGAGCGTGGTGGGGTCCTGGGCGGCGAGCACGCGCACGTCGTGGAGCTCGCGGTCGACGGCGTCCCGGTCGAAGGCCGTCGCCGCGAACGGGAGACGGGCCGGGGCGAGACGCTCGGGGGCGGGCACGGGGCGGGAGCCGGGGACGGGCTCGGGAAGGCTGGAGGCGGGCACGTCTCCACTGTAGCGACCCGCCGGGGACCCGGGGCCGGCGGGTGGGGACGGGGCGGCCCGCCCCGCCTCTTGTAGGGTGGACGCCGTGAGCACGTCCCTCGAGCACCTGGCCGCCGTCGCCGCCGCAGGCGTGCCCGGGCTCGCGCCCGTGGCCGTGGGCCCCTCCCCCGACGACGACGCCGACTTCCGCTCCGCCGTGGTCCTCGACGCCGCCGGCCGGCGCTGGCGGGTGCGCTCCCCGCTGAGCCCCGAGGCGAGCGTCCGGCTGGAGACCGAGCACCTCGTGCTCCGCTGCTTCACCCCCGCCATCCGGTCCCGGCTGCCGTTCCTGGTCCCCACCGCCGCGGGGTCCGTGGCCGACGGGGACCTGCACGCTTTCGTGCACTCCCACATCGAGGGGTCCCCGCTGGAGATCGACGCGCTGGCCCGCATGGCCGCGCAGCCCGACCCGGAGCACCACCGGCACGTGCCGAGCGCCGAGCCGCCCCCCACGCTGTCCGTTCAGCTCGGGCGGCTGCTGGCCGCCGTCCACGCCCTGCCGCCGTCCCTGGTCCTCGACGCCGATCTGCCCGGCTACAGCGCCGAGCAGTGCCGGCTGCGCCGTCTCACGGAGCTGCGCCGCGCCGCCGGCACCGGGCGCGTTCCGGCGGCGCTGCTGGACCGGTGGGAGCGGGTCCTCGAGGACCCCGAGGTGTGGCGGTTCCAGCCGCGCGTGGTCCACGGCGACCTGCAGGCCGACGACCTCGTCATCTCCCGCGGCCGGGTCCGCGGGGTGACCGGGTGGACGGACCTGCACGTCGGTGATCCCGCGGCGGACTTCGCGTGGCTCATCGCGGCCCGTGACGCCCGCCTCGCCGAGGGCGTGCTCGAGGCCTACGCCGCGGCCTGCCGGCGCACGTCCTTCCGGGCGCCGGACCGGGAACCGGACGCCCACCTGCTG
The DNA here is from genome assembly GCF_040981195.1 of Kocuria oxytropis. NCBI lineage: Bacteria > Bacillati > Actinomycetota > Actinomycetes > Micrococcales > Micrococcaceae > Kocuria > Kocuria oxytropis. The sequence continues at coordinate 118,546 of NZ_JAVFXA010000002.1, read as the reverse complement.
GACCGGGCCCGGCTGGACGCGGAGCTGGCGCTCGCGCAGTGGCTGGTGCGCGGGGTGGACCGCGGCGCGGAGGACCTGGTGGCCGACGCGGAGCAGATGCTCGCCACGCTCGAGCGGGACGTCCTCCGGCGCTCCGGCCCGGCGCCCGGGACCACCGCGGCGCCCGGGACCACCGCGGCACCGGGGGACCCGGCGTCCGCGCCGGAGCCGGCCGGGGACCCCGCCGGCACCGCACCGGCGGACGCTGCCGGGGAGCGCCCGGACCCCGGGCGTCCCGCTCAGGGGCGCAGCACCACGTCGTAGGCCGCCCGGACCACCGCCTCCAGCTCCTCGGCCCCGGAGAGGTCGTGCGGGCGGACCACCCGGTCCTCGGCCACGTAGTAGAAGGCGGCCGTGACCTCCTCGAGCGGGACGTCCCGCAGCCGGGACCACGCGAGCCGGTACACGGCCAGCTGCGCCGAGCGCTCCTGCAGCTCCCGCCCCGCCGGGGCCCGCCCCGTCTTCCAGTCGACCAGCTCCCAGGTGCCGTCGCCGTTGCGGAAGACGGCGTCCACGCGGCCCCGGACCGTGATGCCGGCGACCGGGGTCTCGAGGGGGAACTCCACCGCGTACGGCTGGCGGTCCGCCCAGGGACCCGACCGGAACGTCGCGGCGAGCTCGGGGAGGTCGTAGGCGGCGTCGACGTGCTCGTCGGCGGTGCCCGGGAGCTCCCCGACGTCGAAGATCGCCGAGCTGCCGTAGTACTGCTCGATCCAGGCGTGGAACGTGGTGCCCCGCCGTGCCGCGGTGCCGGGTCGGCGGGGCATGGGCCGGCGCAGCCCGGAGACCACCTCCAGGGGGTTCCGCGCCAGCGCCACGAGGGTCGACGCCGAGACGTGGGAGGGCATGGGGACGCTGCGCTGCGTGCGGCCGTCCTCGTGCCGGGCCAGCAGGACACGGGCCTCCTCGGACCACCGGCGGGGGTCGGGCGCGCGCCCGTCCCGTTCGGCGACCCCGAGCAGGTCCTCCGTGTCGAGGTCCGCGGTGTCCTCGAAGCCGCGCTCCCGGACGGCGCGGGCGGCCTGCTCGAGCACGCTCCGGCGGCCGCGGTGCGGGGGCGGGCTCACGCGCACGGCGCTGCGCCCGTCCTCGACCGTCACGGTTTCGGTGACCTCCGGGCCCTCCAGCGGGTCGTAGGGCCACGGGGCGCTGAGCACCGTGGCGGCGGCCGGGTTGCGTGCGTCCTCGGGCACCTCGGCCCAGGGCCCGCGGCGGACGGACGGGGCGGGGCCCTCGGTCAGCGGCGCCAGTTCCGTGACGAACGCGGAAGGCCCCTGGTTCCGCGCGGCCGTGCCCCGGAACGCGGTGCAGGACAGCTCCAGGACCTCCCGGGCCCGCGTCACGGCCACATAGGCGAGCCGGCGCTCCTCGGCCTCGGCGTGCTGCGCGGCCAGCTCCAGGTACTCCGTGTGGGACTCCTCGAGGGCCTTGAGGTCGGTCGTGTCCACGGCCCACTGCGGCAGGAAGCGGGCGTCCCCGCGCAGCGGCCAGGCCAGGGCACCGGTGTCGAGGGTCCAGCGGGACGGCTTGTCGGTCGGGAAGTTCCCGGCGTTCAGTCCCGGGACGTAGACGTGGTCCCACTCCAGGCCCTTGGAGGCGTGGACCGTGACGAGCTGCACGGCGTCGTGCCGCGTGCGGTCGGGGCCGGGCTCGAGCCCGTTCTCCTCCGCGAGCGTGACGTCGAGCCAGGCCAGGAAGGCCGAGACGTCGTTCGTCGCGGACGACGCGGTGAAGGACTGCGCGGCCTCCTGGAAGGCGTCCAGGTTGCGCCGGGCCTGGTGGACGGCGCGGTGCGGGTGGGCGGCGACCTCGACGTCCAGGCCCAGGACGGTCTCGACCTCGTGGAGCAGACTCGGCAGGTCGTCGGAGAGGAAGGCCCGCAGGTGGTCGAGCTCGGCGCGCAGCCGGGTCAGGCGCTCCCGCGCCGTGCCGGACAGGGTGCGGGCGTGCGCCGAGGTCCAGCCGGGCCGGGGCAGGGTCTCGAGGGCCTCGATCAGGGAGGCGTGGTCGGAGAGGTCCGGCTCGACGAGGGCGTCCTCCTGGGCCTCCTCCGCGGTCACCGGGCTCTCGAGGTCCTCGGCCCGGCCCGTCTGCGCGGCCTCCGTGCGGCGGCGCTCCAGGTGGGACGCCCAGTCGGCGAGGGCCATGAGGTCCCGGGCGCCGATCCGCCAGCGGGCTCCCGCGAGCAGCCGCACGAGGGCGTCCGAGCGGCCGGGGTCGTCCAGCACCCGGAGGGTCGCCACCACGTCGGAGACCTCCGGCGTGCTGAGCAGGCCGCCGAGGCCCACCACCTCGTAGGGGATGCCGCGGGCGGCGAGCTCCCGGCGCACGGGCTCGATCTGGGAGCGCTTGCGGCAGAGCACCGCCATGGTGGGCATCTCCTCCACCGGAGCGCCGCGGTGCTGCGCCCGGTGCTCCCCGATCCGCTCCGCGATCGCGGCGGCCTCCTCGAGATCGGTGGCCCACCGGCTGATCCGCACCCGGCCGGTGCCCGCACCGGGCCGCGGGGCGAGCTCGGGCACCGTGAGCGAGGACCGCCCGCGGGCCCACGCCGGCAGGGTCCGCAGGGGGGCGGCGATCGTGTTGGCGACGTCGAGGATGCTCGCGTCGTTGCGCCACGCCGTGGTGAGGAAGCTGGGCTCCGCCTCCTCGCCGGGGGCGACCGGGAAGGAGTCGTAGAAGCCGAAGAGCTGCCCGGAGGAGGCGCCGCGGAAGCCGTAGATCGACTGCTGGGGGTCGCCCACCGCCATCACGGAGTGGCCGTTGCCGAAGAGGGCGGCGAAGAGCCGCAGCTGGGCGTGCGAGGTGTCCTGGAACTCGTCGAGCAGCACCACCCGGTGCCGTTGCCGCTCGGTCCGGCGCGCGGCCGGGTCCTGCTCGGCCAGCCGGGCCGCCGCGGAGAGCAGGTCGCCGAAGTCCATGGCCTGCGCCGCGTGCTTGCGCCGGGAGAAGTCGGCCACGAGCTCGGCGAGGACCCACGCGGTGCGCTGGTTGTCCTCGACCTTCTTCAGCTGGGCGCCCAGGGTCTTCTTCCGGCGCCCCGGGGGCGTGGTGGCCAGGGCGCCGAGGAGCCGGGACGCGAACCGCTCCACGTCCGCCGGGTCGACGAGGTGCTCCGCGCACGCCGAGGCGAGGTCGAGGACCGCGGCGACCATGGTGGACTTCGCGGGCATGGTCTCGAGCAGCTCCCCGGTCCAGGCCTCCACCGTCTGGGCCGCGATCTGCCACGTCCGGGCCTGGCCCAGCAGCGTGGTGTCCGGCTCGATGCCCAGGCGCAGCCCGTAGTCGCGCACGAGCGTGTTGGCGTAGGAGTGGTAGGTGCTCACGGTGGGGTCCTGGGGCGCGGCGGGGAGGTCGTCCTCCCCGGCCTCGTCCGCGCCGACGGGCGCGACGAGCCCCTGGGCGCGCAGCCGGGCCAGCCGGGAGCGCATGCGTTCCCCCAGCTCACCGGCGGCCTTGCGGGTGAAGGTCACGCCGAGGACCTGGTCCGGGGCGACGACGCCGTTGGCCACGAGCCACACCACCCGGTCGACCATGGTGGCGGTCTTGCCGGAGCCCGCGCCCGCGACGACCAGCCGGGGCGTGAGCGGGGCGGAGATCACGGCGGACTGCTGGGCGGTGGGCCGGTTGCCGCCGAGCAGCTCGGCGAGCTCCTCGGGGCTGTACCGGGGCTCGACGCCGCCGTAGGGGTGCCCGGCGGTGTCCTGCCGGGCACCGTCGCCGGGGCTGCCGGGGCTGCGGCTCATGGGCGCTGTCCTCTCGTGCTGTCGGGGCGGGACGGGAGCGGGGTCGGTTCTCACGGCTCGCTCACCTGCCGGCCCTCGGCGCAGAGCGGGCAGATCTGGGGCAGCTTGCACCCGTGCCCGTTGAAGGCGCCCTCGGCCTGGTCGTGGCGGGCGGTGAAGCGCTCCCCCGCCACGAGCTCCGCGGCCCGGGTGATGAGCTCGCGCGCCCACGTGGCGTCGGGGTCCAGGGGATCCTGCTGCTGCACGGAGGGGGACTTCGCCCGGGTGCCGAGCTGGACGAGCAGGGCGCCGCCGGAGAGCTCCGTCACGGTGCCGTCCGGCAGCTCCAGGACGGCGTCGTCCGCACCGGCCACCATGGCCGTGCCCGCGCCGGCCGTGAGCGCCACCTGGTAGGCGGCCAGCTGCGGGTGCTCGGCGATCTTCGCCCCGGCCGGCTGGTTCCGTCCGGTCTTGAGGTCCACGACGACGTAGCGGCCCTGCTCGTCGAGCTCGAGGCGGTCCACCCGGCCCCGGAGCAGGGCGTCGCGCGCCCGCCCCTGGACGAGCACGCTGAAGGCGCCCTCCACGGAGACGAGCCGGCGGCCGTGCGTGCCGCGCGCGTCCAGCACGTACTGGGCGAACTTGCGCAGCATCTGCCGGGCCCGCTCGAGCTGGACGTCGGACTCCCAGGTGTCCGGCAGCCCCAGCGTGGGCCAGCGGCGCTCGAGCTCGGCGACGAGCTCGGAGCCCGAGGCCTCGGGCAGCTCCTCGGCGACGGCGTGCACGAGCGAGCCGAGGCTGCGGCTGAGGTCGGTGGCGGCCTCCGCCCGCGACGCGGCCACGAACCAGTCCAGCGGGGAGCGGTGGATGGTCTCGATGCGGGACGGGGAGACGGGGACCGGGACCCCGTCGTCGAAGACGGGCGCCGTGCTGGAGAGCTCCGCGGCGCCCCACCACGTGTCGGGGTGGGCGCCGGGCACCGGTCGCGGGGAGGCGGCGATGCGGTGGAGCAGCCGGGCCGCGGCCTCCGAGCGCACCGGGTCCTCCTCGTGCAGCTGGACCCACTGCCGCAGCTCGGCCACGAGGGCGCGCAGCGTCATGGGCCGCGGTGCGTCCACCACGGTCCGCGAGCCGTCCCCGGGCCGTGACCCCGGCGGGTCGACGAGGTCGAGGAACTCCGAGGGCTGCTCGTCCTCGCAGGAGGCCGCCGTGACCACGAGCGTCCCGCTGCTGCGGGAGACCGCGGCGGAGAAGGAGCGCAGCTCGTCGTGGCGGACCTCCCGCATCCGGGTGACCGGGGTGACCCGGGCGGCCTGCTCGGGCCCGAGGTCGAGGGCGTCCGTGAGCAGGTCCGCGCCCAGCAGCTGGCCCCGCAGACGGGTGTTGGGCCACACCCCCTCCTGCACGCCGGCGACGAAGACCACGGGCCACTGCCGGCCCGCGGCCGTGGCCGTGGTCATGATCTCGACCGTCTCGTCGGTCGGGGCGCGCGCGGCCAGGGTGTCCATGGGCAGGTCCTGGTTGTCGATGTAGTCCAGGAACTGGGCGGGGCTCGCCCCGGGCAGGTGGTCGACGTACCGCTCGGCCGACTCGAACAGGCCCACCACGGCGTCGAGGTCCCGGTCCGCCCGCTCCCCGGCCGGACCGCCCTCCAGGGCATGCCGCCGCCAGGACTCGGCCACCCCGGCGGCCTCCCACAGCGCCCACAGCACGGTCTCGGCCGTGGCGCCCTCCTCCCGCAGGGCGACGGTCCCGGCCGTGAGCATCCGGGCGATCCGGCGGGCCGGCACGGAGCGCACCCCTGCGGCGTCGAGCGCCCCGGGCGCCACGAGGGCCTCCACGAGCAGGTCGTCGCTGGTGCGGACGCCGCCCGCGGCGAGCTCCTCCGCCCGGAGCCGCTGGCGCAGCCGGCGGACGTCCATCGGGGAGGCGCCGCCGATCCGCGACGTCAGGAGCTCGACGGCCGCCTGGACGGTGAGGACCCCGAAGCGGCCGTCCTCGTCCCCGGTCCCGGTCGCCGCGGCGGCCTCGGTCACGATGCGCAGGGCGGCCAGCAGCGGGCGCACCGCCGGTTCGTCCCGGACCGGCGTCTCCGCCGCGGAGGTGCTGACCGGCACGCCCATGGCCGTGAGCTGGCGCTCGAGGGCCTCCAGGTAGCGGCCGTTGCGCACGACCACCGCCATGTCGGCGAGCGCGGCGCCGCCCACCAGGTGCCGTTCGAGCACCTGGTGGGCGATCCAGCGGGCCTCGTGCAGCGGTGACGACAGCACCACCGTGGTGACCTCCCCCGGTGCCGCACCGGCATCCGTGGCGCCGGTCCGGTCGCCGCTCGTGGCGCCGGCCGTGTCGCCGTCCCAGGCGTCTGCCGCCGGCGCCGCCGTCCCGCCGGCGGCGGGCGTCGCGGCCGCGGTGCCGGGTGCCTCCGCGGCGGGGCCGGTCCCGTCGGCGGGCCGCAGGTCGCGGGGGTGCCGGGCGCCGGCGACGGCAGGGATCCGCTCCGCCACGCGCCGCCACACCTCCACCACGGCCCCGGGCATGCGCCGGCTCGTGTCCAGGCAGTGCCGCCGGAGGGGCCGTGCGGGCTCGGCGAGCCGGTCGTCGAGGGTGCGCAGCAGATCGGGCCGCGCCCCGCGGAAGCCCTGGACCACGGTGTCCGTGCAGACGGTCATGACGGTGTCCCGGCCCCGGCACAGCACGGCGAGGAGCCGGTGGATGGAGGGCGTCGCCTCGTGCAGGTCGTCCACGAGCACGAGGTCGAGGCGCTCCTGCTCGGCCCGGAGGAACTCCGGCTGCTCCTCGAGGACCCGCGCGGCCTCGGTCACGAGCACCGCGGGGTCGTAGGACTCCGGCATCCGCAGCCGGCGCACGGCCAGGTACTCGGCGCGCACCGTGGCGGCCGCCGCCCAGTCCGGGCGCTCGAGCCGCCGGGCGAGGACGCGGAGGTCCTCGGGGGCGAGGTCGTACTCGGACATCCGGTCGAACAGCTCGCGCACCTCCTGGCGGAAGCCGCGGGTGCCCAGGGCCTCCCGGAGATCCGGCGGCCACACGACGGGAGCTCCGAATCCCGCGGCGTGCCCGGCCATCAGCTCACCGATGAGCACGTCCTGCTCCGGTCCGGACAGCAGCTTGGGCCCGTGCACGACGCCGGGGAGCAGCCCCTCGTTCTGCGCCCGACGGAGGAGGTCGAAGGCGTAGGACTGCCACGCCCGCACGGGCGGGGAGCTCATGGTGGCCTCGACCGCGGCCGTCAGGTCGTCCCGCAGCCGGGACGCCGCGAGCCGGGAAGGGGTGAGCACGAGCAGCCGGTCCGGGTCGAGCCCGTCCCGGATCCGGCGCGCCGCCAGTTCCACGAGCACCCGGGTCCGCCCGGTCCCGGGCCCGCCCAGCACGAGCCGGGGCCCGCACCCGGCCGGCAGCCCGGCGATCTCCTCCTGCCCGGGGCTCGGCCGCCACGCGGTGCGCCCCGGCGCGGAGCCGGCCGGGGGGACGAGGCTCCAGCGCACCGGTCCCGCACCGGGCGGGACGGTGCTCGTGGTGGGGGTGCCGTGCTCGGAGTGCCGCATGGGTCTCATCCCATCACGGGACTCCGACGGGCTAAAGCGGTCCGCCGGGACGGGGCCCGCTCCCGGCGTCCTGCCCGGGGGCCGGGACGAGGACGGCCAGCAGCTCCCCGATCTCGTGCGCGGCGACGGCCGGGTGCCGGAAGGGCCGGTGCCCGTCGACCGTGTAGTGGCTGCGCCGTCCGTTCCGGTGCCGGCGGAGGTAGCCGGCCGACTCGAGGTCCTTGAGGATCGTCAGGGTGGCGCGCTCCGAGATGCCCACCTGGGCCGCGATCTCGCTGACCCGGGCGTCCTGGGACCCGGCCACGGCCAGGAGCACGTGGCCGTGGTTGGTGAGGAAGGTCCACGCCGGCCGGGAGAGAGCGGGGCCGCCGCTCCCGGTGCTCCGCCCGTCCGGACCCGGGACGCCCGGGGCCGGGGCGTCCGAACCGTTAGCGGGAGCGGGAGGGGCCGGGGCGACCGGACCGGGTGCGGGAGGGGCCGGGGCGTCCGGGCCGGGAGCGGGAGGGGTCATGGCGGGGTCCTTCCGGAGGGCGGGCGGTTCACAGCTGGTCCAGCCGGCGGGACCGTGCGGGGCGGTGCACGGCCAGCCGGGCGGCCGCACGGGCGGCGACGAGCACCACGCCGGGGCCCTGCTCCACCGTGGGCACCGGGACGTGGGCCGGCGTGACCACCAGCACCGCCCCGGCACGGTGCGCCGCGTGGGCCAGGGCGACGGCCCGGGCCTGCCGGGCGCGGCGCAGCGGGCAGTTGCGGTGCCACACCACCTGCACCCGCCACGGCACGCCGGCGGCCTCCAGCGCCGGCCGGGCCCGGGCGGCGACGGCCTGCGCCTCCAGGAGCGCCTCCTCCTGGGCCCGCCGGGCGATGACGGCGTCGGCGCTGAAGGCCGAGCGCAGCGTCGGCACCAGCAGGAGCACGGGCCGGCCCTCCTCCGTGGCGACGCCCGCGGCGCGGCGGGCGACCGCCGCGGCCTCGGGCCCGTCGGTGACCACCGCGGCGACCGGGCGCCGGGTCCCGGTGACCGGGCCGCTCACCGCGCTCCCCCTCCGTGCGGCCGGTCGCGGTCGTCCCGGGCACCCGTGCGGGCCTCGTCCCCGGCCCGGGTGCCGGTCCCGGTGTCGGCCCCGGCGTCGGCCCCGGCGTCGGCCCGCGGGCCGTCCCCGGCCGGCACCGTCCCGGCAGCGGTCTCCCGGCCGCCCCGTCCTGCGCGGGTCCTGCGGCCCCACACCGGGTCCAGGGCGGCGATCTCGTCCTCGGAGGCGGTGCGGAAGGGCGGCTCCGCCGGGGCCGGCAGCGGGCGGCGGCCCGCACCGCGCGTGGCCCGCAGGCTGGCGACGACGGAGACGGTGATGATCGTGGCGACCACGGCCAGCGAGACCGGGGTCGGGATGTAGAACACGTCGATCTTCAGCAGCATCTTGATCCCCACCCAGACCAGCACCAGGGCCAGGCCGATCTTGAGGTAGACGAAGCGGTGGATCAGGTCGGCCAGCAGGAAGTACATCGCCCGCAGCCCCAGGATCGCGAAGGCGTTAGCGGTGAAGACCAGGAACACCTCGTCGGTGACGGCGAAGATCGCCGGGATCGAGTCGACGGCGAAGACGACGTCGGTGACCTCGATCAGCACCAGCACGGCCAGCAGGGGCGTGGCCAGCAGCACCCCGTTCCGCCGGACCAGCAGCCTCTGCCCGTGGTAGGCCTCGGTCATCGGCACGAAGCGGCGGAAGCCGCGCAGCACCGCCGACTGCTCGGGGTCCAGGTGCTCGTTGCGCTGACGGATCATCCGCCACCCGGTGTAGAGCAGGAACGCGGCGAAGACGTAGAGGATCCAGGAGAAGTTCTGGATCAGCACCGCCCCGGCGGCGATGAAGATCCCGCGGAACACGAGGGCGCCGAGCACGCCCAGGAACAGCACCCGGTGCTGGAACTCCCGCGGCACGGCGAAGTAGCTGAAGATGATGGCCCAGACGAAGACGTTGTCCACGGCCAGGGACTTCTCGATGAGGTAGCCGGCGAAGTACTGCTGGCCGAACTCCGCGCCCCAGACCTGCCAGACGACGACGCCGAAGGCCACGCCGAAGGCCACCCACACCCCCGACCACGCGGCCGCCTCGCGCACGCCGATCACGTGGGCGTGCCGGTGGGCGAACAGGTCGACGGCCAGCATCACCACGATGAAGCCGACCACCGCGGCCCAGATCCAGAACGGGACATCCATGACAGCACCTTCCGATCGATCCGATCGGAGGTCTCTCCCGGCCCTCGCGGGCCCGCCCGCCGGGCCCCTCGCGGGGCCGTAGTGACGACGGAACGGTGGTGGGATACTCCCCTCCCTGTGCGGACAAGTGAAGCACACTTCACCTGTTGCGACAAGGTCCCCGCGCCGCCGGTGGTGCGTGGCGGGTCGGAGGCGCCCGGTACGGTGGTGCCATGTCGTCGCCCTCACGCCCCGCCGAGCCCACCGACCAGCCGCCCCTGTTCGAGGCCGCACCGTGGCGCGCCCCGCGGCCGGAGCCCTCCGGGGCCGCCGCCGGCGCCGAGCAGGAGGTCCTGTTCGAGCTCGACCCGCCGCAGGACGCGTCCGGCGCCACCGCGGCGTGGACCCGGGGCCCGCGGGCGGCGTTCGACCTGGAGACGACCGGCCGCGACCCGCACACGGCCCGCATCGTCACGGCCTCCGTGGTGCGCACCGACGCCGGGGGCGCCGTGACGGACGAGTGGGAGTGGCTGGCGGACCCGGGGGTGGAGATCCCCGAGGAGGCCGCCGCCGTGCACGGGGTGAGCACCGACCGGGCCCGCGCCGAGGGCAGGCCCGCCGCGGAGGTGGTCGGGGAGATCGCCGGCCTCCTGGACGCCCTCTTCGCGGCGGGCACGCCCGTGCTGGTGTTCAACGCCTCCTACGACTTCACCGTCCTCGCCCACGAGGGGCGGCGCCACGGGGTCGAGGTGCCCCGGCCCTTCCCGGTACTGGACCCGTACGTGCTCAACAAGCAGGTGCACCGGTACCGGCGCGGCAAGCGCACGCTCGGGGCGCTGTGCGAGGAGTACGGCGTGGAGCTCACGGCGGCGCACACCTCGGCCGCGGACTCGCTGGCCACGGAACGGCTCGCGGTCCTGATGGCCCGCCGCTTCCCCGAGCTGGTGCGTCCCGCCGCCGAGCTGCACGAGGCCCAGGTCGGCTGGGCCGCCGACCAGGCGGCGAGCCTCCAGGAGTACTTCCGCAGGACCTGCCCGGACGCCGTGGTCGACGGCGCCTGGCCGCTCCGCCGCCCCGAGGACGCCTGAGCGCTCCCCGGGACGGCGGCCCGGTCCGGGCTCAGGCGGCCGGCCGGGCCTCGGCGGCCGCGCGGGCCGCGGCCGGCAGGGCGGAGACGATCCGGTCCATCGCGGCGTCGTCGTGCGCGGCGGAGAGGAACCACGCCTCGAACACTGAGGGGGGCAGGTAGACGCCCTGGTCCAGCATCGCGTGGAAGAACGCCGGGTAGCGGAACGTCTCCTGCGCCTTCGCCTGCGCGTAGTCGTGCACGCCGGTGGCGGAGGTGCCGAACGCCACGGAGAACAGGTTGCCGGCCGACTGCACGGAGTGGTCCACACCGGCCTCGGTCAGTGCGGCCCGCACCGCCTCCTGGAGCTGGGCCGAGCGCCGGTCCACCGTCTGGTAGGCGATCCGGTCGGCGGTGCGCAGGGTCACGGCCCCGGCCGCCATCGCCACCGGGTTCCCCGAGAGGGTCCCGGCCTGGTAGACGGGCCCCAGGGGGGCGAGGTGGTCCATGACCTCGGAGCGGCCGCCGACGCCGGCGACGGGCAGGCCGCCGCCGATGACCTTGCCGAACATGAACAGGTCGGGCTCCCACCCCTCCTCGCCGGCGGCCGTGAGGCCCCAGTAGCCGGCCTCGTGCACGCGGAAGCCCGTCAGCACCTCGTCGAAGATCATCAGGGCCCCGTGCTCGCGGGTGATCCGGCGCAGCCCGGCGTTGAAGCCCTCGCCGGGGGTGACCACGCCCATGTTGGCGGGTGCGCCCTCCGTGATGACGGCGGCGATCCGGCCCGGGTGGGCGGCGAAGGCCTCCTCCACGGCGGCGAGGTCGTTGTACGGCAGCACGAGGGTCTCGGCCGCGGTGGCCGCCGTGACACCGGCGGAGCCCGGCAGGGCCAGGGTCGCGACCCCGGAGCCCGCCTCGGACAGCAGCGAGTCCACGTGCCCGTGGTAGCACCCGGCGAACTTCACCACGAGGTCCCGGCCCGTGACGCCGCGCGCCAGGCGGATCGCGGTCATGGCCGCCTCGGTGCCGGTGGAGACCATGCGCAGCTCGTCGATCGCCCCGACCCGCTCGACCACGAGCTCGGCGAGCTCCGTCTCCCCGCGGGTCGTGGCCCCGAAGGACAGGCCGCGCTCCACGGCCTCGTGCACGGCCTCGATGACGGCCGGGTGGGAGTGCCCGACGAGGGCGGGCCCCCACGAGCTGACGAGGTCGACGTACTCGCGGCCGTCGGCGTCGGTGAGGTACGGCCCCTTGGCCGCGGTGATGAAGGGCGGGGTGCCGCCCACGGACGCGAAGGCGCGCACCGGGGAGTTGACCCCGCCGGGCATGACCTTGCGCGCGCGGTCGAAGAGTTCCTGGGAAACGCTCATGAGTTCTGTGTGTGTCCTTCCGCCGGGGCTGCCGGCTCGGGGGTCGGTGGGGGTCAGGAGAGGCCGTTCTCGTCGCGGAACCAGTCCGCGAGCTCGACGGCGAAGTAGGTGAGCACGGTGTCGGCGCCGGCGCGGCGGATGGACAGCACGGACTCCTGGACCGCGGCCCTGCGGTCGATCCAGCCGTTGGCGGCCGCGGCCTCGATCATGGCGTACTCGCCGGAGATCTGGTACGCGGAGACCGGCACCGGGGACACCTCGGCCACGTCGCGGAGGATGTCGAGATAGCTCATAGCCGGCTTGACCATGACCATGTCGGCGCCCTCGTCGAGGTCCAGCTGCAGTTCGTGCAGGGCCTCCCGGCGGTTGGCGGGGTCCATCTGGTAGGTGCGGCGGTCGCCTTGGAGCTGGGAGTCCACGGCCTCCCGGAACGGGCCGTAGAACGCGGAGGAGTACTTGGCCGAGTACGCCAGGACGGAGACGTCGTGGCGCCCGGCCTCGTCGAGGGCCGAGCGGATCACGCCGACCTGGCCGTCCATCATGCCGGAGGGGCCGAGCACGTGGGCGCCGGCCTCCGCCTGGGCCACGGCCATCCGGCCGTAGATCTCCAGGGTCGCGTCGTTGTCCACGGTGCCGTCCTCGGCGAGGACGCCGCAGTGGCCGTGGTCGGTGAACTCGTCCAGGCACAGGTCCGCCATCACGACGAGGTCGTCGCCGACCTCGGCGCGGACGGCGCGCAGCGCCCGGTTCAGGATCCCCTCGGGATCGCACCCGGCGCTGCCCTCGGGGTCCCTCTCGGCGGGCACGCCGAAGACCATGAACCCGCCGAGGCCCTTGGCCGCGGCCTCGGCGGCGGCGCGCCGCAGGGAGTCCAGGGAGTGCTGGACGACTCCCGGCATGGACCCCAGGGGGGCCGGCTCGGAGAGTCCCTCCCGGACGAACACGGGCAGGATGAGGTCCGCCGGGTGCACCCTGGTCTGCGCGGCGAGCCGGCGCACGGCCGGGGTGGTGCGCAGTCGGCGGGGGCGGGAGACCAGGTCGTAGCGCGGGGTCGGGTGGGTCACGGAGTTCGTCTCCTCGGTCGTCGGGATCGATGTGGTCGGGGCGGGTGCCAGGGGGTGCGGCGCCACGGGTCCAGGTGCCTCGGACCTCCGCACGCGGGGCCCGGCTGTCCCGGCCGCGGCGGGCGCGGGGGCCGGGACCGGCGCGGGGGGTGGGTGCGCCGCGGCGGCGGGCGCCAGGCGCCCCGGGGCGGCGAGGGCCCGGACGAGGGCGTCACGGATCCCCGCGGGGGTGGGCCGGGAGGCGGCCACGGACGGCAGGCCCAGCGCCGCGGCGGCCCGCCGCGTGGGCTCGCCGATGGCCACGAGGACGGTGCCCGCCAGGACGGACGGGTCGTCGCCCACCAGCTCCGCGAGGTGGGACGGGGCCGTGAGCACCACGGCGTCGGCCTCGCCCGCGGCCAGGGCCGCCAGCAGCTGCGGACGGCGCAGCGCCTCCACGCCGCGGACCGGGCCCGGCGGCACGAGGGGCGCGGCGGCCGGCCAGGGCACGGTCTCGTAGGCGGTGGCCGTCAGGACAAGGTACCCGCGCCCGGTGAGGCCGTCCGCCAGCACGGGCCGGGCCCGGGCCGAGAGCGGCAGCAGGACCGTGCCCGGGTCCGGCTCCCGCGGCCAGTCGGCGAGCAGCCCGGCCGCCGAGTGCGCGGTGCCGGGCACCAGGTCCGGCGCCAGCCCCGCCGCGGTGAGGGCCGCGGCCGTGGCGTCCCCCACCGCGGCGACGCGCAGCCCGGCCCGCCGGGCCGCCGCGAACCGGTCGCCCAGCGACGTCCCGTCCCGGTCCCCCGAGATCGCGCGCAGCGCGTGGACCGTGGTCACCGCGGTGACCGCCAGCCAGGTCCGTCCGGCGGGCGCCGGGTCCGCCGCCCGCTCGAGAAGGGCGGTCACGGGGCCGGTGTCCCGGGGCAGGGTCGCCTCGAGCAGCGGCGCGAGCCGCACCCGGGCCCCGTGCCCGGTCAGCAGGTCCACGAGCTCCCGGGCCCGGTCGGCGGAGCGGGTCACGACGACCCTGGCGCCGCGCAGGGCGGCGGCGGGGTCGTCGTGGCGGTCTGCGGGCCCGGCGGACGGCACGGGGCTCAGAGCGTCAACCGGGCCAGCCGGCCGGCGCCGTCGGCGAGCAGCTCGTCGCCCAGCCGGGCGCCGAGGCCCCGGGCGGCGTCGAGGTCGGGCTCCGCGGCGCGGCCGCTGCGGCGCATGACCCGGCTGCCGTCCGGGTCGGCCACCACGACGTCGAGCACGAGCTCACCGTCCTCGATCCGCCCGAACGTGCCCACGGGGGCGGCGCACCCGGCCTCGAGCCGGGTCAGCAGCGCCCGCTCGGCGGTCACGGCCAGCCGTGTCCCCGGGTCGTCCACCGCGGCGAGGCCGGCGGCGAGCGCAGTGTCCCCGGAGGCGTCCTCCGTGCGGCACTCCAGGGCCAGGGCGCCCTGCCCGGGGGCCGGGAGCATGACAGACGGGTCGATCAGCTCGGTGATCGCGTCCTCGAGCCCGAGGCGCCGCAGCCCGGAGGCCGCGAGCACCACGGCGTCGAGGTCGCCGGGGGCCACCCGCCCCAGCCGGGTGCCCACGTTGCCGCGGATGTCGACGATCTCGAGATCCGGTCGCGCCGCGCGCAGCTGCGCCGCCCGGCGCGGGGAGCCCGTGCCGATGCGGGCCCCGGCGGGCAGGCCGGCCAGGGTCAGCCCGTCACGGGCGCACAGGGCGTCCCGGGGGTCCTCCCGCACCGGCACCGCGGCGACCTCGAGCCCCGGCACGGGGGCGGTGGGCAGGTCCTTGAGGGAGTGCACGGCCAGGTCCACCGAGCCGGCCAGCAGGGCGGCCCGCAGCGCCGTGGCGAAGACCCCGGTGCCGCCCATCTGGGACAGAGGGCCGGTGAGGACGTCGCCCTCGGTGCGGATCGTGACGAGCTCCGGCTCCAGCCGGCCCGCGGCCGCGACGGCGCGGGCGGCCGTGGTGGTCTGGGTCAGCGCGAGCTGGGAGCCCCGGGTGCCGACCCGGAACACCGGCAGGTTCTGCGCGGCGGCCGTCACGCCCACTGCACCTCCCCGGAGTCGTCGAGACCGACCGGGAGGGGCTCGCCGTGGGGGCGCTGGGCGATGGTGGGGCGCGGCCCGGCGGCGCCGCGCAGCACCTTGACGCAGCAGTCCGGGGCGCAGTCGTCGAACCACGTGCCCGGGGCGCACGCGGAGACGCGCGGCGGGGCGGTGCGCCCGGCGACGCGCTGCTCCACGAGGTCGGCGAGCCCGGCCACGAACGCCGGGTGGGTGCCGGCGGTCGGGGTGCGCACGGCCGGCAGCCCGAGCCGCTCGCAGGTCTCCAGGGCCTCGGTGTCGAGGTCCCACTTGACCTCCATGTGGTCGGAGACGAAGCCCAGCGGCACGAGGACCGCGCCGGCGACCCCGCGCCCGGCGACCTCCTCGAGGGCGTCGTTGACGTCCGGCTCGAGCCACGGCACCTGCGGGGGCCCGGAGCGGGACTGGTAGACGAGGTCCCAGGTGTGCTCGCCGAGCTCCTCGGGGCCCACCCGCTCGAGCACGGTGCGGGCCACCGCCAGGTGCTGGGCGACGTAGGCGGAGTTCTCCTCGAAGTCCATCCGGGCCGGCCCGGACGCCTCGGCGTCCGTGGTCGGGATGGAGTGCGTGCAGAACAGGATCGCGATCCTGCCCTCGCCGGCGCCGAGCCGGTCGCGCACCTGCGCGAGCCCCTCGCGGAGGCCCTCGACGAACGGCTGCACGAAGCCCTCGGAGTCGTAGTACTGGTGGACCTTGTCGACCTGCATCGTGTCCGTGAGGCCGAGCTCCTCGAGCGCCACCCCGTAGTCCTCGCGGTACTGGCGGCAGCCGGAGTAGCTGGAGTAGGCGCTCGTGGCGAGCACGAGCAGCCGGCGCATCCCGCGGTCGTGGCACTCCCGCACCACGTCGGCCACGTAGGGCGCCCAGTTGCGGTTCGCCCACAGCACCGGCACGCCCACGCCGCGGCCGAGCAGCTCGGCCTCGAGGGCGGAGCGCAGCGCGCGGTTCTGCGCGTTGATGGGGCTCACCCCGCCGTTGGCCCGGTAGTGGGTGGCGACCTCCTCGAGCCGCTCGTCGGGGATGCCGCGGCCGCGCGTGACGTTGCGCAGGAACGGCAGGACGTCGTCCTGGCCCTCGGGGCCGCCGAAGGACGAGAGGATCACGGCGTCGTACGGCTCCGGCGCGTGCGCCCGGGCCCGGGACAGGGCGTTCTCCGCGCTCATCGGAGCACCTCCGCGAGCTCCTCGGCGCCGACCCGGCGGCCCGTGTAGAACGGCGTCTCCTCGCGCACGTGCAGCCGGGCCTCCGTGTTGCGGAAGGCGCGCATCACGTCGACGAGGTCCACCAGCTCGGGGGCCTCCAGCGCCAGCAGCCACTCGTAGTCGTTGAGCCCGAAGCACGCGATGGTGTTCGCGAGGACCTGCGGGTAGTCGCGCGCCGCCATGCCGTGGTTGCGCAGCATCTCGGAGCGGCGCTGGGGGTTCATGTAGTACCACTCGTACGAGCGCACGAACGGGTAGACGCAGACCCACTCCTCCGGGGCCAGGCCCCGCGCGAAGGACGGGGAGTGGTTGCGGGTGAACTCGGCGTCCCGGTGGACCCCCATCGCGTTCCAGGCCTGCCCGGTGCCGGCGAGGAGCTCCGTGCGGCGCAGCCGGCGGACCGCCGACTGGAGGGCCCGGGGGTCGTCGCCGTGCAGCCACGTGAGGACGTCGGCGTCCTCGCGCATCCCGGAGACGTCGTAGGCGCCGCGCAGCGTCACGCCCTCGGCCGCCAGCTGCTCGACCACGCCGTCGAACTCGGCGGCCGCCGAGGCGTCGTCGCCGGCCGTGCGGGCCGGGGCGCCGCCGGCGGGACGGGCGAACACGGACCAGACGGCCCAGTGCAGCTGCTCCGCGCCGCCGTCCTCCGTCGGCTCGGGCCGCGGGGCCGAGGGGCCGCCGTTCTCGTGGGAGCTGGTGTCGTGGGACAAGGCTCAGTCCTTTCGTCGGGTGCTGGTCGGTGGGGTGCGCGCCGGCTCGGGGCCGGCCGGCGCGGCGGGGTCCGGGACGCCCGCCTCGGCGAGCAGCGCGCGGACCTGGGATCGGGTGTCGGCGACGACGGAGGCGAGGCCCGTGCCCGCGAGCCACCCGCCGACGGCGACGGCGTCGGGCAGCACGGACAGCGCCCGGCGGAACTCGGCGACGCGCCGGGCGTGGCCCACGCCGGCGCGGGGCAGCGCGGAGCGCCAGCGCACGACGTCCGCGCCGGCGAGCTGGCCGGGCCGCAGCGGCATCCCCAGGAGGGTGGAGGCGTCCGAGAGGGCCAGCCGGATCAGCTGGTCGTCGGGCAGGGCCACCTCGGGCGGGACCGCCGAGGCGTCGGGCTGCGCGCGCCCGTAGGAGAGCCGCAGCACGTGCCGGCCGGGACCGGCGGCCTCCCGGACCCAGTCCCACTTGGCGCTGGCGTGGGTCAGGGCCTTGGCGCGCACGCCGCGGGCGTCCTCGCTCACGAGCAGGCCGGTGCCCCGGGGGGCGCCGTCGAGCCGCGGCTCGTCGAGCACGAGCGTGGCCAGGGCCACCTGCGGCCCGGCCTGGGGGGCGAAGCGCTGGAGCTCGTGCTCGTGCCCGGCGAGGAGCCGGACGGCGGTCGTGCCGTCGGTGGCCAGCACGAGCAGCTCCCCGCGGGCCACGGCCGTCTTGTGCCCGTGGCGCGGCTGGCGCTGGATCACCATCCAGCCCTCGCGCCGCGGGTCGCGGTCGAGGGCGATCACGTCGTAGCCGGTGACGAGCTTCACGCCCGTCCGCTCGAGGTCGTGCACGAGCGTCTCGGACAGCGCGTTCATCCCGCCGCGCAGCCCGGCCACGTTCGCCCCGGCCGGCGCGGCGCGGCGCAGGGCGCCCGCCGCGGCACCGAGGGAGCCGTGCTCGCGCAGGGCCCGGCGCAGGCCGGGGGCCACGGCGTCGACGTCGAGGTCGTCGGGGTGGGCGGAGTGCACGCCCGTGGCGAACGGCGCCACGAGCCGGTCGACGACCCGGTCCCCCATCCGGGCCCGGACGAGACCGCCGAGGGAGCGCTCGGTCATCCCGACGAAGGCCGGCAGCCGGCGGTCGAGGCCGGCGCGCAGCATGCCGGCGCGGCCCAGCGCCGCCCGCAGCCGGGGCGCCGTGGGGTCCGCGGGGATGCCCAGGATCCCGGAGTCGGGCGCGGGCACGGCGCCGTCGGGCAGGAACAGCCACGACCCGGAGCGGTTGGGGTGCACCACGCGCTCGCCGAGGCCGAGCTCCTCCAGGAGCTCGGGGACGGCCCGGGAGCGGGTCGCGAAGGACTCGGCGCCCGAGTCCAGCACGAGGCCCGCCACCTGGTGGGCGCCGACCGCCCCGCCCAGGTGGTCCTCGGCCTCGACCAGGGTGACCCGCAGCCCGCGGGCGGCGAGATCACGGGCGGCGACCAGCCCGGAGATGCCGCCGCCCACCACGAGGGCGGAGCGGGGCGGAGTCCGCCGGGGGGCCGCGGCGTCCGGCTCCGCGCTCACGGCCGGCCACCGCCCGGGGACTGCTCCAGCGGCTGGTCGTGCACGAAGGACACGAGGTCCGTGAGCACCTGGGGGTCGGTGCCCGGCGGGACACCGTGGCCCAGGTTGACGACGTGGCCCGGGGCCGCCGCGCCGCCGCGCAGCACCTCGCGCACGTGCTCGGCGAGCACGGGCCAGGGCGCGGCGAGCAGGGCCGGGTCGATGTTGCCCTGGAGCACGGTGGACCCGCCGAGCCGGCGGTTGGCCTCCGCGAGCGGGAGCCGGTAGTCCACACCCACGGCGTCCGCGCCGGCGTCCCGCATCGCGGCGAGGAGCTCACCGGTGCCCGTCCCGAAGTGCACGCGGGGCACGGCGAGGTCCTCGACGGCCCGCAGCGCGGCCGCCGAGTGCTCCAGGACGTGCCCGGTGTAGTCGTCCAGGAACAGGGAGCCGGCCCAGGAGTCGAAGAGCTGCACGGCGGAGGCGCCGGCCTCGACCTGGGCGCGCAGGAACGCCCCGGACGTGCGGGCCGCCCACTCGGCGAGCGCCCGCCAGGCCGCCGGGTCGGCGTGCATCATCGTGCGCGGCAGCAGGTGGTCCCGGGAGGGGCCGCCCTCGACCATGTAGGCCGCCACGGTGAACGGCGCGCCGGCGAAGCCGATGAGCGGGGTCGGGCCGAGCTCCGCGACGGTGCGGGCGACGGCCTCCCGGATCGGGTCCAGGGCGGCCTCGGCGAGCTCGGGCAGCGCGGCGACGTCGGCGGCCGTGCGCACGGGGCGCTCCAGCACCGGCCCGCGGCCCGGGACGATCTCGACGTCCACACCGGCCACGCGCATGGGAACGACGATGTCGGAGAAGAAGATCGCGGCGTCGACGTCGTGCCGGCGGACCGGCTGGAGCGTGATCTCCGCGGCCATCGCGGGGTCCAGGCACGCGTCGAGCATCGCGGTGCCCTGGCGCAGGGAGCGGTACTCGGGCAGCGACCGGCCCGCCTGCCGCATGAACCACACCGGGCGGCGGTCGGGGGCGCGGCCGGTGAGGGCCTGCAGCAGCGGGGCGTCCAGCGTGCCGGCCGCGCGCAGCGGATGGCCCTGCGGCAGCGCGCCGAGCGATCCGGTCAGGCGCCGGAACGCCGTCGAGGGGTGGGTGCCGCCCGTGGGGTGCCCGGGAGCGGCTGCGGTCGACGTGTCCGGCGTGCTCGCCGTCTCAGGGGTGGTAGGCATAGTGCTCCCATTGTGCCAAGGAACACCGACGTCGTTTGCCGACGCAGCGTCAGCGGGGCCGGGGCGCGGGCTCGACGGCGGGGGTGAGTCTTCTCTCGCACGTCACCGAGCCACGGATCGGCGGCGACCGTCTAGGATGGGTGCACTGTGGTCCTCTTCGCTCTCGTCGCCTCTCATCAGAACGTCGATCTGAACACCGTTGCCCGTCTGAGCACCGGTGCGCTCGGGCTGTCCGAGGAGATGGTCCGCGGCGGTCCCCTGCGGGGCGCCGTGACGCTCTCTACGTGCAACCGGCTCGAGATCTACGGCGAGCTCGAGGACGTCCCGGGCACCTCCCCCGGGGCGGCGCTGGACCGGGTCCTCGCCGAGCTCGCGGAGCAGATCGGCTCCCGCGCCGGGCTCGACCCCGAGTTCGTGGCCGGCTCCCTGCGCGCGTTCACCGACTCGGGCGCGGCCCGCCACCTGTTCACCGTGGTCTCCGGGCTGGAGTCCGCCGTGGTGGGCGAGCGCGAGATCACCGGGCAGGTCCGGCGGGCCCTCAACGACGCCCAGCAGGCGGGCACCGTCTCCGGGACGCTGCTGCGGCTGTTCGAGGCCGCCGCCCGCACCGCCCGGAAGGTGGGCACCCAGACCGCGCTCGGCGAGCGCGGCCGCTCCATCGTCTCCGTGGCCCTGGACCTGGCCGACGACGTCACGGCCGGCACCTGGCCGTCCCGCCGGGCCCTCGTCTTCGGCACGGGCGCCTACGCGGGGGCCACCATGGCGGCCCTGCGCGACCGCGGGTGCGCCGACATCGAGGTGTACTCGGCCTCGGGCCGCGCCGAGCAGTTCACCGAGAACCGCGGCGGCACGCCGGTGGACGGCGAGGGGCTGGCCGCCGCCCTGGAGCGCGCCGACGTGGTCATCGGCTGCAGCGGCGGTGCCGCCCCCATGGGAGCCGCCGCGTTCCCGGCCGGGCCCCGCACGGTGGTGGACCTCGCCCTGACCCGGGACTTCGACCCCGCCGTGGCGGACCTGCCCGGGGTGGAGCTCATCTCCCTCGAGTCGGTGCGCCTGGCCGCCCCGGAGGAGACCCGGGAGTCCGTCGAGGCCGCGAGCGGAATCGTCGAGCGCGCCGCCCAGGAGTTCACCGCGAGCCAGGAGGCCCGGGACATGGACGCCGCGATCGTCGCCCTGCGCAAGCACACCATGGCCGTCCTGGACGCCGAGCTCGCGAAGGTCACCTCCCACCACGGGTGCACGGCGGCGCAGGAGCAGATCGAGCTCGCGATGCGCCGCATGGTGCGCTCCCTCCTGCACACCCCCACCGTCCGCGCGCGCGAGCTCGCCGCGCAGGGCCGGCAGGACGAGTACATCACCGGTCTCGCGGCGCTGTACGGGATCGAGGTCCCCGCGCCCGCCGCGGAGCGGACCGGTCCCCCGGCCGCCGGGCCGGCGCAGGACACCCGGCGCCCGCAGGCGGGGTAGGCCGGCAGTCGTTCGGCCGGCGCCGCCGGCCGGTTGAGGAGGAGCGGTTCATGACCACTGAGACCAGGAGAGGCCGCCCCGCGCGCCTCCCGCGCGAGGCCCGCCGACGGCAGCTGCTCGAGACGGCCCTGACCGTGTTCTCCTCGAACGGCTACCACGGCTCGTCCATGGACGACATCGCCGACGCCGCGCAGGTGAGCAAGCCCGTCCTGTACCAGCACTTCCCCGGCAAGCGGGAGCTCTACCTCGCCCTCGTGGACCACTACCTCCAGGAGCTCTCGGCCGGGCTCGTCTCCGCGCTGCAGGCCAGCGACGTCAACCGCGAGCGGGTCGAGTCCATGCTGGACGTGTACTTCGGCTTCGTGGAGGCCAACCCGGAGGCCCACCGGCTGATCTTCGAGTCGGACCTGCTGGCGGACCCCGAGGTCGCGGAGCGCTTCGAGAACTTCCACCTGGCCGTGGCCGACTCGATCGCCGGGGTCCTCGGGCCCAACGCGGGGCTGAGCCACCCGCACGCGGTGCTCGTCTCCCGCTCCCTCACCGGCATGGCGCAGACGGCCGCGGTGCACTGGATCCGCAACCCGGGCACCGGCGGGCGGGCGGAGGCCCAGCGCCAGATCTTCCGTTTAGCTTGGGGCGGAATCTCCATCATCGACGAGGACTGGCAGTAGCGGACTCCTAGACTGGCCGGGACGAAGACCGCAGCCCCGTCCAGGAGGAACCATGGAAATCAAGATCGGTGTCCAGCACGTCGCCCGGGAGATCGTCGTCGAGTCCGCCCTCGAGGCGCCGGAGGCCGTGGAGCTGATCACCGCGGCGGTCTCCGCCGGGTCCCCGCTGACGCTGACGGACACCAAGGGCAACGTGACGGTCGTCCCCGGCGGCGCCATCGGCTACGCCGCCGTCGGCGCCGAGCAGAAGCGCCCGGTGGGGTTCATGCCCTTCACGAAGGACGACTGAGACCCCGTCCGCCGGCCACGGCGGACCCGGCCCGGCGACCGCACGGATGGTGCGCGGTCGTCGGGCTACACTGTTAAGCGCACTGGATGACCGGTCGTACCCGCGATCCCACGAACGACAGACACCTTCTCGCCCCCGCTCCCCGCGGCCAGGCCCCGCACGGCGGCCTCGCGCAGGACCGGATCCGGGCGCCACGCTCCCGTGGCCCGCCCGGTCGAGGCGGCGCACGCTCACGATCGGCTTCCACCCAACGCACCCCCGGCGGCCGCCGGCACGGCGGCCCGGAGGCCGGACCCCGGTCCCCTCCCCGCACCGGGCGTGCCCGAACGAAGGAAACCGACCGTGACCGACTACATCACCGACACCGCACCGGAGGCCTCCGTGCCCGGTGCCGACCTCGCGGACACCCCCGAGGTGGTCGTCGAGACCACCGAGCACCCCGAGCCGCTGCCCCAGGACTTCGCCGAGTTCGGGGTCCGCCAGGACATCGTGGACTCCCTCGCGGCCGAGGGCATCGTCCACCCCTTCCCCATCCAGGCCATGACCCTGCCGGTGGCGCTGTCCGGCCAGGACATCATCGGCCAGGCCAAGACCGGCACCGGCAAGACCCTCGGCTTCGGCATCCCCGTGGTCCAGCGGGTCGTGGGCCGCGGCGACGCCGGGTGGGACCGGCTGGCGAAGCCCGGCGCCCCGCAGGCGCTGATCGTGGTGCCCACCCGCGAGCTCGCCGTCCAGGTCGGGCACGACCTGGCGACCGCCGCGCGGACCCGCAACGCCCGGGTCGCGACCATCTACGGCGGCCGCGCCTACGAGCCGCAGATCGAGGAGCTGCAGGCGGGCGTGGAGGTCGTGGTCGGCACCCCCGGCCGGCTCATCGACCTCAACCGGCAGCGGCACCTCGACCTCTCCGCCGTGCGCGCCGTGGTGCTCGACGAGGCCGACGAGATGCTCGACCTCGGGTTCCTGCCCGACGTCGAGAAGCTGCTCTCGGCGGTGCCCGAGGTCCGCCAGACCATGCTCTTCTCCGCGACGATGCCCGGTCCCGTGGTGGCCATGGCGCGCCGCTACATGACCAAGCCGATGCACATCCGGGCGGCGGCCCCGGACGAGGGCGCCACCAAGAAGGACATCCGCCAGGTGGTCTACCGGGCCCACCATCTCGACAAGGACGAGGTCGTGGCCCGGATCCTGCAGGCCGAGGGCCGGGGCCGCACCATCGTGTTCACCAAGACGAAGCGGGCCGCGGCCAAGCTCGCGGACGAGCTGATCGCCCGCGGCTTCGCCGCCGCCCCGCTGCACGGCGACCTGGGCCAGGGCGCGCGCGAGCAGGCGCTGCGCGCGTTCCGCAACAACAAGGTCGACGTTCTCGTGGCCACGGACGTCGCCGCGCGCGGCATCGACGTGGAGGACGTCACCCACGTCATCAACTTCCAGTGCCCCGAGGACGAGAAGACCTATCTGCACCGGACCGGGCGCACCGGCCGCGCCGGCAACAAGGGCACCGCCGTGACCTTCGTGGACTGGGACGACGTCCCGCGCTGGCGGCTGATCGACAAGGCCCTGGAGCTCGGCATCCCCGAGCCCCGCGAGACCTACTCCTCCTCGGAGCACCTGTACGAGGAGCTGAGCATCCCGAAGGGCACCAAGGGCCGGCTGCCCCGGTCCAAGCGCACCCACGAGGGGCTCGGGGCCGAGGTGCTCGAGGACCTCGGCGAGCCCGGCGGGCGCAAGGGCGGCCCGCGCGGGGACGGGCGGTCGCGCGATCGCGGCGACTCCCGCCGCCGTGACGGCCGCGGCGGGGACCGCGGGGAGAGCCGCGGCGGGTCGCGCGGCGGCGGCCGCGGGACGGGCCGCGCCCGCCGCGACGACGCCGGGGCGGGTGCGCCGCGGGAGACCACGGCGGCCCCGGCCGCCGCGGGCGAGCGCGCCCGGGAGACCTCCGTGGAGCGCAGCGCGGACGGCACCACCCGCCGGCGCCGGCGCCGGCGCGGCGGCGGCACCAACGGCGGGGCCCGGCAGGAGCAGAGCGGCACCGCCGGCGAGTGAGCCCCTTCGTCTTCGACGCCGAGGGCCCCGACGCGGTGGTCGCCGCGGAGAACCTGGATCTCCTGCGGCGGCTGCCCGACGGGGCCTTCCGCATGATCTACGTGGACCCGCCCTTCAACACGGGCCGCACCCAGCGCCGCCGGGAGTCGACCGTGACCCCGGCGGCGGCGGGGGCGGGCGACCGCACCGGGTTCGCCGGCCGCTCCTACACCACCGTGCTCGGGGCCCTGCGCAGCTATGACGACGCGTTCGCCGACTACTGGGGGTTCCTGGAGCCCCGGCTGCGGCAGGCGTGGCGGGTGCTCGCCGACGACGGCACGCTGTACCTGCACCTGGACTACCGCGAGGTGCACTACGCGAAGGTGATGCTGGACGCGATCTTCGGCCGGGAGTGCTTCCTCAACGAGATCATCTGGGCCTACGACTACGGCGGGCGCTCCCGGCGCCGGTGGCCCGCCAAGCACGACAACGTCCTGGTGTACGTCAAGGACCCGGGACGCTACCTGTTCGACAGCGCCGAGGTGGACCGGGAGCCGTACATGGCCCCCGGGCTGGTGACCCCGGAGAAGGTGCGGCTGGGCAAGCTCCCCACCGACGTGTGGTGGCACACGATCGTCTCCCCCACGGGCCGGGAGAAGACCGGCTACCCCACGCAGAAGCCCGTGGGCCTCGTGCGGCGGATGGTCGCCGCCAGCTCCGCCCGGGGGGACTGGGTGCTGGACTTCTTCGCCGGCTCGGGCACGCTCGGCGCGGCCGCGGCGCAGCTGGACCGCCGCTTCGTGTGCGTGGACCGCAACCCGGAGGCGGTCGAGGTCATGCGCGCGCGCCTGCCGGGGGCGACCGTGTGGGACTGAGCGCGGGACGGCCCCGGTGACGGCCGCGGGCCCGGACCGCACGGTGCGGTCCGGGCCCGCGGCCTCCGGGGACCGGGTAGGGGCTCAGACGAGGTCGTGCCCCTCGCGCCGGGCCCGGGCCGCCTCCCGGCCGAAGGCCGTGCAGATCACGGCGAGCGTGCCGGCGACCAGGAGGGGCCAGACGAGGACGTAGACGGTGAGGGCGAACGCGGACATGGGTGTCCTTTCCGGGGTCGTGGGGTTCAGTGCGCGCCGCGGGCGCCGGTGAGGGCGTCCTCGGCGCGGGGCTCGGCGTCGTCGGTGAAGTCACCGGTGCGCCGCCGGATCGAGTCGAAGTCGAAGTCGTCGCGGTGGCGCACGGACATCGCCCAGCACACCACCGTGCTGACCGCGTAGGCGACCAGGGAGCCCGTGAGGGCCTCGTAGTCGCGCAGGAAGCCCAGCACGAACGGTGCCGAGACGAGCGCGGCCAGCACCCCGACGACCAGGGCGGGGCGGGTGCCCAGGAAGCCGAAGACCATCAGGCCGAGCACCACGCCCACGCCCACCACGGCCAGCACCTCCGCGAGCAGCGGCAGCGGCCCGGCGGCGGGCAGGGCCCCGAAGCGCACGGGCAGGAACGCGGCGAGCGCCGCCAGCACCGAGACGGTGAACGCCCTGTTGGTGACCCTGCCCCAGTAGAAGCTGGCGATGACGGGGAACACCAGCGCGCCCCAGAGCGCGCCCACGAACACCAGCAGGTCGAGGATGTTCAGCTGCAGGCTCGCGAACACCACGGCCACGACCGTGGCGACCAGCATGGTCAGCCGGCCGACGAGCAGCATGGTCCGCGGGTCGGCCCGGCGGCCGCGGCGCCGCACGCCCTGGCCGTAGATGTCCGCCATGGTGATCGAGGAGAGCGCCGAGAGGTCGGAGTCGGCGGTGGAGGACAGCGAGCCGATGACCATGACGAAGAACACGGCCAGCAGGATGCCGGGCAGGTAGCCGGCGGCGACCTGCGGGAGCAGGTTGTTGGTGTCGCCGCCGGCGGGCTCGAGCCCGGCGTAGAGGGCGAGCACGCCGATCATGCCGATGCCGATGATGGTCGCGCCGTAGCCGATCGTGGCGGTGACGAAGGTCGGCTTGATGAGGTCCTCGCGCACGGCGAACAGGCGCTGGGCGATGGTCTGGTTGCCGATCGCGTAGGCCAGCACGGCCGCGATGTACGGGGCGCCCTGGTTGAGGAACGCGTCGCCGGAGAAGAAGGTGCCCTGCTGGGGCGTCAGGTTCCCGGCGCCCTCCGTGAACAGCGCCGGCCCGCCCAGCAGGAGGAACAGCGCCGGGACGATGACCACCACGGCGCCGAGCATCGCCACGACCTGCGCGAAGTCGGTCAGCACCGAGGCCCGGAAGCCGGACCACAGGGTGTACAGCAGCACGCCCGCGGCGATGACGAGCACGCCCTGCACGAAGCCGAACGGGGAGAGCATCGAGATGAGCGCGCCGCCGGCGATGAAGTTGGACATCAGGCTGATGACGCTGCCCACCACGTTGGAGCCGGCCAGCATGAGCTGGCTCGAGCGGCCGTGGCGGGCGTACATGACCTCGGCCAGGGTGTGGGCGTGCGGGGCGACCGCGCGGATGCGGCGGCCGAACGGATAGATGAACAGGATCATCAGGGCGCCCCAGAGCCCGTAGTGGATGGGGCCCGAGATCCCGTAGGTGTAGCCCGAGGTGACCGAGGCGTACATCGAGGACGCCCAGATCCAGGTCGCCGTCATGGACGCGGCGGAGACGCCGAAGCCGACCCCGTGCCCGGCCGTCATGTAGCTGTCCGCGTTCTCCTTCTTGTGCCCGATGCGCACGGACATGAGAAAGGTCCCCCCGTAGAAGAGCACGAGGAGACCGAGGGTCAGGAGGAGGCCGAAGGGCGCGTCACCGGCGGCGGGCGGCATGCAGGTCCTTTCGTCGGGGCGGAGGGCACTGCGGGGCGCCGGCCGCCGGCTGATCAGGAGGGTGCCGCGCGGCGGGCGTTGCTGCGTCGACGCACGTCCGGGAGCGGCCTGGGCGAACGTAACACACGGCCGACGGCCGGCCGGGGGCGGCGCCGGCCCCCGGAACGGCCGTTCCGGCCCGTCGTGACGGGGCAGAACGGGCCTCGGGGCACGAGGCCCGACGTGAGCGATCTCACCACCCCCAGCGGGTCGGGCAGGGCGTGGCGGCGGCCGCCGGGTGGTAGAACCCGGGGCGGCGGGGGCTCAGGGATAGCGCACGGACACGCCCGAGGTCGCCTGCTCCTCGATCCGCACGAGCGACTGGACGGAGGTGAGGTTCTCGCCCAGCCGGTTGGGCTTGCCGGCCCCGTGGTAGTCGCTCGAGCCGGTGACCACGAGGTCGTGCTCGGAGGCCATCCGCACGAGGCGGGCCCGGGCCTCGTCGGGATTGTCCCGGTGGGCGACCTCGAGCCCGCCCAGACCGGCGTCGATCATCGCCTCGAAGACCTCGGGGCCGACCACGCGCCCGCGGGCCTCGGCGAGCGGGTGGGCGAACACGGGCACGCCGCCGGCGGCCCGCACCAGGCGCACGGCGTGCACCGGGTCCGGCGCGTAGTGCGGCACGTAGTAGCGGGAGCGGCTGTGCAGCACGGAGGCGAAGGCCGCCGTGCGGTTCTCCACGACCCCCGCACTGACCAGGGCGTCGGCGATGTGCGGCCGGCCCACCGTGGCGCCCTCGTGCACGTGGTCCAGGACCACCTCCCAGTCGATGGGGTAGTCCTCGGAGAGCAGCTCGACCATCCGCTCCGCCCGGGTGCGCCGGGAGCAGCGGGAGGACTCGACCTCGGCGAGCAGCCCCGGCTCCCCGGGGTCGTGCAGGTAGCTCAGCAGGTGCACCGAGATCCCGTCACCGGTGGTGCAGGAGATCTCCATCCCGGGGACGAACGCGACGCCCAGGGCCACGGCGGCGTCCCCCGCCGCCCGCCACCCGGACGTGGTGTCGTGGTCGGTGAGGGCGAACACGTCCAGACCCGCGGCGTGCGCGGCACGGGCGACGTCGGCCGGGCTCTCCGTGCCGTCGGAGTCGGACGAGTGGGTGTGCAGGTCGATCTTCACCCGCTCCACGATACCGGCCGGGGCCGGGCGGCCCGCCGGCTCCCGTGGCACGATGAGACGGACGACACGAGGAAAGGGATCATGACAGAGCACAGCACGACACCCCAGGACGACGCGCAGCCGCTCTCGGACCGCGTCGAGAACCGCTCCCAGCGCCCCGACTCCCCCGCCTTCCAGGAGTTCATGGCCTCCCGGTGGGCCGAGCCGGAGCCCACCGAGGTGCAGCGGCTGCCGGTGGCCGGCTTCGCCGCCGCGCGGCGGCGGCGGATCTCCGAGCGGTTCCCCGGCGAGCGCCTGGTGCTCCCCGCCGGGCCGCTGAAGGTCCGCTCCAACGACACCGACTACCGGTTCCGCCCGCACTCGGCGTTCGCGCACCTCACGGGGCTGGGCGTGGACCACGAGCCCGACGCCGTGCTGGTGCTCGAGCCCGTGGAGGAGGGCGCGGGCGACGACGGCGGCCACCACGAGGCGACCCTGTACTTCCACCCCATGGCCGGCCGGGACTCGAAGGAGTTCTACGCCGACGCCAAGAACGGCGAGTTCTGGGTCGGTCCCCGCCCCACCCTCGAGGAGCTCGCGACCGCCTACGGGCTGCGCACCCGCGACCTCGGCGGGCTCGAGGACGCGGTCACCAAGAACGCCGGGCCCACCGCGCTGGGCGGCCTGCGCGTGCGGCTCGTGCGCGAGGTGGACCTGAACGTCGACGCCCTGGTGGACACGTCCCGGATCAACACCGGGGTGGACCTCGAGGCCTCGGACGCCCTGGACGGCGAGCTGGCCGAGGCGCTCTCGGAGCTGCGCCTGGTCAAGGACGAGCACGAGGTGGGACAGCTGCGCGAGGCCGTGGACGCGACCATCGCCGGGTTCACCGACATCGTGCACGTGCTCCCGGCGGCAGCGGGCCACCGCCACCGCGGCGAGCGCATGGTCGAGGGCGCGTTCTTCGCCCGCGCCCGCACGGACGGCAACGACCTCGGCTACGACACCATCGCGGCGTGCGGCAACAACGCCACCGTCCTGCACTGGATCCGCAACACCGGCAGGGTGATCCCCGGGGAGCTGATCCTCGTGGACGCGGGGGTGGAGGCCGACTCCCTCTACACCGCGGACATCACCCGCACGCTGCCCGTGAACGGGCGCTACACCGAGGTGCAGCGGCGGATCTACCAGGCGGTCCTCGACGCCGCCGACGCCGCGTTCGATGCCGCGGTGCCCGGCAACCGGTTCCGCGACGTGCACGCCGCGGCGATGGAGGTCCTGGCCCGGCGCCTGGAGAGCTGGGGCCTGCTGCCCGTGCCCGCCGAGGTCTCGCTCTCCGCGCAGGGCCAGCACCACCGCCGGTGGATGCCGCACGGCACGAGCCACCACCTCGGCCTCGACGTGCACGACTGCGCGCAGGCCAAGCGGGAGCTCTACGTGGACGGGGTCATCGAACCGGGCATGGTGTTCACCATCGAGCCGGGCCTGTACTTCAAGGCCGAGGACCTTGCGGTGCCCGAGGAGTACCGCGGGATCGGCGTCCGGATCGAGGACGACGTGCTGATCACGGAGGACGGCAACGTCAACCTCTCCTCCGGGCTGCCCCGCACCCCCGACGAGGTGGAGGCGTGGATGACGGGCCTGTGGCACGCCCGGGAGGGCGTCGACCCGAGCTGAGCCCCGGGGCCGTCAGCGGGAGGCGTCGGCGGACGTGCTCCCGCCCGCGGCCGGCCCGCCGGGCTCCTGCCCGGCGTCGCCGCGCTCCCCGGAGTCCTGGTCCCCCGCACGGGGTCCTCCGGAGTCCTGCCCCCGGGGGTCGTCCCGGTGGGCGTCCTGGCCGCGGCGGTCCGGGCCGGGGACGGCCTGCCCCCCGGGGTCCTGCCCGGGGTCGTCCTGCCGGCCGGGCGCCGCTGCGGCGGTGCTGCCGGCCGGGTCCCCGGCGGGCACGCGGATGCCGTACTGGGGCCGCCCGTCGGGCAGGTCCTGGAACGTCGCGGTGGGACCGGGCCCGGCGGGCTGCCCGCCGCGGTCCTCCGGCCGGGCCGCCGGCGCGGGGCCCTGCTCCGGGGCACCGGAGGGCCGCTGCCACGGCGCGCCGGCCCCGGGCTGGGTCGGGGGCGGGCCCTGCTGCGGCTGCGCCGGGCCGTGCTGCGGTCCCGGGCGGGCACCCGGCTGCGGCCAGGGCCCGGGCGCCGTCCGCGGCAGCCCCTGCAGACCCCGCAGCCCCTGCAGCACCTGCTGGGCGCGCCGGGCCACCTCGGGGGCCGCCACCACGTCGTAGGAGGTGGCGACGATCTGGTTGGTCGAGGTGAAGTCCCGCTTCCCGCGCTGCATCGCGTAGGTGATCGTGGCGAGCAGCATCCAGAACGCCCCGCCCATCAGGACCGACACGAGCAGCGTGGACACCCACTGCTCCCCGCCCAGCAGCGACAGGATCAGTCCCAGGAACGCGCCGAAGACCATGCCGTTGAGCGCGCCCTGCCCGGCCACCTTCGGGTAGCTGAGCCGGCCGGTCACCTGCTCCACGGACTTCAGGTCGTTGCCGACGATCGCGATCCGGTCCACCTCGAACTGCTCGTCGGCGAGGTGGTCCACCGCCTTCTGCGCATCGGCGTACGTGCCGTAGCGCCCGATCACCTCCCCGCGGGGCAGACCGCGGACGGCGGGGCTGGCAGGGGGCAGGGACCGTGGCGCACTCATGGCCCCATTCTCCCCCATCCGCCCGTCCCGCCGCGCCCCGCGCCCGGTCCGGGGCCCCGCCCCGGCCCCGTGGAGCCGGTGGGTAGTCTTGTACGGTGAGCAGCCACATCGACAAGATCTTCATCGCGCGCCTCATCGGTCTCGACGTGTTCGACCCCCTGGGGGACCGTCTGGGCCGGTTGCGCGACGTCGTCGTGCTCATGCGCGGCAGCGCGCGGTACGGCCGCTCCTCCCGGCGCCCCCTCGTGGTCGGCCTCGTGGTGGAGGTCCTCGGCAAGAAGCGCGTGTTCGTGCCCATGACCCGGGTGACCAGCATCGACGCCGAGAAGATCATCAGCACCGGTCTCGTGAACCTGCGCCGCTTCGAGCAGCGCGGAGCGGAGACCCTGGCCGTCGGCGAGGTCTTCGACCGCACCGTGGTGCTGCGCGACGGCTCCGGCTCGGCCACGGTCGAGGACATGGCGATGGAGCGCAAGCGCAACACCGGGGACTGGCTGATCACCCAGCTCTTCGTGCGCCGCACCGGCACCGGCGGCGGCCTGATGCGCCGGCGCAACGAGACCCTCATCATCGACTGGGAGGACGCGGGGGACCCCTCCGCCGCGGGCCACCAGCCGGCCACCCAGTGGGTGGCCTCGCACGAGGAGCAGCAGCCCGCCGACCTCGCCGACGAGCTGCACGACATGTCGGCCAAGCGCATGCTCGAGATCGCGCACGAGCTCCAGGACGACCGGCTCGCGGACGTCCTGGAGGAGCTCCCGGAGGAGGACCAGGTCTACATCCTCACCAACATGGAGCCGGACCGCGCGGCCACGGTGCTCGAGGAGATGGAGCCCGACGACGCCGCCGACCTGCTCAACGAGCTGCCCGACACCCAGGCCGAGGCGCTGCTGGCGCTCATGCAGCCCGAGGACGCCGAGGACGTCCGGCGGCTGCTGGAGTACGAGGAGGGCACGGCCGGCTCGCTCATGACCCCCGTGCCCATCATCCTGCCGCCCGAGGCCACGGTCGCCGAGGCGCTCGCGCACATCCGCCAGGAGGAGCTCAGCCCCGCCGTCGCGGCGGCGGTGATCGTCTCCCGGCCGCCGCTGGAGACCCCCACCGGCAAGTACCTGGGCATGGTGCACACCCAGAAGCTCCTGCGCTATCCTCCGCCCGAGGCCGTGGGCAACCTGATCGACCGCTCGCTCGAGCCGGTCTCCGACCTCGCCTCGCTCCAGGACGTGGCCCGGGAGCTCGCGACCTACGACCTCACCATCATCCCGGTGGTCAACGACCACGACCGGGTGGTCGGGGCGATCACGATCGACGACGTGCTCGACGCCCTGCTGCCCGAGGACTGGCGCACCGCCGATGACGGCACCCCGATCCGGAAGGTGGGCAAGCGGTATGAGTGAGCGCGAGCCCGGACGGCCCCGCGTCAGCGCCCGCGGCAGCTCCCGCGGCAACGCGCTCGACCAGCCTCGCGAGCACCGGCCGGGGCTGCTGGACCGGCTCCGGCCGAACCCGGACGCCTTCGGGCGGATGACCGAGGGCTTCGCCCGCTTCATGGGCACCCCGCAGTTCCTGCTGTGGATGACCGTGTTCGTGGCCCTGTGGCTGGGCTGGAACACCCTCGCCCCCCGGGAGCTGCAGTTCGACTCCAAGGACCTCAACTTCACGCTGCTCACGCTGATGCTCTCGCTGCAGGCCTCCTACGCGGCGCCCCTGCTGCTGCTCGCGCAGAACCGGCAGGACGACCGGGACCGGGTGACCCAGGAGGAGGACCGGCGCCGGGCGCAGCAGAACCTCGCCGACACCGAGTACCTGACCCGGGAGATCGCCTCCCTGCGGATCGCGCTGCGGGACGTGGCCACCCGCGACTTCGTGCGCTCGGAGCTGCGCTCGGTGCTCGAGGAGATCCTGGAGTCCCAGGACGAGCCCTCCGACGCCGAGGAGCCCGGGGCCCCGCCGCGGCGTGGCCCCCGCCGCAGGAGCAGGACCACCGACCGCCCCGCCAGCCCCGAGACCCGAGGGATCCCCCGTGCCTGAAACCCCCCGCCCCGACGACGTCCTGGCCCCCGAGGCCCTCGACCCCGCCCTGCGCGCCGCGCTGGACCGGGTGCTCGACCCCGAGCTGCGCCGGCCCGTGACGGAGCTGGGGATGATCCGCTCCGCCGCGCTCGACGCCGCCGGCCGCGCCCACGTGCACGTGCTGCTCACGATCAGCGGATGCCCGCTGCGCTCCACCATCGAGCAGGACGTCCGGGACGCCGTGGGGACCGTGGACGGGGTGCGCTCCGTGGACGTGCGGATCGGGGTCATGACCCCCGAGCAGCGCACCGCCCTCAAGGAGCGGGTGGGCCACACCCGGACCGTGCCCTTCAACGACCCGTCCTCCCTGACCCGGGTGCACGCCGTGACCAGCGGCAAGGGCGGGGTCGGCAAGTCGACGGTCACGGTCAACCTCGCCGCGTCGCTGGCCGCGCAGGGCCGCTCGGTGGGCATCGTCGACGCGGACGTGCACGGCTTCTCCGTGCCCGGCCTGCTCGGCATCGACCGGGCGCCCACGCAGGTCGGCGACATGATCCTGCCCCCCGTGGTGGAGGTCCCCGAGGCGGCCCGGGAGGACTCCGGGCGCGCCGGGGTGCTCAAGGTCATCTCGATCGGGATGTTCGTGGACCCGGACCAGCCCGTGGCCTGGCGCGGGCCGATGCTCCACCGCGCCGTGGAGCAGTTCCTCACGGACGTGCACTTCGGCGACCTGGACCACCTGTTCCTCGACCTGCCCCCGGGCACGGGCGACATCGCGATCTCCGTGGCGCAGCTGCTGCCCTCGGCGGAGGTGCTCGTGGTCTCCACGCCCCAGCAGGCGGCGGTCGAGGTCGCGGAGCGCTCCGGCGCCCTGGCGGTGCAGACCGGGCAGAAGGTCGCCGGGGTGGTCGAGAACATGGCGGGGATGCCGATGCCGGACGGCACGGTGCTCGAGCTCTTCGGCGCGGGCGGCGGCGCCCGGATCTCCGGGTCCCTGACCCGCCGGCTGGGCTACGACGTGCCGCTGCTCGGGACCGTGCCCCTCGACGTGGCCCTGCGCGAGGGCGGTGACGCGGGCCGCCCGGTCGTGTGGTCGGCGCCGGGCTCGCCCGCCGCGGTCGCGCTCCGCTCGGTGGCCGGCGCCCTGGGTTCCCGCCCGCGCGGGCTCGCCGGCCGTCCGCTGGGCCTGGGGCCGCGCTGAGCCGGCGCGGGCAGCGGCGGTCCGGCGGTCCGGGACCGCGGGCGGTCGGCTCAGGTGGCCTCGGTGTCGAAGGGGGCCCGTTCGCCGGGGGCCAGGCGGGTCAGCGCCGGCCTGGCCGGCCGGGCGGCGGGCGCCGCCGGCTCGTCGTCCTCGAGCAGGGCCTGGCGCACGATGGTGCGGGGGTCGTACTGCCGGGGGTCGAGCTTGCGCCAGTCGACGTCGGCGATCTCCGGTCCGAGGGTCTCCTTGAGCTCCTCGGTGGCGCCGGTCGCGTACCGCTTGGCGGCCTTGACCAGGTCCTTGAGCTTCTCCGCGTACTCCGGCAGCCGCTCCGGTCCGATGATGAACAGCGCCAGGAGCACCAGGATGATCGCTTCGCCGCCGTTGATACCGAGCACAGGAGCTGATTTTACCAGTCGGCGGGACGCGACCCGGTCAGCCGAAGATCTCGCCGAGCCCCGCCGCCACCGTCTCCACGACCCCCGGATCCGCCGGGGCGGGCGCCACCACGCGCCCGCGCTCGTCGGAGACGACGAGGTGCACGGTGCGGGCCATCGCGGAGGGGCCCGAGGTGCCGGTGACGGTGTAGACCACGGCGTCCCCCACGACCACCACCCGCCACGGCGGCCCGGCCTCCACCCACAGGGGGACGCCCTCCACGGCCACGGGCTCGAGGCCCTCCGCGCTCACGGGCAGGCCCGTGAGCCCGTCCATCGGGTTCTCCCGGTCGACCCGTCCGCGCTGTTCGACGACGACGACCTCCTCCTCGCCGCGGTGCAGCCGGACCGCCACGACGGGGTGCCCCGAGAGGGACCCCCGGGTCATCGAGACCACCCGGTAGCCGTCCGAGGCGAGGGTGGGCAGGGTCCACCCCTGCTCGCGCAGCCCGTCCGCGGAGATCTCGTTCGCGGAGATCTCGTCCGGGTGCAGCACCCCGTCGGTGCCGCGCCACGCCGAGACCGGGACCTGGTCGCCGGCACCGTCCGGGGAGCCCGCCACGACCGTGCGCCCGACGGCGTAGCCGGAGCCCAGGACGAGGGTCAGGACCGCGCTCACGGTGGCCGCGAGCACGGGGACCGTGCTGCTGCGGCGCGCCGGGGCGGTGCGGTCCGGGCGGGGCATCGGTCCTCCTCGTGGGGCGGTGCGGGCGGTGCGGGCCGGACGGCGGGGGTCCGGCGTCCGGCCCGTCCGCGGCGCGGCGGTCGTCTCCGGGGAGGGTCCGCGGACCCCTCCATGATCGTCGGGGAAGCTGGACGCCGACTGGACGGTGGCCGGGCGCCACGGCTCAGCCGGTAGGATGGCGCGCATCCACTACAGCGACGAAGGGCGGACCATGGGCGCGGACAAGACGACGAGCTGGTCGTACGCCGAGGCGTTCGCCGCGGAGGACGAGCTCGCCTACCGTGCCCGGGAGCGCTCCCTCGCCCTGCGCATCCCCCCGGTCAGCCCGGGCACGGCCGCCGCCCTGACCGTGCTCGCCGCGGCGGCGCGGCCCGCCACGGTGGTCGAGGTGGGCACGGGTGCCGGGGTCTCCGGGCTCGCGCTGCTGCGCGGACTGCCCGGGACGTCCGTGCTGACGACCATCGACACCGACATCCGGGCGCTGCGCGCGGCGCGCGACACGTTCCGGGAGGCCGGGGTGCCCACCAGCCGGACCCGCACCATCCCCGGCCGCGCGTCCCTCGTGATGCCCCGGCTCAGTGCCGGCGCCTACGACCTCGTGTTCCTCGACGGGGACGCCGAGGGGACCCTGGACTACGCGGAGGAGGCGGTCCGCCTGCTGCGCCCCGGCGGGATGCTGGTGGTCAACGACGCCCTGTCCCAGGACAAGGTGGCGCAGCCGGCGAACCGGGAGGAGAACACCCGGACGATGCGGGCCGTGCACCGGCTGTTCCGGGAGGACGAGCGCTTCAGCACCGCCCTGCTGCCCACCGGTTCGGGACTGCTGCTGGCCGTCCGCCGCTGAGCGGCCACGGCCTGGCCGACGCCGGACAGCCCCCGCGCACGGCAGTCGGACAGCGCCCGCGCACGGCAGTCGGACAGCGCCCGCGCACGGCAGTCGGACAGCGCCCGCGCACGGCAGTCGGACAGCGCCCGCGCACGGCAGTCGGACAGCGCCCGCGCACGGCAGTCGGACAGCGCCCGCGCACGGCAGTCGGACAGCGCCCGCGCGCGGCGAGGGGCCCGGCACCACCGGTGGTGCCGGGCCCCTCGCCGTGCGCGCCGGGGGTCACTCCGTGACGCCGGCCAGGCACTCCTTGAGCTCCGCGGCCTCGCCGGGCTTCAGCTCGACCACCAGCCGGCCGCCGCCCTCGAGCGGCACCCGCATGATGAGGCTGCGCCCCTCCTTGGTGACCTCCATCGGTCCGTCACCGGTTCTCGGCTTCATGGCCGCCATGTGGGAACTCCTCTTCCTCGATTGGTGTGGCTCCCATCCTATCCGAGCCGCCGCCGTGGCCCCGGACCGCCCCGGCCCTGCGCGGTCCGCGCCGGTGCGCCCGCCGGTGGGCTCAGGGCGGGTAGTCCCCGCCGCCGGGCAGCTGCTTCCAGTGCCACAGCCAGCCGACCCAGACGAGCTGGAGCACCGCGCCGGAGACCGCGCAGGCCACCCGGTAGGCCCGGGAGTCGGAGACGGCCGCCAGCGGCAGCGCGAGCGGGAACAGGGGCAGCAGCAGCCGGAACGTGCTGGTCTGGGGGTGCAGGAACAGGAGCAGGTACACGGCGTAGCTCGCCACCCACACGCGGGCGAGCAGGTCGAGCCGCTCCCGCACCACGCGGGCGCGCAGCAGCCCCGCCCCGCCCACGACCAGCAGCGCGGGTGCCACGAGCCCGAGCACGGGCCCGAACAGCCCCGTCGCGGCGTCGAACCACGGGACGACCGGCTGCAGGGCCCCGCCGCCCCGCCACACCGTCTCCGTGTCGGTGTACGCCGTGGGCTCGCCCGTGACGGCCCACGCGATCGCCGGCCAGGCGAGCGCGGCGCCGCAGGAGAGGACCGCAAGACCGAGGAGCCCGTCGACGGCGTCGACGGCGCGGCGCAGCCGCCCCGCCCGGTGCCGGCGCACGGTGCGCACGAGCCACGTGATCCCGAGGGCCGCGGCGAAGGGGACCCCCGCCGGCCGGGTCAGGCACATGACGACCACCACGGGGGCGGCCGCGAGGTGACGGCCCTGCGCCGTCAGCAGCAGGGCCGCCGCCAGCAGCAGCAGGTGCAGGGCCTCGGCGTAGGGCACCTGCAGCACGGGGGCCACCGGGTTGAAGCCGACGAGCACGAGACCCCACCGGGCCGTGGACGGCGGGGCGAGGCGCAGGAACAGCCGGTGGACGAGCAGGAAGGCGCCCAGGCTCGCCGCCAGCGACACGGCCGAGGCGGTCGCGTCCCACCCCGTGCCGGTGACCGCCGTGACGGTCCGCACGAGCAGCGGGAAGACCGGGTAGAAGGCCCAGGCGTTCTCCTGCACCCGTCCGTCCGCGTCCCGGGGCAGGGACGCGGGATAGCCCTCCCGGGCGATGCGCTCGTACCAGTCCGAGTCCCACGTGCCGGTGAACCCGAGGTAGCCCAGGGGGCCGTCCCCCCACGGCCCGGGGCCCTGCTGCCGGCCCACCGTGCTGAAGACCGCCCAGGCCCAGGCGCGGGAGGCCGCCCACACCACCAGGGTCTGCACCCACCAGGGCGCCGCGGCCAGGCGGGAGCTCACTCCCCCGGCACCGGACGGGCCGGCGGGTCCGCCGGCGGCAGCCGGTCCGCCAGGTGGGCGAGCACGGCGTGCACCTCGGCGGGGTCGTAGCCGCGGCGCCGGACGGTGAACGCGATCCGTTCGACGTCCTCCGCCGCCGGGTGCTCGGGCAGCAGCAGCGGCGCCCGGGGCGCCGGGCCCACGTCGACCCCGTCCCGGGCCGGCACGACCCGCCCGGAGAGCCGGTCGCGGCCGAGGACGACGACGCCGACCACGGTGAGCAGCAGCACGAGCCCGGTCAGCACCACGAGGAGTTCGGTCATGCCCCCAGGCTAAGCGCCCGCCGGGGACCGGCGGCCGCACACGGGGTCCGCACGCTCCGCAATATTTCTACGGATCAGTACCGGATTTCTCCGATCGCAACGTGTCGGACATCACACGGACCGAATCCGGGGTATCTTTCCGGTATGTCACACGCCACTCCGCCGGCCGCCGCTCCGTCCGCCTCCGCCGCGGGCACGGCCGAGCCCCTGGTCCGCATGTCCCACGTCAACAAGCACTTCGGGGACCTGCACGTGCTCCGGGACATCAACCTGGAGGTGCAGCGCGGCGAGGTGGTGGTCGTGATCGGGCCCTCGGGCTCGGGCAAGTCGACGCTGTGCCGGGCCATCAACCGGCTCGAGAGCATCGACGACGGCGAGATCCTCATCGACGGCAGACGGCTGCCCGAGGAGGGCAAGGCGCTCGCGAAGCTGCGCGCCGACGTCGGCATGGTCTTCCAGTCGTTCAACCTCTTCGCGCACAAGTCGGTGCTGCAGAACGTGACCCTGGGCCCCGTCAAGGTGCGCGGGAAGTCGGGCGCCGAGGCGAAGCAGCAGGCCATGGAGCTGCTGACCCGCGTGGGCGTCGCGAACCAGGCCGAGAAGCTGCCGGCCCAGCTCTCCGGCGGGCAGCAGCAGCGCGTCGCCATCGCCCGCGCCCTGGCCATGGAGCCGAAGGTCATGCTCTTCGACGAGCCGACCTCGGCCCTGGACCCCGAGATGATCAACGAGGTGCTCGACACCATGGTCTCGCTCGCGAAGCAGGGCATGACGATGATCGTGGTCACCCACGAGATGGGCTTCGCCCGCAAGGCGGCGGACCGCGTCGTGTTCATGGCCGACGGCATGATCGTCGAGGAGAACACCCCCGAGGAGTTCTTCACGAACCCGCGCTCCGAGCGCGCCCAGGACTTCCTCGGCAAGATCCTGGGCCACTGACCGTCCACCGTCCCTCCGACCCGACGCCACCACCTCCACAGCAAGGAGCACATCATGCGCAGCAGCAAGCCCCTCGGACTGGCCGCGACGGCCGCGATCGCCGCCCTTACCCTCACCGCGTGCGGAGGTGGCGACGACGGCGGGTCCGGCTCGGGCGGCGAGACCGGCGGCTCGGGCGACTCCGTGCGGATCGGCATCAAGTACGACCAGCCGGGGCTGGGCTTCCGCGACGGCAGCGAGTACACGGGCTTCGACGTCGACGTCGCCGAGTACGTCGCCGGTGAGCTCGGCTACTCCGAGGACCAGATCGAGTGGGTCGAGTCCCCGTCCGCCAACCGCGAGAACATGCTCGCGAACGACCAGGTCGACATGATCTTCGCGACCTACTCGATCACCGACGAGCGCGACCAGACCGTGGACTTCGCCGGCCCGTACTTCATCGCCGGCCAGGACCTGCTGGTCCGCGCCGACGACAACAGCATCCAGGGCCCCGCCGACCTCGACGGCAAGAACCTGTGCTCGGTGACCGGCTCGACCTCCGCGGTGAACGTGCAGGAGGAGGTCCCCGGCGTGAACCTCGTGGAGCAGGGCGGCTACGCCGAGTGCGTGACCTTCCTGGAGTCCGGCCAGGTGGACGCCGTGACCACCGACGACATCATCCTCGCAGGGCTCGCCTCCACCGACGCCAACCAGGGCAAGTTCAAGGTGGTCGGCAACACCTTCTCGGAGGAGCGCTACGGCGTGGGCCTGCCGCAGGGCTCCGACCAGTGCGAGGCCGTCAACGAGGCGATCACCAAGATGATCGAGGAGGGCGCCTGGGAGGAAGCGGTCACCGCCAACACGGAGGGCGCGAACTACTCGTACAACGAGGAGCTCAACCCGCCGACGCCCGAGCCCTGCGGCGAGTGACGGCACCCCGGTGACCCCGTGGCCGGCCCCTCGGCCGGCCACGGGGCCCGCCCCGGCAGCAGAGCGACCGATCGACCCACGACGAAGGGCCCGCGCGTGACCCAGCACCAGCCCCAGCACAGGGAGCTCCCGTGTCCGACTACCTGACCGACTTCGTCAGCCTGTTCGACCAGTACGACGTCCTCGCCGCCTTCTGGGTCAACCTCCGGCTGACCTTCTTCGCCGCGCTGGGCTCCGCGGTCCTCGGCGCGCTCATCGCCCTGATGCGCATCTCCCCGATCGCCTCGCTGCGGCTGCTGGGCACGGGCTACGTCAACCTGTTCCGCAACACCCCGCTGACGATCATCCTCGTCTTCCTGGTGCTGGGCGTGTGGAGCCAGCTGGGGATCAGCCTCTCCACGGACTTCGACCAGAACTTCTTCAACTGGGCGGTCCTGGGCCTGAGCCTCTATCACGCGGCGTTCGTCTGCGAGGCGATCCGCTCGGGCGTCAACACCGTGCCGGCCGGACAGGCGGAGGCCGCGCGGGCCATCGGCCTCAGCTTCCTGCCGGCGGCGCGGCTGATCATCTTCCCGCAGGCGCTGCGCGGGGCGATCACCCCGCTCGGCAACACCCTGATCGCCCTGACCAAGAACACCACGGTGGCCGCCGCGGCCTCCGTGACCGAGATCTCCTCCCTCATGAAGACGATGATCGAGTTCCGCCCGGACGTGATCATCGCGATCTTCCTGGTCGTGGCCCTCGGCTTCGTCCTCATCGTGGTCCCGGTGGGTCTGCTCACCACCTGGGCCTCCCGGAAACTGGCGGTGAAGCGCTGATGGCCACGACCCAGAACGTCCTGTTCGACGTCCAAGGACCCCGCGGCCGGCGGATCAGCGCGGCGCTCAACGTGGTCGGCGTCCTGCTCGCCGCGGCCCTGGCCTGGGTGGTGCTGGGGGAGCTCGCCGAGCAGGGCCAGCTCGACGCCGCGAAGTGGACGCCCCTGATCTCGGCGCGCACGTGGGAGAACTTCCTGCTCCCGGGCCTGTGGGACACCCTGCGGGCCGCGCTGCTGGCGGTGGTGCTCTCGATCGCCTTCGGCCTGGTCTTCGGCCTCGGCCGGCTCTCCCAGCTCGCCCCGGTGCGCTTCGTGTGCACCGTGGTGGTCGAGTTCTTCCGGGCCGTGCCCGTGCTGGTGATGATGATCTTCTTCTACCTGGGCATCGGCCGGGCCGGGCTGGTGGAGCCGTCCAACGTGCCGTTCTGGGCCGTGGTCCTGGGACTGATGTTCTACAACGGCGCCGTGATCGCCGAGCTCATCCGCTCCGGCGTCCACCAGCTGCCCAAGGGCCAGCGGGAGGCGGCCCTGGTCATCGGGCTCACCCCGTCCCGGTCCCTGCGGATGATCGAGCTGCCCCAGGCCCTCACGGCGATGCTGCCCTCGATGGTCAGCCAGTTCGTGGTCATCCTCAAGGACACGGCCCTGGGCTACATCATCACGTACCCGGAGCTGCTGGCGAGCGGCCGGCGGCTGGGCGCCGGGGACGGCAACATCCTGCAGACCCTCTTCGTGGTGGCGCTGGTCTTCGTGCTCATCAACTACCTGCTGACCGTGCTGGCCGCGTGGCTCTCCCGGTTCCTGAGCTTCCGCACGGGGGGCACGACCAAGGCCGCGGAGGGTCCCCTCGCCGCGGAGGAGAGCACGGTCTGAGCCGGGTCAGCGGGTGAGCCACCCCTCGAGGGCGCGGTAGCACTGCCGGACCGCGTCGGCGCTGACGTGCTCGTCGTCCGTGTGGGCCAGCAGCGCGTCGCCCGGGCCGAAGTTCACGGCCGGCACGCCCATCTGCGAGAAGCGGGCCACGTCGGTCCAGCCGTACTTGGGCTTGGGCTCCTGGCCCACGGCGGCCACGAACGCGGCGGCGGCCGGGCGGTCCAGGCCGGGCCGCGCCGCCGGGGAGAGGTCCGTGAGCTCGAGCTCGTAGCCGGCGAAGACCTCCTGCACGTGCGCCACGGCGTCCTCGGGGCTCTTGTCCGGGGCGAAGCGGTAGTTGATCTCCACGTGCGCGGTGTCCGGCACCACGTTGCCGGCCACGCCCCCGCCGATCCGGATCGCGTTGAGCCCCTCCCGGTACTCGAGCCCCTCCACCGCGACGGTCCGCGGCTCGTAGGCCGCCAGCCGGGCGAGGACGTCGGCCTGCTTGTGGATCGCGTTGTCCCCGATCCAGGACCGCCCCGAGTGGGCGGCCCGGCCCCGGGTGGTGATGCGGAACCGCATCGTGCCGTTGCACCCGCCCTCCACGGTGCCGTCGGTGGGCTCGAGGAGCACCGCGAAGTCCGCCTCGAGCAGCTCGGGGGCGTGGCGCTGGAGCCGGCCCAGTCCGCTGGCCGAGGCCTCGACCTCCTCGTGGTCGTAGAACACGTAGCTGATGTCGCGGTTCGGCGCGGTCAGGGCCGCCGCCAGGGCCAGCTGGACGGCCACCCCGCCCTTCAT
The DNA here is from genome assembly GCF_040981195.1 of Kocuria oxytropis. NCBI lineage: Bacteria > Bacillati > Actinomycetota > Actinomycetes > Micrococcales > Micrococcaceae > Kocuria > Kocuria oxytropis. The sequence continues at coordinate 76,176 of NZ_JAVFXA010000002.1, read as the reverse complement.
GTCGGTCGCGCCCCGGCCGTGGAGCACCCGGGACGGGCCCGTCCCGGTCCACGTGGACGGCACGGTACCCCGCGCGCCCGGGACGGTCGGCAGGGGAACGGTGTCGAGGTGGCCGGCGAGCACCACCCGCTCGGGGCGGCCCAGCTCGGTGCGCGCCACCACGGCGTCCCCGTCCCGGTGCACCGTGAGGTGCGGCAGCCGGCGCAGCGCGTCCTCCACGGCGTCGGCCAGGGGCCCCTCCGAGCCCGAGACGGAGGCGATGTCGATGAGGGCCGCCGTGAGGTCGGCGGGGTCGGCGGCGAGGTCGAGCTCCGGTGCGGTCATGGCCGTCAGCATAACGGGGCCTCCCCCACCACCGGCCGGGCCGGGCCCGGCGCCCCCGTAGGATGGACGCCATGACTGCTTCCACCTCTCGTCCCGCCTCCGGTCTCGGCCTGGCCACCGTCGTGGCCTCGGGCCCCAAGGAGGGCACCGTCCTCGACGTCTGGTACCCCGCCCCGTCGCTCTCCGACGCCGTCGACACCTCCCTCGACGCGGACCTGCGGCTCGCGGCCACCGCCGACCCCGACCGCAACGTCCGCAGCGAGATCGTCGAGACCGTGATCGACCTCGACACCGCCCCCGCCGACGCCCCGGACGCGTACCTGCGCCTGCACCTGCTCTCCCACCGGCTCGCGCGTCCCAACACCCTGAACCTCGACGGCGTGTTCGGCCTCCTCGCCAACGTCGCCTGGACCGACCGCGGCCCCGTGCTCGCCGAGGAGCTGACCCTCGCCCTGCTGCGGATGAGGGCGACCGGCGGGCACGTGACCGTGCACAGCGTGGACAAGTTCCCCCGGATGGTGGACTACGTGGTCCCCACGGGCGTGCGGATCGGCGACGCCAACCGGATCCGGCTCGGCGCCCACCTCGCCGAGGGCACCACCGTGATGCACGAGGGGTTCGTCAACTTCAACGCCGGCACCCTCGGGCAGTCCATGGTCGAGGGCCGGATCAGCGCGGGGGTGGTGGTCGGCGACGCCACGGACCTCGGCGGCGGCGCCTCCATCATGGGCACGCTCTCCGGCGGCGGCAAGGAGCGGATCACCGTGGGCGAGCGGGTGCTGCTCGGCGCCAACTCCGGCGTGGGGATCTCCCTGGGCGACGACTGCGTGGTCGAGGCCGGCCTCTACGTCACCGCCGGCACCCGCGTGAGCGTGCACGCCGACGGGGAGCGGTCCACGGTCAAGGCCTCCGAGCTCTCCGGCGTGTCCAACCTGCTGTTCCGCCGCAACTCCCTCACCGGCACGGTCGAGGTGCTGCCGCGGGCCGGCGGGACCGTGGAGCTCAACGCGGCGCTGCACGCCAACTGAGCGCCGCGGGCCACGGCCCGCCGCCGGACGCCGCGGGGGCGGCACCCCCGACCTCGCGGCGTCCTCCCGTCCCCGGCCCGCCCGTTCCCGCCCCGTGCCCGGCCCACCCCGTCCCCGGCCCTCTCCGGCCCGCCCGTACCCCCCGTCCGTCCAGGAGCCCCCGTGTCATCCCCCGCCCGCGGCCGTCTCGGCTCGCTCCGGCTGCCGCTGTTCGTCCTCCTGCTCGCCGGTGCCCTGCTCGCCGCGGGCGTCCTCGTGGCCGTCGAGCTGCGCGCCGGACGGCCCTCGGCCGGCGAGCCCCGGTGCGTGGTCCGGAGCACGGAGGCGGACGGCGGGAGCACGCGCCACACGCTCTCGGCGGAGCAGGCGTCCCACGCCGCCCTGATCACCGCGGAGGCCGTGGCGCGCGGCACCGACCCCTACGCCGCGGTCGTCGCCCTGGCCACCGCGATGCAGGAGTCGCAGCTGGTCAACATCGACTACGGGGACCGGGACTCCGTGGGGCTCTTCCAGCAGCGCCCCTCCCAGGGCTGGGGGACGGCCGCGCAGATCATGGACCCGGCCTACGCCACGGCCGCCTTCTACGACGGCCTCGCGGAGCTCGACTACACCACGATGTCGGTCACCGACGCCGCCCAGGCCGTCCAGCGCTCCGCGCACCCGGAGGCCTACGCCCGGCACGAGGGCCTCGCCCGGGCCTTCGCGGGGAGCCTCACCGGGGCCACGGAGGGCTCGCTCAACTGCGTGCTCGGCGATCCCGAGAGTCCCGGGGACCCGGAGCGGGCGGCCCGCGCGCTGGCCGCCGCCTTCGGGGCGGCCGCCCCCGCCCCGCGCACGGACGGGACCCGGGTGGTGATGCCCGCACCCGGGGAGCGGACGGGCTGGGCGGTGGCGCACTGGGCGGTCGCACAGGCCGAGGCCCTGGGCGTGGCCGAGGTGTCCTTCGACGGGCGCAGCTGGATCCGGGCCGACCAGCGCACCACCCGCTTCGCGCCCGCCCCGGGCTGGGTGGCCGCCGGGGAGGCGCACCCGGAGGGCGCGCCTCCGGCCGGTGACGTGGTCATCGTGCTCGCGAGCCGCTGACCGGTCCGCCGAGGCCCGGCCGATACGCTGGGGCCATGAAGATTCTCGTGACCGGGGGAACCGGCTACATCGGCTCGCACACCGTCCTCGCCCTGCTGCAGGCGGGCCACGACGTCGTCGTCATGGACAACCTCGCGAACTCCTCACGGACCTCGCTGGACCGGGTCCAGGACCTCGCCGGCCGGGCGGTCGCGGCCTTCGAGGAGGTGGACCTGCTCGACCCGGCGGGACTCGACGCGCTGTTCGCCCGGCACCGCCCGGAGGCCGTGATCCACTTCGCCGGGCTCAAGGCCGTCGGCGAGTCGGCGGAGAAGCCGCTCTGGTACTACCGCACCAACGTGGCGGGCACCCTCAACCTCCTGGACGCCATGGGCAACCACGGCTGCCGGACCATCGTGTTCTCCTCCTCGGCCACGGTCTACGGCGCCCCGGAGGAGATGCCGCTGACCGAGAAGCAGCCCATGGACGCCCAGAACCCCTACGGGCGGACCAAGGAGCACATCGAGGACATGCTCGTGGACCTCGCCGCGGCGGACGCGTCCTGGAACGTGGCCCTGCTGCGCTACTTCAACCCGGTGGGGGCCCACGAGTCCGGCCGGATCGGCGAGGACCCCACGGGCGTGCCGAACAACCTGCTGCCGTTCATCGCCCAGGTGGCCGTGGGCCGGCGCGAGAAGCTGCGGGTCTTCGGCGCGGACTACCCGACCGCCGACGGGACGGGCGTGCGCGACTACATCCACGTCGTGGACCTCGCCGACGGCCACCTCAAGGCCCTGGACCACCTCGCCGAGCACGGCGGGGTGCACACGTGGAACCTGGGCACGGGCAAGGGCTACTCGGTGCTCGAGGTGCACGCGGCCTTCGAGCGCGCCTCCGGGCGCAGCATCCCCTACGAGGTCGTGGCCCGGCGTCCCGGCGACGCCGCGGTGTCCTACGCCGATCCCTCGACGGCCCTGGCCGAGCTGGGCTGGTCCGCCGACCGGGACCTCGACACGATGTGCCGCGACCACTGGAACTGGCAGCGGAGCAATCCCGAGGGCTACGCGGCGGGAGCCTGAGCGCCGGCCGCGGGGCTCACCAGCCCCGCGGCCGGACCACGTTGGCCGGCGCACCGGCGAACAGGGCGGCCACCTCCCGCTCGTCGTGACCGGCGATGCCCGTGCCCACCCGGGTCAGCCAGAACGTCAGCCCGGGGTGCTCGCGGGCGAAGGCCACGAACGCGGCCGCCTCCCGCTCGAGCTCGGCGAACCCGCTCATGGTGTCGATCGCGTACGAGCGTCCCTGCAGACCGTGCCCCTGCCCCATGACGGCGCCGAAGCGCTCGACGGCCGTGCGGGCCGCCCCCGCCCCGTGGGCGCCGCGGGCGTTGGAGCCGAAGACGAAGACGTCGTCCGGCCCCAGCTCGGTGATCCGGTCCGGGGTGTGCCGCTGCTCGCTCATGCCCTCCACGGTACCGGGGCCGCGGCGGCCCGGGAACAGCGCGACGCCGGGCCCGCACCCCGGAGGAGGTGCGGGCCCGGCGTCCGGCACGGCGGGAGCGGGTCGGCTCAGCCCTGCGGGTAGTGCCGCTCGGCCGGGCCCACGTACAGCTGGCGCGGGCGGCCGATCTTGGTCTCGGGGTCCTCGATCATCTCCCGCCACTGGGCGATCCAGCCGGGGAGCCGGCCGATCGCGAAGAGCACGGTGAACATCTTCTCGGGGAAGCCCATCGCCTTGTAGATGAGTCCCGTGTAGAAGTCGACGTTGGGGTAGAGCTTGCGCTCCACGAAGTAGTCGTCGGCGAGGGCCTTCTCCTCGAGCCGCAGGGCGATCTCGAGCTGCCGGTCGTTGCCGCCGAGCTTCTCGAGGATCTCGTGGGCGTAGTCCTTCACGATCCGCGCCCGGGGGTCGTAGTTCTTGTACACGCGGTGGCCGAAGCCCATCAGCCGGGCGCCGGACTCCTTGTTCTTGACCTGCTCCATGAAGTCCTCGGGCTTGACGCCCTCGGTCTCGATCCGGTTGAGCATCGCGAGCACGGCCTCGTTGGCGCCGCCGTGCAGCGGGCCGTACAGGGCGTTGATGCCCGCGGACACCGAGGCGAACATGTTGGCGTGGGAGGAGCCCACGAGCCGGACGGTGGAGGTGGAGCAGTTCTGCTCGTGGTCGGCGTGCAGCATGAGCAGCACGTCCAGGGCCTTGGCCATCGCCGGGTCGATCTCGTAGTCCTCGGCCGGCACGCCGAAGCACATGCGGAGGAAGTTCTCCGTGTAGTTCAGGTCGTTCTGCGGGTAGAGCATCGGCTCGCCCTTGGACTTCTTGAACGCGTAGGCGGCCAGCGTGGGCACCTTGGCGAGCAGCCGGATGGTGGAGATCTCCACCTGCTCCTCGTCGAAGGGGTCGAGGGAGTCCGCGTAGAACGTGGACAGCGCGGAGACCGCCGAGGACAGCACGGGCATGGGGTGGGCGTTGCGCGGGAAGCCGTTGAAGAAGCTCTTGAGGTCCTCGTGGACCATGGTGTGCCGGCGGATCCGGGTGTCGAACTCCTCGAGCTCGCCGGCCGAGGGCAGCTCGCCGTAGACGAGGAGGTAGGCGGTCTCGATGAAGCTCGAGTGCTGGGCGAGCTCCTCGATCGGGTAGCCCCGGTACCGCAGGATCCCGTTGTTGCCGTCGATGTAGGTGATGGCCGAGCGCGCGTTCGCCGTGTTCATGAAGCCCGGGTCGAAGGCGACGTTGCCGGTCTCCTTGAGCATGTTCGTGATCGCGTATCCGCGGTTGCCCTCGGTGGCGTCCTGGATGGGCAGCTCGAGCGGGCTGCCGTTGCCGTAGTCGAGCCGGGCCGTCCCGGTCTTCTGTGCAGACTCAGTCATGTTCGTCCTCCGCGAGTGGATGTCGGTGTCCGGTGCCCGTGGCCGCCGTGCCGGGCGCCGCCGGTGGCGCAGCACGTCCGTGTCGCCGGACACAGCGATCGTCACGGTCCAACCTACCCGCTCCGTCCACGCCGCGACCAATCCCGGCGCCGCCGGGGGCCCGTGTCCGGGGGCGCCGGGGAGCGCCTCAGGCGCCGCCCAGGCGCGCCACGGCGGCGTCGATGCGCTCGTCGGTGGCGGTGAGGGCCAGGCGCACGTGGCCCTCGCCGGCCGTCCCGTAGAAGACCCCGGGGCCCACCACGACGCCGCGCTCGGCGAAGCGCTGCACCGTGGTCCACGTGTCCTCCCCGGCCGTGCACCACAGGTAGAGCCCGGCCTCCGAGTGCTCGACCCGCAGCCCGAAGGCCTCGGCGGCGGGCACGAGCCGCTCCCGGCGGGACCGGTAGAGCGCCTTCTGGGCGGTGACGTGGGCGTCGTCCCCCAGGGCCGCCCGCATGGCCTCCTGGATCGGGGCGGGCACGATCATCCCGGCGTGCTTGCGGGAGTTCACCAGGCTCGCCATGAGCCGGGCGTCGCCGGCGAGGAACGCGGCCCGGTAGCCGGCGGCGTTGGACTGCTTGGACATCGAGTACGCGGACAGCAGCAGGGAGTGGTCCCCTCCGCTGACCCGGGGGTCGAGCACGGACGGCACCGGGGCGCCCCCCTGCTGGACGTCCCAGGCGCCCCAGCCCAGCTCGGCGTAGCACTCGTCGGAGGCGACGACGGCCCCGAGGGCGCGTGCCTGGTCGACCACGCGGCGCAGCGAGCCGGCGTCCCGGACGATGCCGGTGGGGTTGGCGGGCGAGTTCAGCCACACCATGCGCACGCGGGAGCGCACGTCGTCCCCGAGCTCGTCGAGGTCGTCCGCCGCCACGGCCTCGGCGCCCGCCAGCTCGGCGCCGATGTCGTAGGTGGGGTAGGCCACGGTGGGCCGCACGAGCACGTCGCCCGGGCGCAGGCCCAGGAGCAGCGGGAGCCAGGCGACCAGCTCCTTGGAGCCGACCGTGGGCATGACCGCGGCGGGGTCCAGCCCGGGCACGCCACGGCGTCGGGCGTACCACGCGACGACGGCCTCGCGCAGGGCGGGGGTGCCGTGGGTGGTCGGGTAGCCGTGGGCGTCGGCGGCCGCGGCCAGGGCGTCCTGGACGACCAGCGGCGTGGGGTCCACGGGGGTGCCGATGGACAGGTCCACGACCCCGTCGGGGTGCTCCGCGGCGACGGCCCGGTACGGGGCCATGGTGTCCCACGGGTAGTCGGGCAGGGCGAGGCCGAAGGGACGGTCCCCCTGCGTCACAGGGCGACGTCCTGGTTCTGCGGCGGCAGCGCGGCGATCATGGGGTGGTCGGTGTGCGTGTTGCCGAGCTTCGCGGCGCCGCCGGGCGAGCCGAGGTCGTCGAAGAACTCGACGTTGGCCTTGTAGTAGTCGGCCCACTCGTCGGGGGTGTCGTCCTCGTAGTAGATGGCCTCGACGGGGCACACGGGCTCGCACGCCCCGCAGTCCACGCACTCGTCGGGGTGGATGTAGAGCGAGCGCTCCCCCTCGTAGATGCAGTCGACGGGGCACTCCTCGACGCAGGCCTTGTCCTTCACGTCGACACAGGGCTGGGCGATGACGTAGGTCACGGCGGTTCGAACCTTTCTCCTGGGATGCTCCGACCAGTCTAGCCACGGTGCCCTGGCTAGGATGACAGGCATGGTGCATCCGACATCCGGCTCAACATCGGCGTCCGGGGCCACGTCCCCGGCGCTGGAGCTGCTCACCGGGCTGGGCCCCGGCACCCGGGTGAGCGTGCGCTACGCCCTGCCGGCCGGCGACGCCTCAGGGAAGCCGCTCACCGACGCCCTGGGCGAGCTGGTCTCGGCGGACGGGGCATCCGTCACCGTCCGCACCCGCCGCGGGGACGTGCGGATCGCGTCCGGCGCGGTGCGGGCCGCGCGCGTGGTGCCGCCCGCGCCGCCGCGGCGGGCCCCACGGCCGCGCTGAGCACCACCGGCTCCGGAGGGCCCCGATCCGGTCCGGGTGACGCCCGTCCGGCTGCCTGCGGTCCGGCTGCCTCCGGTCCGGCTGCCTCCGGTGGGGGTGGCGCCGGTGGGGGGGTGGCGCCGGGCCGGGTTCCTCCGGGCGTCGTCCGGCGGGCCGGAGGCTCAGGCGGCGACGGTATCCCGGCGCCGGGCGCGCAGCCAGCGTCCCGTGATGAACACGGAGAGCAGGGTCACGGCGAAGACCAGCACGAACCAGGCCAGGCCCAGGACGCCCACGGGCGTGCCGGGGTTCGTCACGACGATCACGGAGCCGTCCCCGCCGTAGGCGAAGAGCCAGGAGACGAGGTAGCCGATGAGACCCGGGACGGCGGCGGCCCACACGCGGCGGGTGGCGGTGCCCACCCACAGGGACACGCTGAGCAGCAGGGCCGTGGCGAAGAGCAGGCCCCAGGGCAGCCACCACCCGGAGGCGGAGTACCAGGCGGCGCCGTGCAGGACCGTGGCCACGGAGGCCGCCACGGCGCCGGCCGCCACGGAGGTCACGAGGGCCGAGGCCACGGAGGCGGGGGCGCGCCGGGGCTCCTCCTCCTCGGGGACGACCGCGTCGGGGTCCCCGGCAAGCAGCCGGTAGGTCTCCAGGGCGCTGAACGGCTGCCACACCCCGTTGGACAGCGCGAAGCGGGAGCCGTCCTCGGCCAGCACGAGCTGGGTGGCGTGGGCGGTCATCGCCGCCCGCTTGCGCTCGGCGGAGCCGTGCACCGCGGCCTGCGGCCGCGGGTCCCCGGCCCGCGCCTCGCCCTCCACGGCCCACACGAGGGGCGTGCGCCAGGCCTCGGCGGGCTCGCCGCCCGCGTCCGCCGCCGGCCGGGCGGCGAGCTCCGCGCCGCGCACCGCGACGGCGGAGGTGCGGACGTGGTCGGGGTGGCCGTAGCCGCCGTCGTCGTCGTAGGTCACGAGCACGTGGGGTCGCACGGCTCGGACCGCGGCGGCCACGTGCGCGGCGGCCTCGTCCGGGGAGGCCGCGGTGAGACTGTGCGGGGAGGCGTCCGGGGCGGGGGCCGCACGGCCGTCGGGACCCCAGGACATCCCGGAGTCGTGGTAGTAGCCCGTGCCGCCGGCGAATCCGACGGCGGGGTCCAGGGCGGGGGGCTCCCCCGCGAAGAAGCGTTCGGCCACGCCCAGGCGCGCCGCGGCGTCGTCCAGCTCGCCCGTGCGGTGGCGGCCCAGGGCCGTCCCGTCGTCGGTGCACTCCGGGCGGCCGACCTCGAGCGCGCGCAGCGGCTCGGGGATGACCTCCCCGCGCTCGCCGCGGGTCATCGTGAGCAGCACGACCCGCGCTCCGAGCGCCGCGTACCGGCCCATGGTGGCGCCGGTGGCGATGGACTCGTCGTCCGGGTGGGCGTGCACGAACAGCAGCCGGGCGTCCTCCGGGCGCAGCCCCGGGGGCAGCAGCCCCGGCAGGGCGTCCTCGCGCACGAGGGCGCCCTGCTCGGGGTAGTACGGGACGGGCTGGGTCACGGCCGGGCCTGGTGTGCTGCTGCCGCTGCGGTCCGGGATCAGGCGCGGGCCCGGGCCCGGTTGGCCTTCAGGCGCTCGTTGGCGTCGAGGATCACCTTGCGGATGCGGATCGCGTCCGGGGTGACCTCCACGCACTCGTCCTCGCGGGCGAACTCGAGGGACTCCTCGAGGGTGAGCTTGCGCGGGGGCGTGAGGTTCTCGAAGGTGTCGGAGGACGCCGCACGCATGTTGGTGAGCTTCTTCTCCTTCGTGATGTTCACGTCCATGTCGTCGGCGCGGGCGTTCTCGCCCACGATCATGCCCTCGTAGACCTCGGAGGTGGGCTCCACGAAGAACGCGCCGCGCTCCTGCAGGTTGATCATCGCGAACGGGGTGACCACGCCGGCGCGGTCGGCGATCATCGAGCCGTTGGTGCGGTACTCGATGTCCCCGGCCCACGGCTCGTAGCCGTCGGCGTAGGAGGACGCGATGCCCGCGCCGCGGGTCTCGGTGAGGAACTTGGTGCGGAAGCCGATCAGGCCGCGCGCGGGGACCTTGAACTCCATCCGCACCCAGCCGGTGCCGTGGTTGGCCATGGCCTCCATGCGGCCCTTGCGGCCGGCCATCAGCTGGGTCACGGCGCCGAGGAACTCGTCCGGCACGTCGATGGTCATGTGCTCGTAGGGCTCGTGCACCTTTCCGTCGACGGTCTTCGTGACCACCTGGGGCTTGCCCGCGGTCAGCTCGAAGCCCTCGCGGCGCATCTGCTCCACCAGGATCGCCAGGGCCAGCTCGCCGCGGCCCTGCACCTCCCAGGCGTCGGGGCGCTGGGTGGGGAGCACCTTGAGGGAGACGTTGCCGACGAGCTCCTTGTCGAGGCGGTCCTTGACCTGGCGCGCGGTGACCTTGGTGCCCTTGGCGCGGCCGGCCAGGGGGGAGGTGTTGATGCCGATGGTCATGGAGATCGCGGGATCGTCCACCGTGATCAGCGGCAGGGGCTGCGGGTTCTCGGGGTCCGTGAGGGTCTCCCCGATGGTGATGTCCTCGATCCCGGCCACGGCCACGATCTCGCCGGGCCCGGCGGACTCGGCCGGGACCCGGTCCAGTCCCTTGGTGGCCAGCAGCTCGGAGATCCGCACGTTCTTCAGCTCCCCGTCGGCCCGGGCCCAGGCGACGGTCTGGCCCTTCCGGAGGGTGCCGTTGAAGATGCGCAGCAGCGCGAGACGGCCCAGGAACGGGGAGGCGTCCAGGTTGGTCACGTGCGCCTGGAGCACGCCCTCGGGGTCGTAGGAGGGCGCCGGCACGTGCTTGATGATCGTGGCGAACAGCGGCTCGAGGTCCTCGTTGTCCGGCAGGCCGCCGTTCTCGGGCTGCGTCAGGGAGGCCCGGCCGTCACGTCCCGCGGCGTAGACCACGGGCACGTCCAGGACGGCGTCCAGGTCGAGGTCGGGGTCGTCCTCGGAGATGTCCGAGGCCAGGCCCAGCAGCAGGTCCATGGACTCGTGCACGACCTCCTCGATCCGCGCGTCCGGGCGGTCGACCTTGTTGACCACGAGGATCACGGGCAGCTTCGCCTCGAGGGCCTTGCGCAGCACGAAACGGGTCTGCGGCAGCGGCCCCTCGGAGGCGTCCACGAGCAGCACGACGCCGTCGACCATGGACAGGCCGCGCTCGACCTCGCCGCCGAAGTCGGCGTGGCCCGGGGTGTCGATGACGTTGATGGTGATGGTCTCCCCCTCGGCGGAGGGGCCGTCGTAGAACACCGTGGTGTTCTTGGCGAGGATCGTGATCCCCTTCTCGCGCTCCAGGTCACCGGAGTCCATCACGCGTTCCTCGACCTCACCGTGGGACGAGAACGCGTGCGTCTGCTGGAGCATCGCGTCCACGATGGTGGTCTTGCCGTGGTCGACGTGGGCCACGATGGCCACGTTGCGGAGGTCGGCGCGCTGGGCGGTGGTGGAGGTGACAGGCATACGCGTGGGTCTCTCTTCGGGTGGAGATGCGGGGGGAGGTGCAGCCCTCCCGATGGGTGCGGCCGGGGCGCCGCCGCACACCCGGAGGGACCCGGGCGGGAGCGCCCGCACAGCGGGCCGTCGACCATTCTACCCCGGAGGACCGCCGCGGCGGCACCCCGGGTGCCTGTGACCCCGCCGACCCCCGCGGCTCCGGCGCGGCGCCCCGGCCGCGACCTCGGCGGCGGGGGCGTTCGGGGAGGGCACCCGCCCGTCCGGGGACCGGCGCGGCGGGCGGGCTCACGCCTGCCGCGCCAGCGCGGCCCGGACCAGGGCGGGGGACGGATTGGTGTGCGGGACCCCGTCGAGCACGACGGTCGGCACGGTGGCGTCGCCCCCGTTGACGGACCGGACGTAGGCGGCCGCCTGCGGATCCGCCCAGATGTCGACCCAGCGTGCCCGCCGGGCGCGGGAGCCGAGGGACAGGCGCAGGCGCAGGCAGTACCCGCAGCCGGGACGGTAGTAGACGGTCACGGCGTCCGCAGCGGCGCCCCGGCGCGGGAAGACCAGCGGGGAGCAGACCGCGACTCCCACCGCCCCCGCCAGAACGGCGACGCCCGCCTCGCCGAGCTCTCCGCGCCCCAGCCGGACGGCCACGGCGGCGCCGGTCACCAGCAGGACCAGCGCCGCGAGCCACCAGCTGCGCACGGGGTGCCCGCTCACCAGGAGGGCAGCACCGGCAGGGGTCCGTCCGCCTCGACGTTCTCGTCGTCGCCGCGGGCCAGCCAGCCGAGCAGGCCCTCCCGGTCGGACTCGACCCGCAGGGCGCCGTCCCCGATCACCCACTCGTCGCGCTCCTCGGTGACCAGGGTCATGCCGGGGGCGCCCTTCGCGCGCATCGTGCGCACGGCCGCCTCGAGGGCGTTGAGCAGCGAGTCGGGGTCGGCCTCCTCGATGGTCCAGGCGGTGTCGAGGTCGTGGTGGTGGACGACGACCTCGGCGATGCGCAGCGCCACGATGGAGGTCGCGGGGATCTGCTTGCCGTGCAGGTGCACCTCCTCGACCGCGAGCTCACCGGCCAGGCGCTGGGACTGCTCGGCGAAGTAGGCCGCGGACTCGCGCGCCTTCTCGACCAGCTCCTCGCGGGGCAGGGCGGCCAGCTCGGCGATCTCCTGGTTGCGGGCCTCGGCCGAGGCGTAGGGAGCCTGCTCCTGCCCGGTGACGGCCCAGTCGACGAGCTTCACGAGGGCGCGCCCGTTGGAGGCGAGGTGCGCCACGACGTCGGCGCGGCGCCACCCCTCGCACAGCGAGGGAGCGGCCAGCTCGTCGTCGGACAGGGACGCGGCGGTGGCCAGGAACATCTCGGTCTCGCGGCCGAGGCGGGAGAGGTCCGAGTGCAGGCGGGCGGGATTGATCATGGCCTCACCCTACCGAGGGCCGGGTGAGCCGGACCACCTCCCGGCCCTCCGGACCCATACAGGGTTCGTCTCGGCTCAGAGCGCCGGCAGCCGCGCGAAGGCCCGTTCGGCGGCCCGGCGGCGCGCGGGCGAGAGCTCCTCGAACGGGTCGAGCACGAGCGCGGGCCCCCCGGCGCGGCGGGCGCGGCTCCAGGTCCCCACGATCCGCCCGCCGGCCACGACGGTGGGCTTGAAGACGCCGTTGCCGCCGGGGACGATGCTGCTCTCCCGCTCCGGGGCCAGCACGTGGGACCGGTCCCCGTAGCCCAGGACGAACTCGTCGAAGGGCGGCAGCAGGAAGACCCCGGCGGCCCGCCGGTCGCCGGGGGCGGGGCCGTCCAGCACCTCGGGGGCGCACCACAGCTCGCGCCCGGCGCGGTCGTGCACGGCCACGACACCGTCCAGACCGACCAGGGCTTCGCGCACCGCGGAGCGCGGCAGGGCCGCCCACCGGGCGGCGTCCGCCACGGAGGCCGGGCCGTGGCCGCGCAGGTACCGGCGGACCCAGCGCGCGACGACGGGCGGGGCGCCGCCGGCGCCCGCCCCGGGCCCGGCCGCCTCCTCCCCCGCCGCCGGGATCCAGTCCGCCACGGGGACCACGAGCTGGTCCCGCGCGTCCGCGCTCAGCGGGCCCATGCACAGGGTCGCGTCCAGGTGCAGGGCGAGCATCAGGTGGTAGCCCCGGCCCGGCTCCCCCAGCAGCCCGGCCTTCTCCCACGCGCCGTGCAGGCGCGCGCGGGGCTGCGGGCCGTGGCGCAGCGCGGCGAGCGCGGCCTCCCGGGCCGCGTCCAGCCGCTCGTCGATGCCCAGGGCACGGCGGCGGGCGGCCGTCGAGGCGACGGTGCGGGGACCCAGCACCGCCAGCCAGTCCCGCAGCTCCTCGGCGGGCACCAGGTGCAGGGTCCCGCGCATCGGCCAGGTGCGCACGATCCGGCCGTCGTCGAAGGCCTGCCGCAGGCCGGCGGACCCGCCGGCCCGCCGCAGGCCGACCGAGACCAGGGCGCCGGGCAGGTCCTGCGCCTGGACGGCCCCGAGGGCGCGCACCACGTCCTCGGGCGCCACGTCCTCGGGCCGCACGAGCCCGTGGGCCGCGAGCCGCGCGAGGCCGATCTCGCGGTCGGTCAGGACGACGGGGGCGGTCACTGCAGGGCCCGTCCCCGCTGCTCGGGCAAGGCGAACGCGGAGACCGCGGCCACGAGGAAGGCCGCGCCGAACACGGCGAAGACGGTCACCACGTCGTAGTCCTCCCCGCCGAGCACGAGCAGCACCGGCACGGCCAGGGGCGCCAGGATCGAGGCGATCCGGCCGAAGGCGGCCGCCGCCCCGGTCCCCGTCCCGCGCAGCGCGGTGGGATAGAGCTCCGGGCCGATCGCGTAGAGCGCGCCCCACGCGCCCAGGTTGAAGAAGGACAGCGCCATGCCGGAGCCGATCACCTGCCACGGGAGCACGATGCTGCCCATCGACACGATCCCGAACAGCACGGCGCTCGCCGCGGAGCCCCCGAGGAACACGGCCAGGGTGATCCGCCGCCCCCAGACCTCGATGAGCCAGGCGGCCGCGGCGTAGCCGGGCAGCTGCGCGAGCGTGATGACCAGGACGTAGCCGAAGGACGTCGTCAGGGTGAGGCCCTGCTGGAGCAGGAGCGTGGGCAACCAGGTGAACGCCCCGTAGTAGGCGAAGTTGATGCAGAACCAGACGGTCCACAGCGCCGCCGTGCGCCTCCGCAGCGCCCGGCTCCAGATCCCGGCCCGCCCCGTGGCGCGGACCGGCGGGGACTGCTCGGCGGCCCGGGCCTGCTCCGCGGTCTCGGCCCGGGAGCGGCCCAGGGGCCGGGCGCCCTCGAACGCGCGCACCGCGGCCTCCGCCTCGTCCGTCCGGCCCCGGTGCTCGAGGAAGCGCACGGACTCCGGCAGGGCCCGGCGCACGACCACGGCGTAGAGGGCCGGGACGAGGCCCACGACCAGCGCCCAGCGCCAGCCGTCCGGGGAGGAGGGCACCACGAAGTAGCCCACGAGCGCGGCGAGGACCCAGCCGACGGCCCAGAAGGACTCGAGGACCACCACCACGCGGCCGCGGATCCGGCGGGGGGCGTACTCGGAGACGAGGGTCGAGGCGACGGGCAGCTCGGCACCGAGGCCGAGGCCCACCACGAAGCGCAGGACCACGAGCGCGGCGAGGGAGCCGGCGAGCGCGGACGCGCCGGTGGCCAGGCCGTAGACCAGCAGGGTCAGGGCGAAGACCTGGCGCCGGCCGAGCCGGTCGGCCAGGAGCCCGCCGAGGCTGGCGCCCACGGCCATGCCCACGAAGCCGATCGAGGCGAGCAGGGACAGCTCCCCGGAGCCCAGGCCCCACTCCTGGGCGAGCGCGGCCATCACGAACGAGATGAGGCCCACGTCCATGGCGTCCAGGGCCCAGCCGACACCGGAGCCGACGAGCAGCTTCCGGTGCTGGGTGGTGAACGGCAGCCGGTCCAGCCGCTGGGACCGCGTCAGCACGGCCCCGGCGCCCCCGGTCCGCTCGCTCTCCTGCATGCTCCGGTCCTTCCCTCGCCGCCCCGTGCTGCGACCACTGTAGGCGCTCGGCGGACCGGGCGGGGCCGGACCGGCGCATGCCGTCCCGGCCCCGCCCGGGCTCCGCCGCGCCCCTAGACTGGAAGGGTCCCCACCCCCGGCGAGGGAGCCTGCTGTGACAACGGTCGCCGTGTACCTGGTCGTCGCCTTCGGCGCCGGCGCCCTCGCGGTCCTGCTCCGGCTGCCGCCCCTGGTGGGCTTCCTGGCCGCGGGCTTCGTGCTCAACGGCCTGGGCGTGGAGCGGCTCCCCGAGCTCGACCAGCTGGCCGACGTCGGGGTGACCCTCATGCTGTTCGGCATCGGGCTCAAGCTCGACGCCCGGTCGCTGCTGCGCAAGGAGATCTGGGGGACCGCCGGGATCCACATGGTCCTCAGCACGGCCCTCGGAGCGGGGTTCCTGGGCGTGCTCATGCTGGTGGGACTGCAGCTGCCGGGCGAGAACCTCCGCGCGCTGCTGCTGGCCGGGTTCGCCCTGTCCTTCTCCAGCACCGTGCTGGTGTTCAAGGTGCTCGAGGAGCGCAGCGAGACCACGTCCCTCTACGGGCGCGTGGCGATCGGCATCCTCATCATCCAGGACATCGCCGCCGTCGCGTTCATCACGGTCACGAGCGAGCACCCGCCGAGCCCGTGGGCCGCGGCCCTGCTGCTGCTGCTCCCGGCGGCGTGGCTGTTCCGCCGGATCTGGGACCGGATCGGGCACGGGGAGCTGCAGGCCCTGTTCGGGATCGTCATGGCCCTGGTGCCCGGCTACATCGCCTTCTCCTCGGTGGGCCTCAAGGGAGATCTCGGGGCGCTGCTGGTCGGCATGCTCCTGGCCTCCCACGCCAACGCCGGGGAGCTGTCCCGCACCCTGTTCACCCTCAAGGACCTCCTGCTGGTCGCCTTCTTCGTCTCGATCGGCTTCCACGGGATGCCGACCTTGGAGATGGTCACCATGGGCGCGCTGCTGCTGGGCCTCCTCCCGGTCCAGGCGATGCTGTTCGTGCTCCTGCTCTGGGGGTTCGGGCTGCGCCGTCGCACGTCGCTGCGGACGGGCCTGGCCCTGGGCAACCACTCGGAGTTCGCCCTGATCGTGGGGGCCATCGGGGTCTCGGCCGGGATGTTCGACGAGGACTGGCTGGTGATGCTCTCCGTGGCGGTCGCCCTGAGCTTCGTGGTCTCGGCCCTGGTCAACCGGCGCGGCTCCTCCCTGACCAGCGTCCTCGCCCGGCGGCTGCCGGAGCACCCCGACGAGAAGCTGCACCCGGAGGACCGCCCCATCGACATCGGCCACGCCGAGGTCCTGGTGCTCGGCATGGGCCGGGTGGGGCAGGCGGCCTACCGGGAGCTCGCCGACGAGCACGGATTCGCCGTGGTGGGCATCGAGAACGCCACGGACCGTGTGGCGCGGCTGCAGGCGCAGGGCTTCGACGTCCAGGAGGCCGACGCGACCGACCAGGAGTTCTGGGAGCGGGTGATCGCGACCGGCCACGTGCGGATCGCGGTGCTGGCCATGCCCTTCCACGGCTCCAACCTCGTGGCCCTGCGCCAGCTCACGGAGTCCGGGTTCGCGGGGGCCGTGGCCGCCGTGGCGCAGTACGACGACGAGGTGCAGGAGCTGCGCGGGCACGGGGTCCGCACGGTCTTCAACCTCTACAGCGGTGCCGGCCTCGCCCTGGCCGCGGAGACCGTCGAGGCGCTCGGCGACCGCTCCGACTGACCGCCGGGCGCCCGGGCCCGCCCCGTGACCCGGCCCGTGCGGCGGCCCGCCCCCGGTGCGGCGGGCTAGGCTCGCGGCATGAGGGCCCGGATCGACCGCTATCTGCTCAACGTCGCGGGACCCCGCCGCACCCCCGCCCTCAACCGGCACCTCGCCTACCTGCTCGCGCTCGTGGCCGGGGTGCTCAACTCCGTGGGCTTCGTGGCCGTGGCCGTGTACACCTCCCACATGACGGGGCTCACCGCGATGGTGGCCGACCACCTCGTGCTGGGCGACCTGCGGCTCGTGGGGCTCGGCGCGCTGGCCGTGGCCGCGTTCACGGGCGGGGCCGCGTGCTGCGCGCTGATGTTCAACTGGGCTCGGCGCCGCGGGCTGCACAGCCGCTACGCCAACGTCCTGCTGCTCGAGGGCCTGCTCATGCTCGGCTTCGGGCTGCTGGCGGAGAGCCTGACCTGGGAGCACCGGGACCTGCTGTTCGTCCCGGTGCTCGCCTTCACCATGGGGCTGCAGAACGCGGTGATCACCAAGATCTCGGGCGCCACGATCCGCACCACCCACGTGACGGGCATGGTCACGGACATCGGCATCGAGCTCGGCAAGTTCCTCTACCGCAACCGGCTCGCGGACACGGACCCGGTGACCGGCGACGCCGGGAAGCTCAGGCTGCTGGCCGCGCTCGTGGGGCTCTTCTTCGCCGGCGGGGTGCTCGGGGCCCTGGGCTACCTGGCGATGGGCTTCCCGGTCCTCGTGCCCACCGCGCTCGCCCTGCTCGTGGCGGCGTGGCGCCCGCTCGCCGCGGACCTGGGCTTCCGCCGCTCCCCCGCCGCCTGAGCCCCGGCCGGGGCTCGAGCGGCTCACGCGCCCCGCTGCACGGCCTTGCACAGCTGTACCAGCCGGCTGATCTCCCGGTGCGCGGCGCCGGTGGGGCGGAGGACCTCGTCCCGGGCCGCCACCGTGCTCCGCACGAGCGTCCACGCCCGGAGCCGCTCCTCGTCGGCGCCGGCCGCCAGGACGAGGGCCTCCATCCGGTCCGCCAGGGCCGCGGCCAGCGCCCCGCCGCGGCCGGCCTCCTCCGCGCGGTGCCACAGGGCGGGGACCAGCGCGAACTCCGGGGTGCCGACCACCGCGTCGGCCCCGGTGGCCAGCCACGGGGCGCGCGCCGACGCGCGCACGGCCCCGTAGTGCAGGTCCTGGTGCACGAGCGCCGCGTCCAGGTCGTCGCGCCGGAGCCGCTCGAGGCTCTTGACGGCCTGCAGGCGGAAGCGGCGCGGGAACCGGGCGTCCAGCTCCGCGGCCTCCGCCAGCTCCGTCTGCCACCGCCGGGCCGTTCCCGACAGCCGCGGGAACGGGGGCCGCGGCGGCCGGGCGAGGACGCGGGTCAGCTCGCCGAGCACGCGGCAGGCCTCCAGGACCGGCAGCGCGTGCAGGTCCCGGTCGTCGGTGCGCTCGAGCAGCAGCGCCCGGTCCGCCGGCTCCGCCCGGAGCAGCCGCACGGCCCCGCGCCCGCCCCACACGCGCAGGGCCAGGTGCTCGTGCTCGGCGCCGGGCCGCGGCGGGGCCAGCCGCAGCACGGCCGGTTCCCCGGCGCGGGTGCGCACCGGCAGGACCAGGACCCCGTCGTCCCGCGCGGGCCCGTCGGGGACCAGCTCCCATGCGGCCGTGTACCGGTCGGCGAGGAGGGCCGGCGGGCGGTCGTGCGCTCCCGCAGTGCTTCCGGTGGACGTCGTCATCCGGCCATTCTGGCCCACCGCCGGGCGGCGGCCGGGGGCGCTCGTCCCGTTCGCTAGACTGCGAGCGCCCCACCCCGGTCAGGAACGGAGTCGACGCGCCCGTGAACGAGCTGCTGTTCGCCTTCGGCCTGACGCTGTTCGCGGGTCTGGCCACCGGGGCGGGCGCCTTCCTGGCCCTGGTCACCCGGCGCACGGACGCGAAGTTCCTGGCGGTGAGCCTCGGCTTCTCGGCCGGCGTGATGATCTACGTGTCCATGATCGAGATCTTCGTCAAGGCCCAGGTCGCCCTGGTCGCGGAGCTCGGGGATCGCTCCGGGGCGTGGGCCACGGCGGGCGGGTTCTTCGGTGGCATCGCCCTGATCGCGGTGATCGACCGGCTCGTGCCCGCCCGGGCCAATCCGCACGAGTACCCGCACGACGACGCCGGGCGGCAGCGCCGGCTGATGCGGATGGGCACGATGACCGCGGTGGCGATCGCGATCCACAACTTCCCCGAGGGCTTCGCGACCTTCGTGGTGGCCATGCAGGAGCCGTCCGTGGCGATCCCGGTGGTGGTGGCCATCGCCCTGCACAACATCCCCGAGGGGATCTCCGTGGCGGTGCCGATCTACTCCGCCACGGGAAGCCGCCGGAGGGCGTTCCGCTGGGCGTTCCTCTCGGGCCTCGCGGAACCGGTCGGCGGGGTGCTCGGGTACCTCGTCCTGCGGCCGTTCCTCGACGACGTCGTCTTCGGCGTCGTGTTCGCGGGCGTGGCCGGGATCATGGTTTTCATCTCCCTGGACAAGCTGCTGCCCACGGCCCAGGAGTACGGCGAGCACCACCTGTCGGTCTACGGGCTGGTGGCCGGGATGGCGGTCATGGCCGTGAGCCTGCTCCTCTTCGTCTGAGCCGCCCGCCGCGGCCGGTCAAAACGGCGGCCGGGAAGGCAGGAGGCCCGCCGCCCGTCCCGCCTCGGCGAACGCGGCGGCCAGGCCCGCCCGGGACGCGTGGGCGTTGAGCCCGCTGGGGCTGGGCAGCGCCCAGAGCTGCGCCCCGGCCAGGTCCCGGTCCTGGCGCCCGAGCGCGGCCCTCGGCTCCGCGAAGGCGTGCCGGTAGGCGGTGACGCCGGCGACCGCGACGACCGCAGGGCGCAGCTCGGCGACGAGCCCGGCCAGCCGCTCCCGGCCGGCCACGAACTCGGCGGGGTCCAGCTCGTCCGCCCGGGCCGTGGCCCGGCGCACCAGGTTCGTGATGCCGAGGCCCCGGTCCAGCACGTGCTCCCGGTCCTCGGCGCTCATCCCGGCCGAGCAGTCGACGAGCGGGCCGGTGAGCCCGGCGTCGTGCAGGGCCGGCCAGAAGCGGTTGCCCGGCCGGGCGAAGTGCGCCTGGGTGGCCGCGGCCCACAGGCTCGGGTTGATGCCGCAGATCAGCAGCCGCACGTCCGGGCCCAGCAGGTCGGGCAGGGTCGTGTTCCGGGCGGCCTCGAGGTCCGCTCGGCCGGGCCGGGCGCCGCCGGACGCGTGCGGGGATGCCATGCCGACATGCTAGGCCCCGCCCCGGCCCGGCGGGCACCCGCCGGGCCGGGGCGGGGGACCGGCGCATCCGCACGAGGTCCGCACAGGGCCGGGGAGCGTGCGCCCCGCACTGCGACGGCCGCCCGGCTACCGTGGAGGCCATGCCCCGACCGACCGAGCTCACCGTGCCCACCGAGACCGGCCCGGGACGCCTGCTGGTCTCCCCCGCCGAGGACCCCACGGCGCTGCTGTGGCTCGGGCACGGCGCCGGCGGGGGCGCCGGAGCCCCCGATCTCACCGTGCTCGCCGAGGAGCTCCCCCGCCACGGCGTCACGGTCGCGCGCCACGAGCAGCCGTGGGTCCTGGCCGGCCGGAGGGTCGCTCCGCGCCCGGCCGCCCTCGACACCGGGTGGCTGGCCGCCCTGCCGGCCGTGGCCGAACTGGCCGCCGGGGTGCCCGTCGTCGTCGGCGGCCGCAGCGCGGGCGCGCGCGTGGCGTGCCGCACGGCCGCCGCGGTGGGCGCGTCCGCCGTCGTCTGCCTGGCCTTCCCCCTGCACCCGCCGGGCCGCCCGGAGCGCTCCCGGGCCGAGGAGCTGCTGCGCCCCGAGGTCCCCGTGCTCGTGCTGCAGGGCGGACGGGACGCCTTCGGCACGCCGGACGAGGTCGGGGCCGCGGCGGCCGGCGCGCCGGCGGTCGAGGTCGTGCCCGTGGAGGGCGCGGACCACGCCCTGAGGGTCGGCCGCACCGCGGCCGTGGACCAGGCGGACACGCTCGCGCTGCTGCCCGCCGCGGTGGACCGGTTCCTCGGCCGGGTGCTCCCGGCCCGCTGAGCCGCGGCGGGTCTTCAGCGGCGCGCCCGGCAGGACTACGGTGAGGACCACAGCACACCGCGATCCGACCGCGAGCAGGGAGAGAACCGTCATGGCCCGCACCCCAGAGTCCCCCGACCCGGACCGGCCCGCACCCGCCCCCGGGGAGGAGCCGCGGTCACCGGCGCCGGACGGGTCCGGCCCGGCAGCACCGGCGGCCGGCCGGGAGCCGGCCGCCCGGCAGCGCGTCGGCACGGACCCGGCGCTGGACGAGCACCAGAAGCAGGGCGTCTCGGGAGCCATGTGGACGGCCCTGATCCTGGGACTGCTGGTCCTGATCCTGCTGCTGATCTTCATCCTGCAGAACAACGTCCCGGCGGACTTCACCTACATGGGCTGGACGTTCAGCCTCCCCCTCGGCGTCGCCATGCTCCTCGCGGCCGTCGCCGGCGCGCTCATCATGGGACTCGTCGGTTCCGTCCGGCTCTTCAAGCTCGGTCACCGGGTGCGCAAGCTGGAGAAGGAGCGCGCCGACATCAAGCGCGCCCTGCGCTGAGCCGGGGCCGGCCGGACCGGAGGCCAGGGGGCCGGCCGGCAGGCCCCGGGCCTCGACCCGGGACGCCGCGGAGCCCCGGACCCATTGCGCTCAGCGGATCAGGCAGTAGCCTGACAGCACCCCGAACGACAGGACGGATCCCATGAGCTCCCCCGCACCCCCTGACGACCGCCCGGCCGCCGAGGACGGTGACGCGATCGCCCCCGCGACCGCCGTCGACCTCACGAGCGGCACCGCCCACATCACTCCGGTGCTCGTCGACGGCGAGGCCCGCTACGCGGTGGACCTGCCCGAGCAGCCCCTGGCCCAGGACGACGTGGCGAGCCTCGCCGTCGCCCTGCAGGTCGCGCAGTCCGGCCCGGCCGTGCTCGTGGACGTCGAGGACTACCTCGGGGCGGAGGCACCGCCGGAGGAGGACGCAGGGCACCGGCCGCTCTGACCGGCCGGACCTCGGCCCGGAAGCCGTGGCGCGGCGGTACGTGCCGGGATGACGGCGCCCGGGCCTGCTGGCCGACGGATCTGACGGGCCCGCAGGCGCGCCCGACGCCGCGCATGCGGGACAATCGTCGGATGGACGATCTGCACGTTCCCCCGGGCCCCGGCGCGCCCCGCGGCCTCAGGGTGCCGGCGGGAGAGCTGGTCGAGCAGTTCTCCCATGCCTCGGGACCCGGTGGCCAGGGCGTGAACACCTCCGACTCGCGGGTGCAGCTCTCCCTCGACCTGGGGACGACGAGCGCACTCACCGACAGTCAGCGCGCCCTCGTCCTCGACCGGCTCGCCGGGAGGCTCACGGGCACCGTGCTCACCGTCAGCGCCGCGGAGCACCGTGCGCAGCGCCGCAACCGCACGGCGGCGAGACAGCGCCTGGCCACGCTCCTGCGCGATGCCCTGGTCCCGGATCCCGTCCGGCGCCCCACCCGGCCCACGCGCGGGTCGCGCCGCCGGCGGCTCGAGGTCAAGCGCCGGCGCTCCGAGACCAAGCAGTACCGCAGGCGGCCCGGACACGAGTGACGGGTGCGCCGGTGCGGACCCCGGCGCTCAGACGTTG
Source organism: Kocuria oxytropis (assembly GCF_040981195.1). Lineage (NCBI taxonomy): Bacteria > Bacillati > Actinomycetota > Actinomycetes > Micrococcales > Micrococcaceae > Kocuria > Kocuria oxytropis. Next base: position 54,062 of record NZ_JAVFXA010000002.1, on the reverse strand, counting down.
AAGCGGAACTCCACCACGTCGCCGTCGCGCATGACGTAGTCCTTGCCCTCGATCCGGACCTTTCCGGCGGCCTTGGCCTCGGCCATGGAGCCGGCGGCGTCGAGGTCCTCGAAGGAGACGATCTCGGCCTTGATGAAGCCGCGCTCGAAGTCGGTGTGGATGACCCCGGCCGCCTGCGGGGCGGTGGCACCCACGGGGATGGTCCAGGCCCGGGACTCCTTAGGGCCGGCCGTGAGGTAGGTCTGCAGCCCCAGGGTGGAGAACCCCGTGCGGGCGAGCTTGTCCAAACCGGCCTCTTCCTGCCCGGACATCTCCAGCATCTCCTTCGCCTCGTCCTCGTCGAGCTCCACGAGCTCCGCCTCGAGCTTCGCGTCGAGGAACACGGCGTCGGCCGGCGCCACGAGCTCGCGCAGCTGCTGCTGCTTCGCCTCGTCGCCGAGCACGCCGTCGTCGGCGTTGAAGACGTAGATGAAGGGCTTGGCGGTGAGCAGGCTGAGGTCGCGCAGCTGGTCGACCTCGAGCTTCTCCTGCTCGGCGGCCCCGAAGATGGTGTCCCCGCGCTCGAGGATCGTCTGCGCCTGCTGCATGGCGGCGAGCTTGGCGGGGTCGGCCTTCTTGATCTTGACCTGCTTCTCGAGGCGCGGGATCGCGTTCTCGAGGGTCTGCAGGTCGGCGAGGATCAGCTCGGTGTTGATCGTCTCCATGTCCGAGGCGGGGTCGACCTCGCCGTCGACGTGGATGACGTCCGGGTCGTCGAAGGCCCGGACCACCTGGGCGATGGCGTGGGCCTCCCGGATGTTGGCGAGGAACTGGTTGCCCAGGCCCTCCCCCTCGGACGCGCCCTTGACGATGCCGGCGATGTCCACGAAGGACACGGTCGCGGGCAGGATCCGCTCCGAGCCGTGGATCTCCGCGAGCCGGTCCAGCCGCGGGTCCGGCAGGTTGACCACGCCGATGTTCGGCTCGATGGTCGCGAACGGGTAGTTCGCCGCCAGGACGGTGTTGCGGGTCAGCGCGTTGAACAGGGTGGACTTGCCGACGTTGGGCAGTCCGACGATTCCGATAGTAAGAGCCACGGGAGACCATCCTACCGGCCGGGCGAGCCCGCACGCCCCTCGGGCTTGGGGGCCCGTGACGGAGGTCATGGGCGTGTCGTGGCCCGCGGAGCTTCCGGGACGGCCCGCGGTGGAGCAGAGTCGGGGCATGAGATCCTCCCCGGCTTCCAGGACGGCGCGGCACGCGGTCGCCGAGGGCTCCCCCGCGGTCGACGTCACCGGGGTCCGGAAGGGCTTCGGGCACGGCGAGCGCCGGGTCCGGGCCGTGGACGGCGTGAGCCTGCGCGTGGAGCGCGGCGAGGTCGTCGCGCTCCTGGGGCCCAACGGCGCCGGGAAGACCACCCTCCTCGACATGGTGCTGGGCTTCACCGACCCCGACGACGGCACCGTGCGCACCCTGGGTGCCGCGCCGCGCGAGAGCGTGCGGGCCGGACGGATCGGCGCCGTGCTCCAGACCGGGGGTCTGCTCGACGACCTCTCCGTGCGCGAGACCGTCGCGATGGTCGCGACCCTGCACCGCGACCACCTTCCCGTGCACGAGGCCCTGGAGCGGGCGGGGGCCGCCGGGTTCGCGCGGCGGAAGGTCTCCAAGTGCTCGGGCGGGGAGCAGCAGCGGCTGCGCTTCGCGCTGGCCCTGCTGCCCGAGCCGGACCTGCTGGTCCTGGACGAGCCGACCGCCGGGATGGACGTCGGCGCCCGGCGGGACTTCTGGGCCGCGATGCACGCCGAGGCGGAGCGCGGCCGGACGGTGGTGTTCGCGACCCACTACCTCGGCGAGGCGGAGGAGTTCGCCGCGCGCACCGTGGTGCTCAAGGGCGGGCGGGTGGTCGCGGACGCCCCCACCGCGCAGGTGCAGGCCATGGCCGGCCACCGGGTGGTCAGCTTCCGCTGGGCGGGTCCGGGACCCGTCGTCGTCCCGGGGGCGGCCCCGCTGCCGCCCGCCGGCGGGCGGCAGCGGCTCACCGGACCGGACACCGACGCCATCGCCCGGCACCTGCTCGCGACCCCGGGGGCGAGCGAGCTCGAGATCACCCACGCCGGCCTCGAGGAGGCCTTCCTGGGCCTCACCGCCGACTGACCCCGCCGACCGACCCCGCCCGCGGGACCGCGCCCGGCTCCGCCCTCAGGAGGACGAGCACCATGAGCATCGCCTACGCCGCCCACGACCTGCGCCGCACCGTGCGCATGGTCGAGAACACCTTCTTCATCGTGGTCCTGCCCGCCGTGCTGTACGTGATGTTCACGGCGCTCGGGGACTTCTCCGACCTGCCCGTGGGCCACGGCAACGCCGGCGGGTACAACATGATCTCCATGGCGGTCTACGGGGCGGTCACCGCGACCACCTCCATCGCCGGGTCCGCGGCCGTGGAGCAGGCCCGCGGCTGGGGCCGGCAGATCGGGCTCACCCCGGCCCCGCGGCACGGGTACGTCCTGGCCAAGGTGGCCGTGGCCCTGACCATGGCCGTGCTGCCCGTCCTCGTGGTCTACACGGTGGGGGCCCTGACCGGTGCCGAGCTGGGCGGCTGGCGCTGGCCCGTCACCGCCGTGATCGTGGTGGCCGGGTCCTCGGTGTTCGCCCTCTACGGGCTGGCCGCCGGACTGCTGTTCCGCTCCGAGTCCGCGGTGGGAGCGGCCTCCGGGATGCTCGTGGTGCTCAGCTTCTTCGGCAACCTCTTCGTCCCCCTCACCGGGGTGATGCTCGACATCGCGCGCTTCACCCCGCTCTACGGCCTCGCCGGGCTGGCCCGGTACCCGCTCGTGGAGGGCGACGTGGTGGCGACCAGCGGGCCTCCCGTGGAGTCCGACCCCCTGTGGGCGCTGCTGCTCAACGCCGGGCTCTGGACGGTGGTCCTCGCCGTGGTGGTGCTGCTGGCCGCGCGCCGCACCACGGTCCGGCGCTGAGCGCTCACCGCCCGCCCCGCGGAGCGGGCGGCGCCGGGCGCCGCTGCCGTGCGGTGTCCGGCCGGCGTGCCACACTGCTGGGCATGACCGTGAGCCTCGTCGTCGTCCTCGTCCTGTTCGCCCTGCTCGTGGGCGCCCTCCTGGGCGCCGCCGTCGCCCGGGCCCGCGCCGCCCGGGAGCTGCGGACGGCGGCGGAGGAGCGGACCGGGCTCCAGGCCGAGCTCGCCGCCGTCCAGGACCGGCTCGTGGACCTGGCCGGCGAGCGGGCGGCGGCCGTCGAGGCGCGCGCCCAGCTCGAGGAACGGCTGCGGGAGTCCGACGCCCGCTCCGTGCAGGACAACAACGTGCTGCGGGCCCTGGCGCCGGTGGCCCACCAGCTGCGCTCGGTCGAGGAGCACGTGAGCGCGCTCGAGCGGGACCGGGCCGAGCAGTACGGAGGCATCACCCAGGCCCTCGCCCACACCCGCGAGGTCGGCGACCACCTGCGCACCGCCACCACGTCCCTGTCCTCCGCCCTGCGCTCGGGCTCCGCCCGGGGCACGTGGGGCGAGGTGCAGCTGCGCCGGGTGGTCGAGGCCGCGGGGATGACGGCGCACGTCGACTTCCGGGAGCAGGTCGCCTCCACCGGCACCACCGCGGACGGCGAGCGCAGCGCGATCCGCCCGGACATGGTCGTGCACCTGCCGGGGGGCCGCGACATCGTCCTGGACGCCAAGGCGCCCATGACCGCCTACCTGCGCGCCCAGGACGCCGAGGACGACGCCGGGCGACGGGCCCAGCTGGCCGGCCACGCCAAGGCCGTGCGCGGGCACGTGGACGCGCTGGCCTCGAAGAAGTACTGGGAGGCGCGGGACTCCTCCCCCGAGCTGGTGCTGTGCTTCCTGCCCGCCGAGTCGGCGCTGTCCGCGGCCCTGGACGCGGACCCGACCCTGCTGGACCACGCCGCGGGCCGCAACGTGGCGCTCGTCTCCCCGGTCTCGCTGCTGGCCTCGCTCAAGGCGGTCGCCTTCACGTGGCGGCAGAACGGGCTCACCGAGAACGCCAAGGAGCTCTTCGACCTCTCCCGCCAGCTCTACGAGCGGCTGGGCACGGTCGGCAAGCACCTCGACGACATGGGCCGGTCGCTGCAGAAGTCGGTGGAGACCTACAACCGGCTCACGGGCTCCGTGGAGACCCGGGTGTTCCCCACGGCCCGGCGGATCAACGACCTCGACCCCACGCTCGCGGAGGACGAGCGGCTGGTCACCCGTCCGCTCGTGGTGGCCCCGCGCCCGCTCACGGCCCCGGAGTTCACCGCGGCGGCGCAGCCGCCGGAGTCCGCGGCCCCGCCCGAGGCCGGGACGCCGCCGGAGGCCGTGACCCCGCCGAAGGCCGGGGGGCGTCCGGGCCGCACCGGCCCGGACGGGGCCGTGCCGCAGCGGCTCGGCGAGCGGGCCGCGGGCTGAGGGCGCGGGGCCGTCCGCGGCGCTGCCGCCGGACGGCGCCGCGGACGGGCCGCCGGACGGCTCGGCGGACGGGCTGCCGGACGGGCGGCTCCGTGGGCGGGGACCGACCGGCCGGTCAGCGGGTGGGGCGGGCTCCCCGGCCGCCGAGCCGGTGGGAGGTGTCCCCGGCGGCGGTGAGCCGGGCGCGCAGCTCCTTGGGCAGGGAGAACAGCACGTCCTCCTCGGCGGTGACGACCTCCTCGACCTCGCCGTAGCCGTAGTCGGCGAGCAGGCGCAGCACGTCCTTCACGAGGACCTCCGGCACGGAGGCCCCGGAGGTGACGCCCACGGTGGCGACGCCCTCGAACCAGGCCTCGTCCACCTGGTTCGCGAAGTCCACGCGCTCGGCGCGGCGGGCGCCGTACTCGAGGGCGACCTCCTTGAGGCGCACGGAGTTCGAGGAGTTCGCCGAGCCCACCACGATCACGAGGTCCGCGTCCGGGGCGATCTTCTTGATGGCGGTCTGCCGGTTGGAGGTCGCGTAGCAGATGTCGTCGCTGGGCGGGTCCTGCAGGGAGGGGAAGCGCTCGCGCAGCTTCTGCACGGTCTCGAGGGTCTCGTCCACGCTGAGGGTGGTCTGGGACAGCCACACCACCTTGTCCGGGTCGCGGACGACGACCTGGTCGACCTCGTCGGGGCTGTTCACCACCTGGATGTGCTCGGGGGCCTCGCCGGAGGTGCCCTCGACCTCCTCGTGGCCGTCGTGGCCGATCAGGAGGATGTCGTAGTCGCTCTTGGCGAAGCGCACGGCCTCGCGGTGCACCTTGGTCACCAGCGGGCACGTGGCGTCGATGGTGCGCAGTTCCCGGGCCTGCGCCGACTCCACCACGGCCGGGGAGACGCCGTGGGCGGAGAAGATCAGCAGGGAGCCCTCGGGGACCTCGTCGGTCTCCTCGACGAACACGGCGCCCTGCTCCTCCAGGGTGCTGACCACGAACTTGTTGTGCACGATCTCCTTGCGCACGTACACCGGGGCGCCGTAGTGCTCGAGCGCCTTCTCCACGGCGATGACCGCGCGGTCCACGCCGGCGCAGTAGCCGCGGGGGGACGCGAGCAGGACCTTCTTGGGCCCGGCCACGGGGGCGGCGGCGGCCACGTCCTCGGGCGAGCGCCGGGCACGGGGGACGGTGGGCATGGAGAGCGCAACGGTGGTCGGCATGGCCTCCATGCTACGCGGTGGGGCGGCGCCCGCGCCGTGATCCGCCCGACACCAGGATGGCCCCGACGAGGCCGACCACGCCGGTGACCCCGGCGGCCCACGCGGCCGTGGCCATGTGCTCGCCGAGGGAGCCGGTGAGCAGGACGGCCACGCGGTCGACCGCGAGCCGGACCACCGGGTCCGAGCCCAGGGCACCGGCCGCCCGCTCCACGCCGTGCTCCACGAGCAGCCACACCCCGCCCAGGCCGGCGAGCGCGCCCAGCCCCATCACGGCGAGCACAGCGAAGCGGTGGCGGGCCACGACCAGCGCGAGGACCCCGAGCACCGCGGCGACCCAGGTGAGCGGCACGGCGAGGTCCGTGAGCCGGGTCCCGGCCTCGATCAGGGGCCCGGTGCGCGAGCCCGGGACGGTCATCGTGCCCTCCCGGTCGGAGAGCCCGACGTCCACGCCCGCGGTGCGCTCCACGGCCGCGTCCACCTCGCGGAGCATCGGCCCGAGGTCCAGCACGAGGTCCCGGGGCGCCTCCGCCACCCCGCCCTCGGCCGGGACGTTGGCGGCGTGCGTGCGGGCCAGGCTCTGCGTCCAGGCGCGCTGGTAGGACGGGTCGGACGTCAGGCCCACGGCGACGTCCGCGGCCCGGCGGGTCAGGTTCTCCAGGGCCCGGTCCAGGAAGGGCACGCCCGTGGCCCGCTCGCCCAGGAACCGGTCCGTGGCCTGTCCCACGGCCGTGCGGGCCAGCTCCTCCTGGAACGCCCGGTCCTCGGCCAGGGTCCCCACCACCTGGGTGAACCCGTCCCGGGACACCACGGTGTCCTCGGCCCAGTGCAGGGGCACGAGCAGCGCCACGAGGGAGGCGGTGGCGAGGCCGAGGACGGTGCCCAGGCCGGTGCGCAGCACGGTCGTGGCACGCCGCCGGGAACGGTGTGCGGTGGCGGGGGGCGCGGAGGACGTCACGGAACCACTGTACGCACGGGCAGCGCGCGCACGGCTGTCCCCGCCGGGTGGTATGCATGGGGGATGACGTTTCTGGAGCCGCCGCAGGACGCGCCGGCGGGTGCCGCACGGGAGCTGCCCGCACGGGCGGACCGCACCACCCCGGAGAACCCGTGGCCGCTGCGGATGCTCTCGGAGAACCTGCACGCCTACATCGCCCGCTGCGCGCCCACGTGGGTGGAGGGGCAGATCATCGAGCTCAACCGGCGGGCCCGCGTCACCTACGTGACCCTGCGGGACGTCGACGCCGAGATCTCCGTGCCCGTGACCCTCTTCGCCCAGGAGACCGCCCACCTGGACCGCCCCCTGGAGAAGGGGATGCGGGTCGTGGCCCAGCTCAAGCCGGACTTCTGGGCCAAGACCGGCCGCCTGTCCATGCTGGGCCGCGGCATCCGCCCGGTGGGACTCGGGGACCTGCTGGAGCGTCTCGAGCGGCTCCGGCGCGCCCTCGCGGAGGAGGGCCTGTTCGACGCCTCCCGCAAGCAGCCGCTGCCGCTGCTGCCCCGCCGGGTGGGCCTGGTCACCGGGCGCAACTCCGACGCCGAGAAGGACGTCATCCGCAACGCCTCCCTGCGCTGGCCGGCCGTGGACTTCGAGGTGCGGGAGGTCGCGGTGCAGGGCTCCGGCGCGGTGCGCGCCGTGACCCAGGCGCTGCGCGAGCTCGACGGCCTGCCGGAGGTGGACGTCATCGTGATCGCCCGCGGCGGCGGCTCGTTCGAGGACCTCCTGGCCTTCAGCGACGAGTCCCTGATCCGCGCCGTGGCGGCCGCGCGGACCCCGGTGGTCAGCGCCATCGGCCACGAGAACGACCAGCCGCTGCTGGACTGGGTGGCGGACCTGCGGGCCTCCACCCCCACGGACGCCGGCAAGCGGATCGTGCCCGACGTGGTCGAGGAGCGCGCCGGGGTGGCCCGGGCGCGGGCGGGCCTGGACCGGGCCGTGCGGGGCTTCCTGGAGCGGGAGGCCTCCGGGCTGGCCGCCGTGCGCTCGCGGCCCGTCCTGGCCCAGCCGGAGGACATGATCCTGCTCCGGGAGGAGGACGTGGACCGGTGGCGCACCCGGGCCCTGTCCGCCGTGGACTCCCGGGCGCTGCGCGAGCTCGACGCCGTGCGGCACCTGCGCGCCCGGGTGCGGGCGCTGTCCCCCCAGGAGACCCTGCAGCGCGGCTACTCCGTGGTCCTGGACGCCTCCGGCGCCGTGGTCACCGACGCCGCCGCGGTGCGGACCGGGGACCTGCTCGGGGTGCGCCTGGCCGCCGGAGAGCTCGGCGTGCGCACCGAGACCGTCTCCGCCCGCCGGCCCGGCGAGCAGCCCGGCTCCCCCTGACCCCCTTCCGACCCCTCCGGGCACCGTCCGTCCCGACCGTCCCGTCCCGTTCCGTCCCGATCGAGAGGCGCCCCCATGGCGAACACCGACCACCCCGCAGCACCCGACCTGTCCGACATCGCCGGCCTGGGCTACGAGCAGGCCCGTGAGGAGCTCGTGCAGGTCGTCTCCCGGCTCGAGACGGGGGGCACGTCCCTCGAGGAGTCCCTCGCCCTGTGGGAGCGCGGGGAGGCCCTGGCCGCCCGGTGCGAGCAGTGGCTGGACGGCGCCCGCGAGCGGCTCGACGCGGCCCGCGCCCGGCGCGCCGACGGCGACGGGAGCGGCGAGGACGGGGACTCCGCGCGCGGCTGAGGCCGCCTCCCGGGTCCGGACACCGGGCCCGCCCGGGGTTCCGGGGCCCGCCGGCGCTGCCGGTCAGAGCTCGGCGAGGCGCCGGCGGGCGTCCTCCACGTCGTAGCCGGGCTCCGGCCAGTCGAGGCGCAGGTCGCGGAGCGCGGAGATCAGCAGCTCCTGGACCACGGCCCGGGCGTACCACTTCCGGTCGGTGGGCACCACGTACCAGGGCGCGTGGTCGGCGTCGGTGGCGTCGATCGCTCGCTCGTAGGCGGCCATGTAGGTGTCCCACCGGCTGCGGGCCTCGAGGTCCGCGGGGTCGAACTTCCACTGCTTCGTCCGGTCCCCGATCCGGGAGAGCAGGTTCTCCCGCTGCTCGTCGAGTCCCAGGTGCAGGAACACCTTGACGAGGACCACCCCGTCGTCGGAGAGCTCCTGCTCGAAGTGGCGGATCTCGGTGTAGCGCCGTTCGAGGTGCCGGTCGTCGAGCACGTCCCGCACCACGGGCACGAGCACGTCCTCGTAGTGGGAGCGGTCGAACGCGCCGATCACCCCGGGGCGGGGCAGCTGGCGCCGGACCCGCTGGAGGAAGTGCTGGGCCGCCTCCTCCTCGGTGGGCCGGCCGAAGCCGTGGGTGTGCACGCCGTGCGGGCTCAGCCCGCCGAGGACGTGCTGGATGACACCGCCCTTGCCGGAGGTGTCCATCCCCTGGAGCACCAGCAGCAGCCGGTGCCGGGCGCCCACCGTGGCGTTGGCGTAGATCTGGCGCTGCAGCGCGGACAGCTCCGCGTCCCGGGCGGCCCGCAGCGCGGTCCCGCTCCGCTTGTCGCCCGTGAACCCGGGGGTGGAGCCGGTGTCCACGGCGTCCAGGGACAGACCGGGCCGGACCCGCAGCAGGACCCGCACGTCCTGGTCGAACCCGTCGCACGGGTTCCGGCCGGCTGCGCTCATGCGGGACCTCCTGGGGTGCGGGGCAGGCCGCGGCGGGCGGCCCGCCGGTCTACTGGCGGTAGCTGCCGAGGAACTCCTCGATCCGGTCCAGCGCCGTGGCCAGCATCTCCACGGACGGCAGGGTGACGAGCCGGAAGTGGTCGGGCTCGGGCCAGTTGAACGCCCGGCCGTGGCTGACGAGGATCTTCTGCTCCTTGAGCAGGTCCAGGGCGAACTTCTCGTCGTCGACGATGCCGAACTTCTCCACGTCGAGCTTCGGGAACAGGTACAGGGCGCCGTCGGCCTGCCGGCAGGTCACGCCGTCGATCTCGTTGAGCCGCCGGTGCGCGAGGTCGCGCTGAGCCTTGAGCCGCCCGCCCGGCAGGATCAGGTCGTTGATCGACTGGTAGCCGCCCAGAGCGGTCTGGATCGCGTGCTGGGCCGGGACGTTGGCGCACATGCGCATGTTGGCGAGCAGCTTGATGCCCTCGATGAAGCTCTCGGCCTTCCAGTTCGGGCCGGTGATCGCCAGCCACCCGGCCCGGTACCCGGCCACCCGGTAGGCCTTGGACAGCCCGGAGAACGTCAGGCACAGCACGTCCTCCCCGGTGAGGGACGCGGTGTTGATCATCTCGGCGGCGTCGTAGGTGATCTTCTCGTAGATCTCGTCCGAGAACAGGATCAGCTCGTGCTCGGCGGCGAGATCCACGATGGTCTGCAGCACCTCGCGGGAGTACACCGCGCCGGTGGGGTTGTTCGGGTTGATGATCACGATGCCCTTGGTGTTGGGTGTGATCTTCGCCGCGAGGTCCTCGAGGTCCGGGTTCCAGTCGTTGTCCTCCTCGCACCGGTAGTGCACGGGGGTGCCGCCGGACAGGGCCACCGACGCCGTCCACAGCGGGTAGTCCGGGGAGGGGATGAGGATCTCGTCGCCGGGGTTGCACAGCGCCTGCAGCGTCATGGTGATCAGCTCGGAGACCCCGTTGCCCAGGTACACGTCGTCGGTGTCCAGGTTCATGATCCCGCGCGTCTGGTAGTACTGCACCACGGCGGTGCGCGCCGAGTAGATGCCGCGGGAGTCCGAGTAGCCCTGCGCGTTGGGCAGGTTCTTGATCATGTCCACGAGGATCGCGTCGGGTGCCTCGAAGCCGAAGGGTGCGGGGTTGCCGATGTTGAGCTTGAGGATCCGGTGGCCCTCCGCCTCCATGTGCTCCGCCTGCTCCAGCACGGGGCCGCGGATGTCGTAGAGGACGTTCTTGAGCTTGTCGGACTGCTTCACCACTGACATGCGGTACACCTTACCCCCGGGCCGGGCGCCGCCCGCGGCGCCGCGGGGCGGGCCGATCAGGTGTCGTCCCCGCCCTCGAGCCAGTACCGCGCCGCCTCCTCCGGGGTGTACGGGTCCCGCGCGGAGGTCATCCGGGTCATCAGCACCAGGTCGTCGGTGCCGATCTGCGCGGAGACCGTGTCGACGACGTCCGCGGCGGCGTCCGGCAGGCCCTCGGCGGCCACGGGGACCACCCGTTGCGGCACGAAGTTGTTGAGGGGGTCGGCCAGGACCACCAGGGCGTTGTCCTCGATCGCCGGTGAGGCCGTGAACAGGGCCGCCGCCTGCACCCGGTCCCGGAGCAGCGCGTCCACGAGGTCCTCCTGGTCGGCGAACGGCACGAACCGCCCGGGCACGCACTCGTAGGCCTCCTCCAGGCCCCGCGGACCGTAGGAGCGGCCCGCGAAGTCGAGGTCCGTGCCGAGGGCCAGCTCGTCGCACACCGGGCCCAGGTCCTCCAGGTCGGAGAGCTCGTGCTCGACGGCGGTCGGGCGGGTCACGACGACCGCCACCGTGTTCTCCGCGGGCGCCGGCTCGAGGGTGCGCAGCCCCTCCGGCAGCACCTCCTGCACACCGGCCAGCACGTCGTCGTCGTCGGCGCGCTCCTCCCCCAGCCCCAGCAGCTCGGAGAGGTCCTCCGCGAGCCCGCCGTCCTCGGCGGACGGCGACGGCGTGGGGGTGGGGGCCGCGCTGTCCGTGGGCGCCGCCGTGGCCGGCCCGACGGGGGCCCGCCCCCGCAGGTGCAGGTAGAGGTTGCCGGAGTAGTCCGCGGCGACCTCCACGTCCCCCCGCTCGAGGGCGCCGAGGTAGTCGGAGCGGTCGGGGCCGGGGTCGACCACGCTCGCCTCGAAGCCGGCCTCCCGCAGCCGCCCGGCGTAGACGTGCGCGAGCACGGCCGTCTGCCCGGTGGGTCCCGCGGCGATCCGGACCGGCTCCCCCGGGGTGGGCGTCCCGCTCACCGGCGGCGGCGCCGGGGTCGTGCCCGGGCCGCCGCACCCGGTGAGCGCCGCGACGGCGAGCAGCCCCGCGGCCGCGCCCCGGCGGCTCACCGGTGCTCGCCCGTCCCCGCGGGCAGCGCGTCGACGAGCCCGGCCAGCTCGAGGCCCACGGGCACCAGGCTGACCAGGGGCAGCTGCGGCAGGGCGGTGAGGGGGACCCAGCGGGCCTCGTCGGAGGAGCCGTCCAGCTCCGAGGTGAGCGTGCCGCCGGTGATGTGGGCGCGGTAGATCACGCGCAGGGCGTGGAAGGGCCGGCCGCGGCCGTCCAGCCGTTCCTCGGGCGCCATGTGCCGGCTGTGCACGCCGAGGAGCTCGTCGAGCTCCACCGTGAAGCCGGTCTCCTCGTGCACCTCCCGGACCGCGGTCTGGGCGGGCTGCTCCCCGATCTCCATGCCGCCCCCGGGCAGGCTCCACGCCCCCCGCAGCGAGGGGTGGCGGGGGTTCCAGTGGCTGAGCAGCACCGCCCCGTCCCGGACGATGACGGCGTAGGCACCCACCCGGGTGTCCATGGGGAAACTCATGCCCCCCATTCTAGGAACGCCCGGACGGTGCCGGGCACGCCGCGCGGTGCGCGGGCACGGCCGTCCCGGGCCGGGGACGGCGGGCCGGGGATAATGGGTGCGTGAGCATCGTCGACAACGCCGTCTACCGGGGCGGGCAGCGCATCGCGTCCCCCGCCACGCTCGAGGAGACCTACCGGCTGCTCGCGCGGCTGCGCGCCGAGGACCCCCGCTGCGCCGATCCCGGTGCGCACTGTCTCCTCGCCTGGATCGGCCTGCACCGGCCATCCCCGGACGAGCTCGACTCCCTGGCCGGGCAGTTCGGTCTGCACGAGCTCGCCGTGGAGGACATCCGCCAGGCCGAGCAGCGGCCCAAGCTGGACCGCTACGGGGAGATCCTGTTCACCGTGCTGCGCCCCGCCGTGTACCAGGACGCCACCGAGACGGTCGACTTCGGGGAGATCCACATCGTGACGGGTCCCGGCTTCGTGATCACCGTCCGGCAGTCCGAGCACGGGCGGGTGGGGCGGGTGCGCTCCCGGGTGGAGTCGCAGCCGGCCCTGCTGGGCACCGGCGCCGAGGCCGTGCTGTACGCGGTGCTCGACCAGACCGTGGACGACTACTACCCCGTGGTCGAGGGGCTCGAGAACGACATCGACGAGATCTCCGACGCCCTGTTCTCCGGCTCGGGGGACGGGGTGGTCTCGCGGCGCATCTACCAGCTCACCCGGGAGGTCAGCGCCTTCCACCGGGCGGTCGCCCCGCTGGAGATGGAGCTGCGCCAGTTCCTGGAGGAGCTCGACGGCGCGGGCGCGGACCCCGAGCTCCGGCACAGCCTGCGGGACGTGCTCGACCACCTGATCTTCGTCACCAACAAGGTCGAGGCCTTCCAGTCCTCCCTGACCAACGCCCTGATGCTGGACTCCACCCAGCTCGCCGCCCGGCAGAACGAGGCCGCGATCGAGCAGAACGAGCAGATGAAGCGGATCTCGTCCTGGGCGGCGATCCTCTTCGCCCCCTCGATCATCGGCTCCGTGTACGGGATGAACTTCCACGTCATGCCGGAGCTGTCGTGGGTGTGGGGGTACCCCATGGCCCTGGTGCTGATGCTGCTGACCGGGGTGGTGCTCTACACCGTGTTCCGGCTCAAGCGGTGGTTGTGACCCCCGTGCTCACGGCTCTCCCCGTTCGCGGCGGGCGGCGTCCGACAGGCCCCTGCGGTTGCGCAGCACCCGCTTGAGCACCCACCAGCCGAGCAGGAGCGCCACGGTGACGACCACGATGCGGGAGAAGACGCCGGCGTACTGCTCGGCGATGTGCCAGTTCTCGCCCAGGTAGTACCCGGCCAGCACGAAGATGGTGTTCCAGATGAGGGAGCCCGCCGTGGTGAGCAGCACGAACGCCCCGAAGGACATCCGCTCGATGCCGGCGGGCACCGAGATCAGCGACCGGAAGACCGGGATCATGCGGCCGAAGAAGACCGCGGCCTTCCCGTGCCGCTCGAACCACGCCTCCGTGCGGTCCAGGTCGTGCAGGTCCACGAGGGGCATCCGGTCCACGACGGCCCGCAACCGGCGGCGGCCGAGCGCGGCGCCGATCCAGTAGAGCGCCACGGCCCCGACCACGGCCCCGAGCGTGGTCCAGAAGATCGCCCCGCCCAGCGAGAAGCTGCCCTGGCTGGCCGTGAAGCCGGCCAGGGGGAGGATCACCTCCGAGGGCAGCGGGGGGAAGAGGTTCTCGAGGGCGACGAGCAGCCCGGCGCCCGGGGCCCCGATGGCCTCCATGACGTCGACCGCCCAGGCGGCGATCCCGCTCAGCGCCTCGGTCCCCGAGGTGCCCGAGGCGAGGACGGCCGTGCCCGGGTCGAGGGCGTCGTGGGCGGCGGTCGGGGCGGGGCTGGGGGCAGTCATGGGTCCTCGGGGTGGTCGGGGTGCGGTGGCGGCCCGGCGGGCGCGACCCCCATTGTGCCCGACCCGCCCCGGCGGCGGCTGGACGGGTCCCGAGCGGCGGACATCGTTCGTTACGCTTCCCCCATGCTCTTCCCCGCTCTGCTCCCCCTGTCCTCCCCCGTGCCGTCCCTGGACCCGATGTGGCAGTTCTGGCTCGACAAGCCCCTGCGCATCCTGCTGGTGCTGGTGGGCGCCTCGATCCTGGGCGCCGTGGTGCGGCTGCTGATCCGCCGGGTCACCGGCGGGATCGCGCGGGGCAGCCGGTCCCGGATCGTCCGCCGGATGGAGCGGGGTCGGCCCCGCTGGGTCGAGGACACGGGCCTCGCCGGCGCCCGGCAGGCCCAGCGCGCCCACACCATCGGCTCGGTGCTCTCCTCCGTGGCGACCGTGGTGATCTGGGCGGTCGCCCTCGTGATGATCATCTCGGAGCTGGACTACGACATCGGGCCCGTCCTGGCCTCCGCCGGCATCGCCGGCGTGGCCCTGAGCTTCGGGGCGCAGTCCCTCGTGAAGGACTACCTGTCCGGGATCTTCATGGTCGCGGAGGACCAGCTCGGCATCGGGGACGTCGTCGACCTCGGCGAGGCGAGCGGGACCGTCGAGTCCGTGGGGCTGCGCGTGACCCAGCTCCGCGACATCAACGGCACGCTGTGGCACGTGCGCAACGGGGAGATCCTGCGCGTGGGCAATCAGTCCCAGGGCTGGGCCCGCTGCGTCCTGGACCTGCCGGTGCCCTACGACACGAACATCGAGCTGGTGACGGAGCTGATCCTGCACGAGGCGGCTCTGCTGCGGGACGACCCCAAGGTCGGCGAGTACATCACGGAGGACCCCGAGGTGTGGGGCGTCGAGGCCGTGACCGGGGAGTCCGTCACGGTGCGCGTGGCCGTCCGCACGGTCCCCCTCAAGCAGTGGGACGTGGCCCGGGCCCTGCGGCTGCGGATCAAGAAGATGCTCGACCGCGAGGGCCTGCACGTGCCGCTGCTCAACCAGACGGTGATCCGGCACGCCGAGGACGGAGCCGCCGTCCCCGCTCCGCCGGAGACCGGCCAGGTCCGGTCCGTCCGGCGCAATGTGCCAGGATCGGACGCATGAGCATCGTCAAGATCAACGCCATCACCGTCCCCGCGGACTCGGGCGACGAGCTGGGCCGGCGCTTCGCCGCCCACGGCGGCTCCATGGCCGGGGTCGCGGGATTCGAGGGCTTCGAGCTGCTGCAGCCCACGGACGGGCGCACGCAGTGGCTCGTGCTGACCCGCTGGGCGGACGAGGAGTCCTACGGGGCCTGGCGGTCCTCGCAGGACTTCGCCCGCTCCCACGGGGGCGGCCCCGCCGGAGAGGGCGAGCGACCCCGCCCCGTGGGCACCGCCTCGGAACTGTGGTCCTACACGGTGGCCGTCGCGCAGGCGTAGCCCGCCGGGCGGCTCAGCGGCGGCCGCGGCCGCCGCTCCGGCGCCCGCCCGCGGGCCCGCCGCGTCCGCCCCGGGGCCCGCCCGCCCGGCGCGTCGCCGGCGCGGGCCTGCCCCCGCGGCGCGCCGACGACGCCCGCGAGGACTTCTGGCCCGGCGCCGGCCGCTCCTCCGTCGCCGGGGGCGCCGGGGAGCCAGTGCCCCGGGAGCTGTTGAGCCCTCGGCCGCGGACGACGCCCACGAAGTCCTGCACGAGCTCCTCCTGGTCCTGCGGCAGGTCCTGCGGCCACACCAGTGCCACGGGCACCGCCGCGGCGTCCGGCACCACCCGGTGGACGAGGTCCTTGCGGTGGTGCAGCCGCGCGAGGGACATCGGCACGACCACCAGCCCGAGACCCGCGGCGACGAGCTCGACGGCGTCCCGGGTGTGTCGCATCGGGGGCAGCGGGGCGTCGGCGGCCACGGCCGCCGGGGAGCGCAGCCGCTCCCGCTCGGGCAGGGTCGCGGGCTCCTGCAGCAGCACCTCGTCCACGAGCTCCGCGACGGGCACCTCCTCCAGCAGGGTCAGCTCGTGGTCCCGGGGCAGCACCACAACCTGCTGCTCCGCGTAGAGCTCGACCGCCCGGTAGCGCTCGCGCAGCGCGGTGAGGTCGTCGACCCCGGGCCGCGGGTGGGAGGGCAGCCGCACGAAGCACGCGTGGGCGCGCCCCTCGGCCAGCTCGTCTCGCCACGCGTCCGTCTCCAGGGGGTGCTCGGCCAGCACCCGGCCGGGGTTGCGGTCCCGCCACCGGAAGAACCACTTGCCGGGCATGACCCCGGGGACGAAGGCGACCACGAGGTCGGCCGGTCCACCCGGCCCCTGGGCGCGCCCCGCCCGGCGCCCCTCGGCGTCCGGCGCGGCGGAGGGGTCCTGGGTTCCGGGCGTGTCGTCCATGGCCGCCAATCTACCCACTGCGGGGACCGCTCCCCGACCACCGGCGGGCGGCGCCCCGGACGCGCCGAGCGCCCGGGATGCGAAACCGGCGCGGGATGTATAGGATGGAACGGTTGCTCCGGGGCTATAGCTCAGTTGGTAGAGCGTTTCGTTCGCAATGAAAAGGTCAGGGGTTCGATTCCCCTTAGCTCCACGGAACGAGGAAGCGGGACATCCCACCGGGATGTCCCGCTTCGTCGTCTCCTGGGCCCGGCGGCCGGGCCGTGTCAGGCGAGGTCCTCCCGCAGCTGGGACAGGAGCACCCCCACCACGTCCGCGGCGCCGTCGGTCCCGGCGCGCAGCCGGGCCGCCTCGGCGCCGTGCAGCACCCCGACGGCGTAGCGGTCCACGCCGGACCGTGCGAGCGCCCCCGCCGTGGCCGCGAGCCACCGCTCCACCACCGCCGCGTCCATGACCTGGCCCAGCTCGTCCTGGTAGTCCTCCGCGTCCCGGGCCGCGCGCCGCAGGCGCTTGCCCGGGCGATTCCCGGTCCGCTGCAGCACGGCGTCGACGTAGCGCACGCGCTTGACCGCCTTGCGCACGTCGTGCAGGTGCTCCAGCCGCTGCGGAGCATCGGTGTCCCCGGCCTGCTCCGCCTCGGCGACGCCCTCGGCCACGCGCACCACCTTCCCGAGCGCCCGGCGCACGAGCGCGTCGGGGACCTCGCGACCCGAGAGCCGGGCGCACTCCTCGGTCACGGGCGGGGCGGCCGCGATCTCCCGGACGTCCGCGAGGAGCCGGAGGTGGTCACGGCCGGTCACGTGCCGGCGCGCCCGACCGGCGGCCGTCCGTGCCTGCTCCTCCGCCCGGCTCCGCAGGTCCTCCGCCGCCGCCGGCCCCACCAGCCCGTCGAGGTCGGCCACGCGCCCGGACAGCAGCTGCGCGGTCACCTCCGCGTCCCGGGCCGCGGACAGCGTGCGGGCGAGCTCCCGCAGCCGGGCGTCCAGCTCCTCGACCACGTCCGGGTCGAGCATGGGCGCGGCCGCCCGGAGCACGCTGCGCAGGGAGCGGGACGTCACGCGCAACTGGTGCACCGCGTCCGGCACGTCGAGCCGGAGCTTGAAGTCCCAGAGCACCAGCTGCTCCGCGAGCTCGGACAGCACCGCGCGCAGCACGTCCGGCCCGGCGTCCGCGGCGGCCTTCTTCCCCTTGGCGCCCTTCTTCCCCGCGGCGGCCTTCTTCCCCTTGGCGCCCTTCTCCTCCTTGGTGCCCTTCTTGCCTTCGGAGCCCTTCTGGCCTTTGTCCTTGCCCTTCTTGCCGTTGCCCTGGTCCTCCGTCCTTGCGCCCTTCCCTGCGCCCTTCCCGGTGCCCCGGCCCGAGGACCGGCCGGACGTCCCGTCCGCCGCCGCTCCCGGTTCCTGCGGCTGCTCCGGTCGGGAGCCGGCCGCGGCGTCGTCGTCCTCCTCGCCGAGCGCGCGGGCGATCTTCGCCCGGGAGCTGGACGGAGTCCCCCCGGCGGCGCGCACCACGGCCTCGACCGCGGCGAAGACCTGCTCCTGCCGCTCCTCGGGCATCGTGCCGTCGAGGAGCTCGACCTCCCACTCCGACCAGGACCGGCGCGTGCCGGTGCGCTCGTCGACGGCCTCGACGGCGTCCACGGCCAGCTCGGCGACCTCGGTGCCCGTGCTGTCGCTGATCGTGCGCACCTGCCGGTCGGTGCGCAGGGTCGCCACCGGGCGCAGGTCCTGGCCGCCGGTCAGCCCGGCGAGCAGGTTCCGCACGGACGCCGGCATCCGGTCCGGCGTGCGCAGCAGCGGCACCTGCAGCTCGTGGCGTCCGCCCGGGTCCTGGAACTTCACGTGCCAGCCGTCGTCGGCCCCGCCCCGGCGCCGGCGCAGGGCCACCAGCCGGCGGCCCAGGGCCATGTCCTCGGTGTCGTGGTAGACGGCCTCCATCCGGTGCTCCACGGGATCGGCCGAGACCGTCCACCCCTCCAGCCTGCTCCAGTCGACGCGGGCCTCCGCGCCCTCCGGGAACTCGTACTTGCGCTCGACCTCGCGCTGGGCGACGGCGGTCATGGGGGTCCTCCTGCTCGGGGCCACCGGCCGCCGGTGCCGGCGGCCGGCCGTTGCGGCGATGATACCGGGACCGGTGCACCGCCCCGGGAAGCACGAACCGCCGCGGCCCCCTGGGGTGGGGACGCGCGGCGGTCCGTGCGGCCCGGTTCCCCGGGCCCGGCGGTACGGGCGGTCAGGCGCGGCGGCGCTTGAGGACGTCGTCGAGGTCGAGGGCCGCGCGGCCCTGCTCCTCCCCCGTGCGTACGGCGTCCTTCAGGCTCGCGGCGCGGGCGGTGGGCTGCTCCGGCACCGGGAGGGGCTCCGGCTCGGGGCGCTGGACCACGGGGGCCTCGGCGTAGGTCGGCCGAGGCACGGGGACCGGCTCCCAGGTCCGGCCGGGTGCTGCGGACTCCCGCGCCACGCGGAGCGCCTCGGCCCGCAGCTCCTCGACCGTGAAGGCCGCGGGGGCGGGAGGGGCGGGCCGTTCCTCGGCGGCGGGCAGGTCGAGGTCCTCGGCGGTCGCGCGCGACTGCTCGCGGGCCTCCTCCGCCACGGCGTGCTCGTGGTCGAACAGGGCCACGTCCTCGCGCGGGGCGTGCGGCTGCGCCTCGGGCGCCCGGACCACCGGGGCCTGCTCGCGGCGGGCGGCCCGGTCCTGGACGGCCAGGTAGCGCAGGGCCAGGACGGAGCCGGTGCCCAGCAGCAGCAGGAACACGGGCCACGGCCAGCTCACGGCGGCGGAGAACGGGGCGACCGCCGCCGTGACGAGCGCGCCCAGCAGGGCGGCGCACCCCGCGAGGAGGATCCCGGCGCGGTCCCGCCTGATGCGCAGGGGGCGGGGGTCGCCGTCGGCGGGCCGGGAGACGGTGTCGGTGGTCGCCATGATGTTCCTTCGTCGGCGGGACGCGGGCGGGGACTGCTCGAGGGGCGCGGGGTCGTGGTCCGGGGCGGCCCGGGACTCGGCGGCCTCCCGGCGGTGCTGCAGCCGGGGCACGACCCAGAACAGCGAGAGGGCGCACACGACGGCCAGCACGGCCGAGCTGGACACCCAGATCATGGTCGCGGTCCTGCCTCTGCGGTCACGGGTTCGAACGGACGGAAGCCGCCGGCGGGGTGCGCCGGCGTGTCCAGGGCCCGGGCTCGGGCCGTGAGGAACAGCCTACTACCGCGAGGGCGCGCCTGTGGGTATCCCTGTGGACACGCCCGCCCGGGTCACCGCCAGACGGCGGGCCGGTCCGATCCCGTGAACCGGCGGACGAGTCCCTCGGGCACCTCGGGCGCGGTGAGCGCGAAGCTGCGGTGGTCCGTCCAGCGCCCGTCGATGTGCAGGAAGTCCTTGCGCAGCCCTTCGTCCCGGAACCCCAGTTTCTCCACCACCCGCAGGGACTTGGTGTTCTCCGGCCGGATGTTGATCTCCATCCGGTGCAGACCGAGGCCCTGGAAGCAGTAGTCGGTGGCCATGGCCACCGCCATCGGGGCCACGCCGCGGCCGGCCTGGTCCCGGTCCACCCAGTAGCCGAGGGACGCGGACAGGAACGACCCCCACGCGATCCCGGAGACGGTCAGCTGGCCCACCAGGCCGAACTGCTCCGTGCCCGGGACCCGCTCCGTGATCAGGAAGGGCAGCGCCGTCCCCTGCCGGGCCTGCTGGTCCAGGGTCCGCACGAACTGCCCGAACGTGGGCGGTCGCCCCCCGGGAGCGGGGTTGGTGGCCTCCCAGGGGTCCAGCCAGTCCCGGTTGCGCCCGCGCACGGCGTCCCACTCCCGGCGGTCCCCCCGGGTCAGCGGGCGCAGCCGGAGCTCCCCCCAGGAGACGGTGACGGGCCACCGGAGCTGTCCGGCCACGGGCGCGTGGCCTCTCAGCCGACCGGCAGGGACCGGGTGTACTCCCGGAGCCACTCGCACAGCTCGGGCCCGAGGTCCTCGCGCTCCGAGGCCAGGATGATGTTGGCCTTCAGGTAGCTGAGCTTGTCACCGGTGTCGTAGCGGCGTCCCTTGAAGACCACCCCGTAGACCCCGCCGCCCTCGCCCTCGCGCCCGGCGAGGGTCTGCAGCGCGTCCGTGAGCTGGATCTCGTTGCCGCGCCCGGGGGCGGTGTTCTCGAGGACCTCGAAGACGTCGGAGTGCAGGACGTAGCGGCCGATGATGGCCAGGTTGGACGGGGCCTCCTCCGGGGACGGCTTCTCCACGAGCCCGTTGATCCGCACGTAGTCCTCACCCTCCACGGGGGTGACGTCGGCGCAGCCGTAGGAGCTGATCTGCTCCTGCGGGACCTCCATGAGCGCGACGACGGAGCCGCCGGTGCGCTCCTGCACGGCGATCATCTGGGTCAGCAGGTCGTCCCGGGCGTCGATCAGGTCGTCGCCGAGCAGCACCGCGAAGGGCTCGTCGCCGATGTGGATCTTGGCGCGCAGCACCGCGTGCCCCAGACCCTTGGGGTCGGCCTGGCGCAGGTAGTGGATCTCGCCGAGCTCGGAGGCGTGCTCCACCTCGCGCAGCAGCTCGGTCTTTCCGGACGCCTCCAGCTGGTGCTCCAGGGCGGGCACACGGTCGAAGTGGTCCTCCAGGGCCCGCTTCGAGCGGCCGGTGATCATCAGGACGTCCTGCAGGCCGGCGTCGACGGCCTCCTGGACCACGTACTGGATGGCCGGGCGGTCCACGACCGGCAGCATCTCCTTGGGCATGGCCTTCGTCGCGGGCAGGAACCGGGTGCCGAGCCCGGCGGCGGGGATGACGGCCTTCCGGACCGTCCGGGGGTTGCTGTTTCCACTCATGGGCACAGGCTAACGGATCGAAGCCGCCCGCCAGCGGATTCCTGTCCGGGCCCGGTTGCCCGCCGCGGCGGCCCCGGCTAGCCTCGCACCACCGGCCCGGGCGGGCCGGTGCGCCCGGGGCCCGCCCCGGCCCGGGCGCCGGACGAGGAACGGATCCCACGATGACCGATCCCGGTGGTCCCGCCGCGGCCAAGGCCCGGCTGCGCCGCGAGCTGCGGGCCGCCCGCGCGCGGCGGTCCCGGGCCGCCCGGGAGCACGCCGCCGTCGGCTTCGGCCGGCACCTCGCCGAGCTGCTCGCCGA
The DNA here is from genome assembly GCF_040981195.1 of Kocuria oxytropis. NCBI lineage: Bacteria > Bacillati > Actinomycetota > Actinomycetes > Micrococcales > Micrococcaceae > Kocuria > Kocuria oxytropis. The sequence goes on along the minus strand of NZ_JAVFXA010000002.1, from coordinate 32,651 downwards.
CCGCCCGCACCTGGACATCGCCGCGTACCTGCCGCTGCCGACCGAGCCGCCGCTCGAGCCGGCCCTGGTCACCGCCCACCACCGCGGGCACCGGATCTGGGTGCCCGTGTGCGAGCCGGGGCGCCGGCTGTCGTGGGCGCACTGGTCGCCGGGGACGCCCGAGCGGGCCGGGGTGGCCGGCGGGCTGCGCGAGCCCGTCGGCGCCCGGCACGGGGCGGAGGTCATGCACTCCGTGGGTCTGCTGCTCGTGCCCGCGCTGGCCGTGGCGCCCGGCGGCGCGCGGCTGGGCTTCGGCGGCGGCTACTACGACCGCTTCCTCGCGACGCTGCCCCGCACGGCCCACCCGGAGCTGCGCACCGCGGTGTGCGTCTTCGCCGACGAGGTCCTCCCCTCGGGGAGCGTGCCCATGGAGGAGCTCGACGCCCCGGTCCCCCTGGCCCTCACGGAGAACGGCCCCGTGCGTCTGGACGGTCCCGCCGCCACGGCCCCGGGAACACGGTAGAATCAGCAGTCGACCCCTGCGAGTGCCAGAGTGCGCGCTCGTCGACCCTTCTCAGGAGGACCCATGCCCGTCTACGCCTACGCCTGCAAGGACTGCGGCCACGCGTTCGACATCCGTCAGTCGTTCAGCGAGAGCGCCCTGACCGTCTGCCCGGAGTGCGAGGGTGGCCTGCGCAAGAAGTTCAACACGGTGGGCGTGGTGTTCAAGGGCTCCGGCTTCTACCGCAACGACTCCCGCGGCACCGGCTCGACCGGCACCGACACGTCCGGCACCAGCTCGTCCGGCACCGGCTCGCGCGGCGGCGGGGACTCCGGCGACTCCTCGTCCTCGGCCGCTCCGGCGGCTCCCGCCCCGGCGACGGCCGCCGCGGGCGCGTCCTCGTCCGCCGGTGCCTCGGCGGGCGGCTCCTCCGACTGAGCCGCACCGTCCCGGCATCCTGACTGCACGGGGCCGAGGACACCCCGCCACGGGGTCCGCTCCGCCACAGGCGGCTCCGGTGCTCGACGCCCCGGGGCGCCCGCGTCCTAGGGTGCGGCGCATGAGCCCACGCCCCCGCCCCGTCCGGCGCCGCTACCCCCTGTCCCTGCGCCTGCGCTCGGTCCTGTCCCGTCGCCGCCGCCTGGTGGCCGCCCTGCTCCTCGGCCTCGCGGTGGGCCTGGTGGTCCTGCGGCTCGGCCCGCCCCGGGGCAGCACGGTCCCGGTGGTCACGGCCGCGGAGGCGCTGCCCGCCGGGGCCGCGGTCTCCCCCGAGCGGCTCGCGGTGGCCTCCTATCCGCCGGACCTGGTGCCCGAGGGTGCCGTCGCCGACCCCGCGGTGCTGGCCGGGCGGGTCCTCGCCGGGGCCGCGGGCCCGGGGCAGCCGCTCACGGAGAGTGCCCTCGTGGGACCGGGGCTGCTGACCGGCCAGGCCCGGGGCGTCACGGCGGTCACCCTGCGCATCGACGATCCGGGGGCGCTGCGGCACGTGCGCGCGGGGGACCACGTGGACGTCGTCCACCTCCCCGACGGCGCGGCGCCGGGTGAGCGCCAGGTCCTGGGCCGGGGCCTGCCCGTGCTGTGGGTCTCCTCCGCGGACCCCGTCGGGGACGCCGGGCTGCTCGCGGGACCCGCCGGGGGCGAGGAGGAGGGGCTGCTCGTGGTGGGCGCCCCGCACGAGGAATCGGCCCGGCTCGCCGGCGCCGGGGGCGGCGGGCGCACCACCGTGGTCCTCGTGCCGGCGCCCGTCAGCCCCAGTGGGGCGGCCGCTGCGCCCTGAGCCACTCCTCGTGGGCCTGCTCCCCCGCCCGGTGCCCCGGCTCCTCGTCCGCACGGGGCGCGGAGCCCGGCAGACCGGGAAGGCGGGGCTCCGCCCCGGTGGGCGTGCCGCCGGTGGCCCGCCGCGGCCCGCGCCGGCGGGGTCGCGGCCGCCCGGGCCCCGCGCCCGGCTCCCCGGATCCCGGGCCCGGCGCCGTCCCGGGCGCGGGGTCCCGCTCAGCCGGCACGGCTGCCCCGGCCCTCGCCGGCGGGCAGGCCGAGGTAGCGCCGGATCAGCTCGGCCACGGTGTCCGGGTCCGTGAAGACCTCGATGGTCCACAGGGTGAGGTAGTTCCAGCCGGTCCGCTCGAGCTGCTGGGGCCGCAGCCGCGAGCGCTCCCGCACGGACAGGGCGGCGTTCTCGGCCGAGCCGTCCGACTGCCCGGCCACGGGGATCCGCAGCGGAGCGCCCTCGGCGCGGGCCCGGCCCGGCACCACGGCCCCCGCGGACATCGACTCGGTGCCGGCCCACGCGACCAGGTCCAGCACGCCCGCGTAGCCCAGCCGCACCGAGGCCCCGCGCTCCTCCAGGCGGCGGGCGAGGTCGACCACCAGGGCGTCGTCGTGGGTGTCCCGCGCGGTGTCCTCGCGCGGGGGCGGCCCGCCGAGGTGCGCGGCGAGCACGCGGGCGAAGTCCCGGGCCCCGTGCTGGAGGCCCTTGCCCTCCATCTCGCCGGGGTGCAGGGAGGTCACGATGCGGGTGGCGTGGCGGGCCCGGGTCATGCCGAGCACGAAGTGCTGGCGGCCGTGCCGCTCGGACAGCGCCCCGAGGTAGGGCACGGTGCGCCCGTTGGCCGTCTTGCCGAAGCCCAGCGAGAAGATGACGGTGTCCCGCACGATGCCCGCCGCCCGGTGCAGGTCGACCACCCGGAACGATTCGGGCCCCGGTGCGAAGAAGGCCGCGGCGCCGGGCTCCTCGCGCATCCGCTGCCGGACGGCCTGGGCGATCCGCGCCGCGTGCACCGCGCTGGCCGTGACCACGGCCAGGGACCGGCGCGGGTGGCGGGCCGCGTGCTCGAAGACGAGCTCCACGACGCGCCGCACCTCGGCGGCGGGCGCCTGGATGCCCTCGATCCCGGCGGTGAGCGCGCCGACCCCGTCCGGGACGTACTCGACGTCGAGCACGGGGGTGGCCCCGGTCACGGACTCGCCGTGCGGGATCCTGGTCAGCCGGCCGCCGTAGAACTGCTCGTTGAGGTGGCGGAAGACCTGCTCGTCCATCGAGCGGTAGACGGTCCGCAGCGCCCGCTCCGGCACCACGCGGGAGAGGGCGTCGAAGGCGCTGTCCACCTCCACCACCGGCTGCGCACCCGGGGCGGGCGCCGCGGTGGGGGCCACTGTGAACGGCTGGGGGCGGCCCAGGTGGGGGTCGCCGAACGCGATGACCTGCCGGCACCGGGTCAGGGCGGGCAGCACCGCCGCGAGCGGGGAGCTCTCGGCGTCGAGCACCACCACGGCGTCGAACTCGTGGTCCTCGGGCAGCGCCGCGGAGAGCACGAGCGGGCTGGCCGTCCACACCGGCACCAGGGAGCCGATCAGCTCGCCCGCCGCGCCGCCGAGCTCCTCAAGCGGAGCGGCGCCCTCCCGCAGCATCCGGCGCAGGGCCGCCGCCGCACGCGGGGAGCGCCGCAGGGTGCGCTGCCAGCGGTCGGCGAGCTCGGCCAGCAGGCGCCCGGCGCCGGAGGCCACGTGCGCGGCGTCGGCGCGGCGGAACGCGGACTCGGCCTTGCGCAGGGCGTGGCCGCCGGGCATCGCCAGGAAGTCGTCGCCGCTGATCATGGCCTCGAGCGTGGACTGCCACCAGGCGAGGTCGAACTCCCCGGGGACCTCCGCCCGGGGCACGGTGCGCCGGACGAGGTCGTCCACGAGCTCGCCGAGGCCCTGCCCGCGCAGCTCGTCGAGCAGGACGGTGCGCTCGGGCAGCACCGCGAGGTTGTCCTCGTCGTTGATCAGCCGGTCCAGGGTCTCCCGCAGCCGCTCGACGGGCAGGCCGAGGAGGTCCTCACCGGTGGTCGAGCCCTCGAGGGCGATGGCCAGGCCCTCGAGGTCCTCCACGAAGCGGGCCTGCACCGCCGCGAGCTCCTCGACCCGCTCGGAGACGACCGGGTGCTTCGAGGACGTGGCCCACTCCTGCCACCGCTCCCGCTCCGACTGCACGCGCAGCAGGGCGCTGTGCAGGTCCGTGAGGTGCACCCCGTGCCGGATGTACTCCTTCGCGGCCTTGCGCAGCCGCGAGCGCTGCAGCCCGGTCATCTCGATCCCGTGCTCGCGACGCCAGCCGGAGCCGGCGGTCGCGGCGACCAGGTCCGTGACCGGCCGGTCGTAGATGTCGGGGGTGAAGCGGGTCAGCGAGTCCTGGACCTCCTGCAGCAGCCGCAGCTGCCGGCCCCACTCGGGGACGGTCGTGCCGCCGCGCAGCCCGCTGGCGGCCAGCACGTGCCGCATCCCCGTCTCGAGGGTGGTCAGCTCGAGCAGCAGGGACTGGGCGAGCCGGTGCGCCTGGCGGGCCTCGTCCTCGTTGACCAGGCGCGCCCCGGTCCAGGGCCCGGCCAGGGTCCCGGCGTCGAAGGCCCCGAGCTCGGCGGCGCGCTCGAGCCGGGCGACCACCGCGTCCCGCTCGGTCAGCGCGTCGAGCACCGAGCGGGGGAAGCGCACGGACGTGGCGGGCGCCGGACGGCGGGAGGTCAGCTCGGCGAGCGCCTGCACGGCCCGGTACGGGGAGACGGACCAGCGCGGGCGGACGGTGTGCAGGGACCGCACGTGCTCGGCGAGCTGGTCGCGGCTGGCGCGCAGCGTCCCGTGCAGCTCGGTGAGGTCGGGGCGCTCGGCGCGCTCGTTGCGGGCGACCGCCCGGATGAGCTGCTGGGCCACGTCCGTGTCGCTGAGCTGGGAGGACAGCGGCAGGACGGCGGTGCCCAGGCCCAGCCCGTCCAGCCGCCGCCGGAAGGCGGCCAGCGTGGTGCGCCGCTCCCCCAGGACCAGGACGGTGCGGCCGGCGGCCACGAGGGTGCCCACCGTGTTGACGGCGGTGTCCAGCTGACCGGTCCCGGGGGCCGCCGTCACCACGAAGGAGTGCCCCTGCGCGGCGAGGTCGAGGACCTCCTGCTGGGGGCCGTCGGCGTCGAGCAGGAGCAGCTCGTCGGCGGGATCGCGCTCGTCGAGCGGGGGCGCGTCGTGGGTGATCTCCTGCACCTGGGGGACCCGCCCGACCGCGGAGTCCTTGAGCCGGGCGAGGTCCCGCACGAGGGCGGTGCGGGCCACGACCGAGAGGTCGGCGGGCCGGTCGTGCAGGTCCGCGAACGTGGAGACCAGCAGCTTGTGCTCGACGTGCATCCCCGGCACCGCCCCGGCGAGGGTGCGCAGCGTCTCGAGCGCGGGGGCAGGGTCGAGCCGCCGGGTGCCGTAGGCGAGCCGGGCGAGCTCCCCGGAGGTGAGGTCCACGCCGTGGTCCGCGGCCAGGCGGCGGACCATGGCGGGGTTGAGCCGGGCCGGACCGACGAGCTGGAGCTCGAAGTCGTCGAGGTCCGGGCGCGGCTTCAGCGCGAGGGGGGCGAGCAGGACGGGCGCGATCCAGCGGCGCTGGCCGGCGCCGGTCGGGTCCGAGCCCCGGGGACGGGCCAGCCAGGACGCGGTGCCGGCGGCGAGGTACGCGGCGTCGAGCCCGTGGTTGACCGACAGCTCGTGGGTCTTGGTGCGCAGGGCCCGGGCGGCGCGCACGGCCCGCCCGTAGGCCTCGGGCTCGTGCACGATCGTGGACAGGCGGGTGGGGCGGCCCATGAGCAGCTGCGCCTGGCCCGAGGAGTTCGCCTCGGTGAGGTCGATGCACACGTTGTCGACCTGGTTGAAGTCCAGCAGCGTGTCCGGGCCCGTGTAGGCGTCCATCTGGCGCGTCCAGGGCTGCAGCGAGACGTGCGGGGGCTGCGCCCGGGACGGGTCCGACTCCTGGGGGGTGCGGTCGGCTCCGATCGACATGGTTCTCCTCCTGCGCCTCGGCCCGGGGGCCGGGCACCGCTCACGGACGGGTCGAGCGGTCCGTGCGGACCGCTCGACCCCGGCTGCTCGTGTTCGGCCCGTGCGGGGCGGGCCCTGGGCCCGCCCCGGGGCCTACTCCCACTCGATGGTGCCCGGGGGCTTGGACGTGACGTCCAGGACCACCCGGTTGACCTCTTCGACCTCGTTGGTGATGCGGTTGGAGACGCGGGCCAGCAGGTCGTAGGGCAGCCGGGACCAGTCGGCGGTCATCGCGTCCTCGCTCGAGACCGGCCGCAGCACGATGGGGTGCCCGTAGGTGCGCCCGTCGCCCTGCACGCCCACGGAGCGCACGTCCGCCAGGAGCACCACCGGCATCTGCCACACCTCGTCGTCGAGCCCGGCGCGGGTCAGCTCCTCGCGGGCGATCGCGTCGGCCCGGCGCAGGATCGCGAGGTTGGTCTCGCTGACCTCGCCGATGATGCGGATGCCGAGACCCGGGCCGGGGAACGGCTGGCGGCCGACGATCTCGTGCGGCAGGCCGAGCTCGCGCCCCACGGCGCGGACCTCGTCCTTGAACAGCGTGCGCAGCGGCTCGACCAGCTCGAACTGCAGGTCCTCGGGCAGTCCGCCCACGTTGTGGTGGCTCTTGATGTTCGCGGCGCCCTCCCCGCCGCCGGACTCCACGACGTCGGGGTACAGGGTGCCCTGGACGAGGAAGCGCACGGGCTCTCCCTCCTGGGCGGCGGCCTTGGCGACCTCCTCCGCGGCGGCCTCGAAGGAGCGGATAAACTCCCGGCCGATGATCTTGCGCTTCTGCTCGGGGTCGGTGACGCCGGCGAGCGCGCTGAGGAAGCGCTCCTTCTCCTCGGCCACGTAGAGGTTCACCCCGGTGGCGGCGACGAAGTCCTGCTCCACCTGCTCGGCCTCGCCCTCGCGCAGCAGCCCGTGGTCCACGAACACGCAGGTGAGCTGGTCGCCCACGGCCCGCTGGACCAGGGCGGCGGCCACCGCGGAGTCCACGCCGCCGGAGAGCCCGCAGATCACGGACGCGGAGCCCACCTGCGCGCGGATCCGCTGGACGTGCTCCTCGATGATGTTGCCGGTCGACCAGGTCGGCTCGACCTGCGCGCCGTCGAACAGGAAGTGCTCGAGCACCTGCTGCCCGTGCACGGAGTGCTTGACCTCGGGGTGCCACTGCACGCCGTAGAGCCGGCGGGACTCGTCGGCGAACGCGGCCACGGGGGTGGTCTCCGTGGAGGCCAGGACCTCGAAGCCGGCGGGGGCCTCGACGACCGAGTCGCCGTGGCTCATCCACACGGTCTGGGTGCCCGGGGAGCCCTCCAGGATGGAGGCCGTGGGCCCGCCCACGGCGGTGGCGGTGGTCGCCCCGTACTCGCGGGCGCCGGTGTGGGCCACGGTGCCCCCGAGGGCCTGCGCCATGGCCTGGAAGCCGTAGCAGATGCCCAGGACGGGCACACCGGCCTCGAACAGGGCCGCGTCCTGCTGCGGCGCGTCCTCGGCGTAGACGGAGGACGGGCCGCCGGAGAGGATGATCGCCGCGGGGTTCTTGGCGAGGATCTGCTCGGTCGACCAGGTGTGGGGGACGATCTCGGAGTAGACACTGGCCTCGCGGACCCGGCGGGCGATCAGCTGCGCGTACTGCGCGCCGTAGTCGACCACCAGGACCGGGCGCTGCTCCAGATCGGTGCGGGTCTCAGCTGTTTCGGTCACGCCCTCCATCCTAGGCCAGGCGCGGGACCGGCTCAGTACCGCTTGGCGGCCCGCGGGTTGGCGCGCAGCTCGGCCGTGGTGGAGGCGTGGATCTTGCGCTCCACCACGAAGGAGAGGAAGGGCACCACGCCGCCCAGGGCCATGACCACGAGCTGCGGGAAGGGCCAGCGCATGAGCGTCCAGATCCGGAAGCAGGAGATCAGGTAGACCACGTAGAACCAGCCGTGCACGATGAGGATCCACGTGGAGATGTTCACCCCGCCCGCGAGGTTCTCGAGCTCGAGGTCCTGCCAGCCGAGGGCCACGGTCTGCCCGGTGGCGCGGTCCGTGCCGCCCGCGATCAGGTCGTAGCCCAGGCCGTAGCGGGTGATCATCTCGGCCACGAGCAGCAGCAGGAACGTCCCGGAGATCCAGGCGCAGACCATGTAGAAGCTCAGGGCGCCGCGGATCTGGGCCTCGGTGCCCCCGAAGCGGCGGCGCGGCTGCAGGGCGGCCGCCCGGCGGGGCACCCGTCCCGGGGACGCGGCCGCCGAGGGCCGGGCGTCCGGCGGCAGGGAGACCCGCACGCCGTCGGTGCGCTCCTTCGGGGTGGGGGTCGGCTGCGTGGGTTCAGTCATGATGGGCTCCGGTCCTGTCCTGGGTCCTGTCGTGGGGTCCGGGTTCGCGCGCCGGCCCGCCGGGCTGGTCGTCGAACCAGTAGTACTCCCCCGCCGCGGGGTCGTAGTAGTAGTAGCGTCCGCTCGCCGCGTCGTAGAAGTACTCGTCGACGACGCGCTCGTCGTGCACCTGCCCGCCGGAGCCGTGGGCGGAGGCGTCGCGGGGGGTGCCGCCCTCGAAGTAGAAGTACTCCTCCGGGTGCTGCTCGCGCTGCCACTCGTCGCGCACGAACCGCCACCAGATGTAGAGGGCGAACCCGGCGAAGACCACCCACTCCACCGCGTAGAAGACGTTGAGCAGGTTCACGGAGTCGTCGGTGGGCTGCTGGTCGATGTCGAGCCGGGTCAGCTCCGGGCTCAGCAGCGCGGCGCCGGGGGCGAGGGTGCCGTCCGGGGCGAGCTGCGGCGGCGCGGGGGCGGGGCTCTCGGCGAACGCGGCCACGTACCCGGACCACAGCGGGACGTCCCAGAGGTTGGTGAGCTGCGCCGGGGACACCGTGCGCACCTGCCCGTCGGGGAGCTCCTCGCCGGGTTCCGGGCCCTCCGCGGGCAGGTACCGGCCGACGACGTCGACGGCGCCCTGCGGCTCCGGGGGCACCGCGGCGGGGTCGGCGGTCCAGCCGCGGGCCACCGCGAGGGTCAGCTCGCCCCCGGCGTCCGGCCACAGGCGCTCGCTGTCCGGGACGGTGAGGGCGGAGACCGCCCACCAGCCCTCCGCGCCGTCCTGCAGCCGTCCGGGCACCAGCACGGTGGAGCCGTCCCGGTACTCGCCGGTCACGGTGACGAGCTGGTCGGCCTGCGCGGCGGTCACGGGGGCGCCGGCCTCGGCGGCCTCGGCGAGGGGGACGGCCACGTCCTTGGCGGGGTCGGAGACCGTGCGGGACTGCGCGCTGGACTCCAGCTGCCACTGGCTCAGGAGCACGAAGCCCACGGCCAGCCCGAGACTCACGATCAGGGCGAGGATCGAGCGGGGGCGCAGGGCGGTCGTGAGCACCCGTCAAGGCTAGTGGGCCTTCCTGGACGTTCGCCAGTTCCGCACCACCCGGTGCCGCGCCGGCGGGGCCCGGGGAGGGCCCCGCCGGCGCGGGGCGCGTCAGCCGCGGATGACCACCTCGGCGCGCTGGAACTCCTTGAGCTCCAGGTACCCGGTGGTGGCCATCGAGCGGCGCAGCGCGCCGACGAGGTTGGAGGTGCCGTCCACGTGGCGCGACGGCCCGAAGAGGACCTCCTGGAGGGGGCCCACGGTGCCCACGCGGGTGCGCAGTCCGCGCGGGAGCTGCTCGTGGTGGGCCTCGGCGCCCCAGTGCCAGCCCCGCCCCGGCGCCTCCTCCGTGCGGGCCAGCGCGGTGCCGAGCATCACGGCGTCCGCGCCCATGGCGAGCGCCTTGACGATGTCCCCGGAGACCCCCACGCCGCCGTCGGCGATGACGTGGACGTAGCGCCCGCCGGACTCGTCGAGGTAGTCCCGGCGGGCGGCGGCGACGTCGGAGATCGCCGTGGCCATGGCCGCGTGGATCCCCAGGGTGTTCTGGATCCGCATGGACGCCCCGCCGCCGAAGCCGACGAGGACCCCGGCCGCGCCCGTGCGCATCAGGTGCAGGGCCGGGGTGTAGCCCGCGGCGCCGCCCACGATGACCGGCACGTCGAGGTCGTAGATGAACTTCTTGAGGTCCAGCGGCTCCTGGTTGCGGGAGACGTGCTCCGCGGAGACCGTGGTGCCGCGGATCACGAAGACGTCCACCCCCGCGTCGAGGACGGTGCGGTAGTGCTCCACGGTGCGCTGCGGGGTCAGGGAGCCCGCAACGATGACGCCGGACTCCCGGATCTGCGCCAGCCGGGCCGTGATGAGCTCCGGCTGGACGGGGGCCTCGTAGAGCTGCTGCATCCGGCGGGTGGAGGCCGGGGCGTCCTCGCCGGAGAGCTCCGCGATCTCGTCGAGCACCGGCTGCGGGTCCTCGTAGCGGGTCCACAGGCCCTCGAGGTCCAGCACGCCCAGCCCGCCGGCCCGGCCGAGGGCGATGGCCGTCTCCGGGGAGGTCGCCGAGTCCATCGGGGCGCCCAGGAACGGGATGGAGAACCGGTAGGCGTCGATCTGCCAGTCGGTGGACACGTCCCGGGGGTCGCGGGTGCGGCGCGAGGGCACGAGGGCGATCTCGTCCAGGGAGAAGGTGCGACGGGCGCGTTTGGAGCGGCCGATCTCGATGTCGTAGCTCATGGTGTCCTTTCCGAACGGTGCTGCGGACGCTCGCTCAGCGCTGGTAGTTGGGGGCCTCGACGGTCATCGTGATGTCGTGCGGGTGGGACTCCTTGAGCCCGGCCGGCGTGATGCGCACGAACCGGCCCTGGTGCTTGAGCTCCTCGACGGTGTGGGCGCCCACGTAGAACATCGTCTGGCGCAGCCCGCCGTCGAGCTGGTGGACCACGGCCGAGAGCGGCCCGCGGTACGGGACCTGCCCCTCGATGCCCTCGGGGATGAGCTTCTCGTCGCTGGCGACGTCGGCCTGGAAGTAGCGGTCCTTGGAGTAGGAGGTGTTCTTGCCGCGCGACTGCATGGCCCCCAGCGAGCCCATCCCCCGGTAGGTCTTGAACTGCTTGCCGTTGACGAAGATCAGCTCGCCCGGGGACTCGTCGCAGCCGGCGAGCAGGGACCCGACCATCACGGAGTCGGCCCCGGCCACCAGCGCCTTGCCGATGTCGCCGGAGTACTGCAGGCCGCCGTCGGCGATCAGGGGCACGCCCGCCGGGATCGCGGCCTTCGCCGCCTCGTTGACGGCGGTGACCTGGGGGACGCCCACACCGGCGATGATCCGGGTGGTGCAGATGGAGCCGGGGCCCACCCCGACCTTCACGGCGTCCGCGCCGGCGTCCACGATCGCCTGGGCGCCGCGGCGGGTGGCCGCCTGCCCGCCGATGACGTCCACGTGCGCGGCGGCGCGCTCCGCCTTGAGCCGGGCGACCATGTCCAGCACGCCCTGGGAGTGCCCGTTGGCGGTGTCGATGAACAGGGCGTCCACGCCCGCCTCGACGAGGGCCATGGCCCGGTCGAAGCCGTCGCCGAAGAAGCCCACGGCGGCGCCGACGCGCAGCCGGCCCTCGTCGTCCTTGGTGGCGTGGGGGTACTGCTCCGCCTTGGTGAAGTCCTTGATCGTGATCAGGCCGGTGAGCCGGCCCGCGTCGTCGACCAGCGGCAGCTTCTCGATCTTGTTGGAGGCGAGCAGCCGGTGGGCGTCCTCCTTGGCCATGCCCACCTTGCCGGTGATCAGCGGCATCGGCGTCATGATCTCGTGCACCCGGCGCCGGGGGAACTCGCTCTCGGGCAGGTACCGGGTGTCGCGGTTGGTGATGATGCCCAGCAGCGTCTGCTCGGCGTCCACCACAGGCAGTCCGGAGACCCGGTAGTAGCCGCAGAGCCGGTCCAGCTCCTCGAGGGTCGCGTCCGGGGAGATGGTCACGGGGTCGGTGATCATCCCGGACTCGCTGCGCTTGACCCGGTCCACGTGCTCGGCCTGGTCCTGGATCGAGAGGTTGCGGTGGATCACGCCGATGCCGCCCTGCCGGGCCATCGCGATCGCCATCGAGGACTCGGTGACGGTGTCCATGGCGGCGGACAGCAGCGGCACCTCCAGCTCGATGCGCCGCGACAGCCGGGTGCGGGTCGACGCCTCGGACGGGATGACGTCCGTGTTGCCGGGCAGCAGCAGGACGTCGTCGTAGGTCAGGCCCGTGAACCCGAAGGGGTCCTCGGTCAGGGCGGTGGGAACGGGGGTGTCCGACACGGTGGCGCCTTTCGGGGTCGAGGGAGTCGCGCCCATTCTACGGGCCGCTCCCGGCCCCGCGGACGGCTGTGGCGGCGCTCACGGCCCCGCGGGGAACGGGGACCCGTCCGCCCGCAGGGCCGCCTCGACCCGCTCCACGAACATCGGGGCCAGCGTCCGGACGTACTCGACCGTGAGGTGGTTGTTGTCCCAGTAGGTGAACACGTTGCCGATGACCGGCGTGCAGGTGCCGTCCGGGCAGACGAGGTCCCCCAGGTCGACCATGGAGACCCGCGGCGACGCGGCCACCGGGTCCAGGGGGCTGTCCGGGTCCAGGATGACGTGGGAGGCGGTGCACTCGGGGGCGCCGGCCCCGTGCTCCGCGGCGCAGCGCGCGGGCACGAAGTCGAAGCGGGGGTTGTCGCGCAGGGCGACGACCTGGATGCCGCGCTCCGCCAGCCCCCGGATGCGCTGCTCCATCCCGGGGGTGAACTGCTCCTCGTTCTCGTCCGTGCTGCGGGTGCCCTGCACCAGCACCAGGTCCGGGTCCACGGCGTCCACCACGGGGTCGGTGCCCTCGAGCCAGCGGGCGCACGCCTCGTGGTCGGCCACCTGCTCCCCCGGCAGCCCGTACAGGCAGTTGCCCCGGATGTAGGTGACCACGCGCCAGTCGTTGCGCTCGGCCAGGCGCTGGACGGCCGGGATCCACTGGTGCACGTGGCTGTTGCCGATCACCAGCATCGTGGCCGCCGGCTCGGGGTCCGGGACCGTGTCGAAGCACCACTGCCGGTAGCGCTCGCCGATGCCCAGGGCGGGCGGGCAGGGCGTGCCGAGGCCGGGTTTCGCGTACGGCTCCCCGGTGATCACCGGGATGGTCTCGGCGTCCGGGACGCCCCCGTCCCGGAAGCCCGGCAGCAGGACGGCCGCCCCGGGGTTGTTGCGGTCGGCCGAGGCCGCGATCTCGAGGGCCCGGCGGTCCTCCGCCACCCGGGCCGCGGTCACGGGCACCGCGACCGTCGCCAGGCACACGACGATCACCCCGGCCAGCCGCAGCCGGCTGCGCTCGGGCCAGGACCAGCGCTTGAGCGGGTCCTCGACCACCCGGGTGACCAGGACCGCGAGCACCAGGCAGACCAGCACGATCGCCACCCCGGAGCGCGGCCCGGCCACGGGACGGTCCCGCAGCACCAGGTACGTGATCAGCACCGGCCAGTGGATCAGGTACAGGGCGTAGGCCGAGTCCCCGAGCCGCACGAGCGGCCGGGAGGCGAGGAGCCGGTCCAGGCCGAAGCGCGACCCGGACTGCCCGGCCACCACGACGGCCGCCGCCGAGAGCAGCGGCCACAGGGCGATCCACCCGGGGAACGCCCCCTGCACGTCGACCAGCACGCCCACCGAGACCATGCTGAGCAGCCCGGCCCAGCCGAGCAGCACGCGCAGTCCGCGGCCGGGCCGCAGATGGGGCACGGCGAGGGCCAGCAGCGAGCCCAGGGCGAACTCCCACAGCCGGGTGCGGGTGTCGAAGTAGGCGAACTCCTGCTGCGTGGCCGTGGCGTGCACCGACCACGCCAGGGAGACCACGAACACCGTGCCGAACATCGCGGCCAGGACGGGCACGGGGCGCAGCCTCCCCCGCCGGGTGAGCAGCCGGGCGGCGGCGAAGGCCAGGGGCCAGAGCAGGAACACCTGTCCCTGCACGGAGAGGGACCAGAAGTGCTGGAACGGCGAGGCCGTCGAGTGGTCGGCCGCGTAGTAGTCCACCGCGCTCAGGGCCAGCGCCCAGTTCTCCACGTAGAGCACCGAGGCCAGCGCCTCGGTCCGCCACCGCCCGGCGTCCCAGGAGGGGTAGAACAGTTCCACCAGCACCAGCGTGGCCAGGATCGTGAGCACCGCCAGCGGCAGCAGCCGCTTGAACACGTGCAGCCAGTACCGCCCCAGGTCCAGGGGCCGCCCGGCCTCGAGCTTGCGCACGAAGGACAGGGTCAGGAAGAACGCCGAGATCAGCAGGAAGACGTCTACGCCCCCGGAGACCCGCCCCAGGAACACGTGGTAGACCACCACCAGCAGCACCGCCGCCGCGCGCAGGCCCTGCACCTCGGGCCGGAACCCGGAGTACCGGCTGCCCGGACGCCGGGCCGTGTCCCGGCTCTCGGCGGTGCCGGTGGACGGTTGCGGGACGTGCAGGGTGGCCACGGGGGCACCTCCAGGGAAGGCGGCCCCGGCGCGGCCGGGCGGCGACGCCGGGGAGGAGGGACGGGGGGGGTGGGAGAGCACAGCGCGCGGCGGCGCACGGGGGAACCGGACGGGGGCGGCAGAGCTCAGGGGGGGGGGGAGAGCTCAGAGGGGGGTGGGAGAGCTCGGGGGAGGCAGGACAGGGGGGGTGGGGCCGGGGGGCGCCCGTGGCGACCCTACCGCACGGGCGACGGGGCGGCGGGGCCGCCTCGCGGGGCGGGGCGGGGCACCGGGATCACGGGCTCGTCGTCCGCAGGAGCGCCCCGGGCAGCCGCTCCTCGACGGCCGGCGCCATCGTGCGCGCATAGGTCCACGTCAGGTGGTGCGGGTCGAAGAACACGTACACGTTGCCCACCACGGGACGGCACACGCCCTCGGGACAGATCAGGTCGGTGAGGTCGAGCGAGGTGAACCCGCTCCGGTCCCGGAGGGCGTCGGCCGGGTTGACGGGGGCCAGCACCTGGTCGACGGGCACCCGGCACCGCTCGGCGTCCTGGCCGTGGCGCTCGGCGCACTCATAGGGGTTGGCGTCGAACCGGGGGTTGTCGCGGAACCCGACGACGTCGATGCCCTGGCCCGTCAGCCGGTCGACGAGCTCCGGGAACCCGCCGACCACGGCCTCGGCGGAACCGTCCATGCGGGCCGCGTAGGTGGAGGTGGTCATGACCGCGTCCGGGGACAGCCGCTCCACGTACTCGAGCGCCGCCTCGTTGGCCTCGTGGCAGGCGTCCCCCTCCGGGCGCACGGCGAAGGCGCAGCCCGGCTGCAGCACGGAGACGAGCTGCCAGCCGTGCTCCTCCGCGAGGGGGATCAGGGCGCCCATGAACTGCTCCATGTGGGAGTTGCCGACCACGGCGATCGTGCGCTCGGGGTCCGCGAGGGCGGGGGTCTGGCGGCAGGCCGGCTCGAGGATCTCCTGCTCGGGCGCGAACCGCCCGGAGCACGGCTCGGGCAGCGCGACCCACTCGTCGCCCAGGGCGGAGGCCAGGGGCAGGGTGGGGGCGTCCGGGTCGCCCCGGAACTCGAAGCCCGGGGCCAGCACCGCGGCCCCGGGGTTGTTGCGGGCGGCCTCCTCGGCGAGCACGGCGGCGCGGCGCGCGTCGGCCTGCTGCCACACCAGCACCGGCACGGCCACGAGCGCCAGGCTCACGGCCACCGACACCGCCAGCCGCCCCTTGGTGCGCTCCGGCCACGCCCACCGCTGGAACGGGCGCTCCACCAGCTTCGTGAGCAGCACGGCGAGCAGCAGGGAGACCACGATGATCGCCACCCCGGAGCGCGGCCCGGCCACGGGACGGTCGCGCAGCACCAGATAGGCGATCAGCAGCGGCCAGTGGACCAGGTACAGCGCGTAGGAGGCGTCGCCCAGCCGCACCAGCGGGGCCGAGGCCAGGATCCGGTCCAGTCCGAACGGGGACCCGGTCCGCCCGGCCACGATGATCGCCGCCGCCGAGGCCAGCGGCCACAGCGCGATCCACCCCGGGAACGCCCCCTGCACGTCGACCAGCACCCCCACCGAGACCATGCTGAGCATCCCGGCCCAGCCCAGCACCACCCGCACGGCCCGGGGCGGGTTCAGGTACGGCAGGGCCAGGGCCAGCAGCGAGCCCAGGGCGAACTCCCACAGCCGGGCCCGGGTGTCGAAGTAGGTGAAGGCCTGGTTCGTGGCCGTGGCGTGCACCGACCAGGCCAGGGACGCGGCGAAGATCAGGCCGAAGCACACCGCCAGCACCGGGACGGGGCGCCACCGGCCGCGTCGGCAGAGCAGCCACGCCGCCCCGAACACCAGGGGCCAGAGCAGGAACACCTGTCCCTGGACCGACAGGGACCAGAAGTGCTGGAACGGCGAGGCCGTGGAGTCGTCGGCCGCGTAGTAGTCCACCTCCGCCAGCGCCAGCGCCCAGTTCTCCACGTAGAGCACCGAGGCCAGCGCCTCGGTGCGGATCCGGTCGATCCGCGCCTCCGGGAAGAACCACCAGGCCAGCACGAGGGTGCCCAGGATCGTGAGCACCGCCAGCGGCAGCAGCCGCTTGAACACGTGCAGCCAGTACCGCCCCAGCGCCAGCGGCCGCCCGGCCTCGAGCTTGCGCACGAAGGACAGGGTCAGGAAGAACGCCGAGATCAGCAGGAAGACGTCCACGCCCCCGGAGACCCGCCCCAGGAACACGTGGTAGACGGCCACGAGCAGCACGGCCACGAACCGCAGGCCCTGCACCTCGGGCCGGAACCCCGCGTACCGGGCCACGCGCCGCGCCGTGTCCGTCCCGGCACCGGCGGGCGCGTCCTGCACACGGGGGCTGGTCATGGGGTTCTCCTGGGGTCGCGGTGCGGCCGCGGGCGCGGCGGCGGTCGGACGGACCCCCGCACTCTACCGGAGCCCCCGGCGCGGAGTCCCGGAACGGCGACGGACCCGCCCCACCGGTGGTGGGACGGGTCCGCGGTGCGGGACCGGTCAGTGCTGACGGATCAGTGCTGACCGGTCAGTGCTGACGGATCAGTGCTGGTGGCCGTGCCCGTCGTCCTCGGCCGGCTTGTCCGTCACGAGCGCCTCGGTGGTCAGCACGAGCGCCGCGATGGACGCGGCGTTCTGCAGCGCCGAGCGGGTGACCTTGACCGGGTCGATGATCCCGGCGCCGACCATCTCGACGTAGTCGCCGGTGGCGGCGTCGTAGCCGTGGCCGGGCTCGAGCTCGGCCACGCGGGCGGCGACCACGGCCCCGTCCTGGCCGGCGTTCTGCGCGATCCAGTACAGCGGCTGGCGCAGGGCGCGGCGGACGATCCCGAGCGCGGTCGCCGCGTCGCCGGTGAGCCCGAGGTCGGACTCGTCGAGGACCTTCGCGGCCTGCACCAGGGCGGTGCCGCCGCCGGAGACGATGCCCTCCTCGAGGGCCGCGCGCGTCGAGGACACGGCGTCCTCGATGCGGTGCTTGCGCTCCTTCGCCTCCACCTCGGTGGCCGCGCCGACCTTGATCACGGAGACGCCGCCGGCCAGGCGCGCGAGGCGCTCCTGCAGCTTCTCGCGGTCCCACTCGGAGTCGGTGCGCTCGGCCTCGGCGCGGATGGTGGCGACCCGGTCCTGGATCTCGGCCTCGGTCCCGCCGCCGTCCACCACGGTGGTGGTGTTCTTGGTGACCGTGACGCGGCGGGCGGTGCCCAGCTGCTCCAGGGTCACCTGGTCCAGGCTGATGCCCAGCTCGGCGGTGATGAGCTGGCCGCCGGTCAGCACGGCGAGGTCCTGCAGGATCGCCTTGCGCCGGTCGCCGAAGCCCGGGGCCTTGAGGGCCACGACGTCGAGGTTGCCGCGCAGCTTGTTGACCACGAGGGTGGACAGGGCCTCGCCCTCGACGTCCTCGGCGATGATGGTCAGCGGCTTCTTGGCCTGGAGGACCTTCTCCAGCACGGGCATGAGCTCCGGGACCGAGGAGATCTTGCCCTGGTACAGCAGCACCAGGGAGTTCTCCATGACCGCTTCCTGGCGCTCGGCGTCGGTCACGAAGGACGGGGACAGGTAGCCCTTGTCGAACTGCATGCCCTCGGTGACGTCGAGCTCCACCTCGGTGCTCGAGCCGTCCTCGATGGTGATGACGCCGTCCTTGCCGACGGTCTCGAAGGCGCGGGCGATGAGCTCGCCGATCGCCGGGTCCTGCGCCGAGATGGTCGCCACGTGGGCGACGTTGGCGCCCTCCACGGGACGGGCGTTCTCCAGCAGGCGCTCGGAGACGGCCTGGACGGCCTTCTCGATGCCGCGCTTGAGGCTCAGCGGGTCGGCGCCGGCGGCCACGTTGCGCAGGCCCTCCTTGACGAGCGCCTGGGCGAGCACGGTCGCGGTCGTGGTGCCGTCGCCGGCGACGTCGTTGGTCTTGGTCGCCACCTCCTTGGCGAGCTGGGCGCCGAGGTTCTCGTACGGGTCGTCGAGCTCGACCTCGCGGGCGATGGTCACG
The DNA here is from genome assembly GCF_040981195.1 of Kocuria oxytropis. Classification (NCBI taxonomy): domain Bacteria; kingdom Bacillati; phylum Actinomycetota; class Actinomycetes; order Micrococcales; family Micrococcaceae; genus Kocuria; species Kocuria oxytropis. Next base: position 14,569 of record NZ_JAVFXA010000002.1, on the reverse strand, counting down.
CCGTCGTTGGTGATCGTGGGGGCGCCCCACTTCTTGTCGAGCACCACGTTGCGGCCGCGCGGGCCGAGGGTGACCTTGACGGTGTCGGCGAGCTTGTTGACGCCGTTCTCGAGGGACTTGCGGGCGGCATCGTCGAATGCCAGCTGCTTGGCCATGGACAATGGCTCCTTCTGGGTGGCTGGGGTCGCCAGCGGGGGTCGGGGTTCGGGATCGGCGAAGGGTGCCCGCCGCGGGCCCGCCGGATCAGCGGGGCGCGCGGCGGGCACCCTTCGTCAGGACTGCGCGGTGTGCGCCGGGGTCGGGACCCCGGGTCTACTTCTCGACGACGGCGAGCACGTCGCGGGCCGGGAGCACCAGGTACTCCTCGCCGTTGTACTTGACCTCGGTCCCGCCGTACTTGGAGAAGATCACGACGTCGCCCTCCTTGACGTCGACCGGGATGCGGTTGCCGGAGTCGTCGACACGACCGGGCCCGACGGCCAGGACCTTGCCCTCCTGGGGCTTCTCCTTGGCGGTGTCCGGGATGACGAGACCGGACGCGGTGGTCTGCTCGGCGGCGAGCGGCTGGACGACGATGCGATCCTCGAGAGGCTTGATGGAGACCGACACGATCTCTCCTTGTCTGTAGGGGTGGAAAACGGTGGGCGACCGCGGGCGGAGCCCGCGGTCGAGCGTTCGGGCCGGGGGGCGCACCAACCGTCGTCGCGGTGCCGATCGATCGCCTGGCCCTTAGCACCCTCACCCGGAGAGTGCTAAGGCCGACTATAGGAGGGGCCTGGCAGTCGGTCAAGGCGAGTGCCAGCGCACCGACCCCCCGGGAACCACGGGCGAGCCATTAGGTCACACCGGTGTTCGCCAATGATTTGCCTCGGCTCGCCGGACGCTCTAGGTTGAGCGGTAAGGCAACCCTTACCTCGGCCGAGTCACGGTGCCCCTCCCTGCACGTCCCCGCACACCGGTGTGCGGCCCCGTCGTGCCCACCGGATCCCGCCGGCCCCCTCCACCCCGGAGCACGCCGGCGACCCCTGCCCGAAGGAAGACCATGAACCGCACTGCCCGACACCGCTCCACCGCCCTGCTGGCCGCCGCCTCCGTCCTGGCCCTCGCGGGCTGCTCGACCTCGGGGGCTGCGGCCACCGACGAGGACGCGCCGGCCGCCGCCTCGGCGGAGACCGTCAGCGTGGAGCACGCGCAGGGCACCACGGACGTCCCCGTGGACCCGGAGGACGTCATCACCTTCGACCTCGGGGTCCTCGACTCCCTGCGGGCGCTGGGCGAGGACGTCCAGGGCCTGCCCCGGAGCGGGAGCCTGCCCCAGCAGTTCGCCGAGTACGCGTCGGACGACTACGTCAACGCCGGGTCCATGAAGGAGCCCGATCTGGAGGCCGTGGCCGAGGCCGCTCCGGACCTGATCATCATCTCGGGGCGCACCGCCGACTTCTACGACGAGCTCGCCGAGATCGCCCCCACCGTGGACCTCTCGCTCGACCAGACCGACGCGCTGAACTCCTTCACCGAGCAGTCCGAGACCCTGGGCCGGATCTTCGGCAAGGAGACCGAGGTCGAGGAGCGGCTGACCGCCGTCGACGAGCAGATCGAGGAGACGAAGGCCCGCACCGCCGGGGCCGGCTCCGCGATGTTCCTGCTGACCAGCGCCGGCGAGGTTAACGCCTACGGCCCGGACTCGCGCTTCGGCAACATCGTCTTCGACCTGCTGGGCTTCGAGTCCGCCGCCGACGTCCAGGCCGAGGGCACCCACGGCGAGGCCGTCTCCTTCGAGGCGATCTCCGCCGCGGACCCCGACCACCTCTTCGTGCTGGACCGCGACACCGCCATCGGCCAGTCCGGCGGCGAGGCCGCCCGGCAGGTCCTCGACAACGAGCTGGTCGACGGCACCACCGCGGCGCAGCAGGACCGGATCACCTACGTGGACAGCGCGAGCTGGTACCTGGTCGGCTTCGGCCTGGACAACCTCCCGGCCATGATCGACGAGGTCCAGGAGTCCCTCTCCTGATCCGCCGACCGGGGCACGAGCGCGACCCCCGGGGTGCTCCGCACGGCGTCCGTGCGGAGCGCCCGGGGCCGCCTCGGCCCGCGGCCGCGACCCGCCCCTCGACCTCGGAAGGCCCCCGATGACCACCACGCCACGTTGAGCACCGTCGTGCCCCCCGCGCCGCGCCGCGCGAGCGCCGGCCCCGCACCGGCGCCGCCACCGGCGGGCTCCACCCCCGTGGACCCCGGGGCGTTGGCCCGGGCCAACGCCCGCCGGCTCGCCGCCGCGGGCGCCCTCGTGCTGGTCCTGGCGGTCGTCAGCACCTTCGTCGGGGTCCTGGACGTCACCCCCTGGTCCCTGACGGGGCAGCTGCTCGCCGGGGACCTCGAGGGCTTCCGGTCCTCGATGGAGATCATCGCGGTCTCCCGCTTCCCCCGCACCGCCTCGGTGGTGCTGGCCGGCCTGGCCCTGTCCGTGGCCGGGCTGATCATGCAGCTCATGGTCCGGAACAAGTTCGTGGAGCCCTCGACCGTGGGCACCGTCGAGTCGGCGCAGGCGGGCCTGCTCGTCGTGACCCTGCTCCTGCCCTCGGCCCCGCTGCTGCTGAAGATGGGCTCGGCCTCCGTGTTCGCGGTCGCCGGGACCGCCCTGTTCCTGCTCGTGCTCCAGCGCATCCCGCTGCGCGGCACCCTGCTGGTGCCGCTCGTGGGGATCATGCTCGGCAACGTGATCGCCTCCGTCACCACGTTCTTCGCCTACCGCTACGACCTGCTGCAGACGCTCAACGCCTGGATGCTCGGCGACTTCTCCGGCGTGCTGCGGGGCCGCTACGAGCTGCTCTGGCTCGTGCTGGCGCTCACGGCGGTCGGCTACGTGGCCGCGGACCGGTTCACGGTCGCGGGCATGGGCCACGAGTTCAGCACGAACCTGGGCATCGACCACCGGAAGGTCATGGCCCTGGGCATGACCCTGGTGGCCCTCATCGCGGCCGTGGTCGTGGTCACCGTCGGGTCGATCCCCTTCCTGGGGCTGGTCGTGCCCAACCTCGTGTCCATGCTGGTGGGCGACAACTCCCGCCGCACCGTGCCGTGGGTCGCCGTCCTCGGCGCCGGCTTCGTGCTCGCGTGCGACATCGCGGCCCGGGTGATCCGCTATCCGTACGAGATCCCCGTGGGCACCGTCGTCGCCGTGGTCGGCGGCGCCCTGTTCCTGACCATGCTGCTGAGGGGGCGTCACCGGTGAGCGCCGGCACCTCCGCCCTGCCTCCCGCCCTGGCCGCCGGCGGCCCCCGGCGGCCCCGCACGGCGCTCTCCCCCGGCGCCTGGATCGGGATCCTCGCCGTGCTGGCCGCCGCCGCGATCGGCCTGTACCTGACCGTGGACCTCGGCGGGGACCTCGGCTACGTCCTGCCGCGCCGGGTCAACAAGGTGCTGACCATGGTGCTCGTCGCCTACGCCGTGGGGGTGTCCACGGTCCTGTTCCAGACGGTCACCGGCAACCGCATCCTCACCCCGTCCATCATGGGCTTCGACGCGCTGTACGTGCTCATCCAGACGGTCCTGGTGTTCTCCCTCGGCTCCGTCGGCGTGGTCGCCCTCGGCGACGGGGCGACGTTCGGGCTCGAGCTCGCGCTCATGGTGGGGTTCAGCTGGCTGGTCTACCGCTGGCTGTTCACGGGCACGGGGAAGTCCCTGCACCTGGTGCTGCTGGTCGGCATCGTCCTCGGCACCGTCTTCCGCGGGATCTCCTCGCTGCTGCAGCGGCTGCTCGAGCCCAGCGAGTTCGTCGTCCTCCAGGACGCGATGTTCGCCTCGTTCGGCAACGTGGACACCGGGCTGCTGCGCCTGTCCGCGCTGCTCGTGGGGCTGGTCTCCCTCGTGGCGCTGGCCTTCCGCCGGCACCTCGACGTCCTGGCCCTGGGCCGGGACACGGCGATCAGCCTGGGCGTCGACCACACCCGGGTGGTCACGGCCGTGCTGGTGGTCTGCTCCGTGCTCGTGGGCGTGTGCACCGCGCTGGTCGGGCCCATCACGTTCTTCGGGCTCCTCGTGGCGAACCTCGCCTACGCCCTGTGCCGGACCTTCCGCCACCGGCACGTGCTCCCCATGGCCGTGCTGCTGGGGATCATCGCGCTCGTGGGGGGCCAGGTGGTCCTGGAGCAGGTCTTCGCCTTCGACACCGCGCTGAGCATCGTGATCGAGTTCGCCGGCGGGCTGCTCTTCCTCGTGCTGCTGCTGCGGGGATCCCTCAAGTGACAAGGAGCACATCGTGATCGAACTGACGGGCCTCACCAAGCGGTACGGGGCGCAGACCGTCGTCGACGGCGTCTCGGGAACCATCGAGGCGGGCGGGATCGTCTCGATCATCGGCGCCAACGGCGCCGGGAAGTCGACCCTGCTGTCCATGGCCGCGCGGCTGCTGCCCATGGACGAGGGCACCGTGTTCGTGGACGACCTCGACGTCCTCGGCACCCCCTCGGACCAGCTGGCCCGGAAGCTGTCCATCCTGCGCCAGGAGAACAGCCTGTCGGTCCGGCTGAGCGTCCGGGACCTCGTGGCCTTCGGCCGGCACCCGCACTCCAAGGGCCGGCACACCGCCGCGGACCGGGAGCACGTGGAGCGGGCGCTGCGCTACCTCCAGCTCGAGGAGCTCGCCGACCGCTATGTGGACGAGCTCTCCGGCGGGCAGCGGCAGCGGGCGTTCATCGCCATGGTCGTCGCCCAGGACACCGACTACGTCCTGCTCGACGAGCCGCTCAACAACCTCGACATGAAGCACGCGGTGGAGATGATGCGCCTGCTGCGGCAGATGGCCCACGACCTCGGCAAGACCGTGGTGCTCGTCATCCACGACATCAACTTCGCGTCCTGCTACTCCGACCGGATCATGGCCATGAAGGACGGCGCCCTCCTCCACCACGGCACGCCCGAGGAGATCATGCGCCCGGCCGTGCTGCGGGAGATCTACGGCATCGACATCCGCGTGGAGGAGGTCGACGGCCACCGCATCGGCATCTACTTCGTCTGACCCGCCCCCGACCCGAACGGCACCCATGAGCTCCGAGACCCCCGTCGACCCCCGCGAGATCGCCCCGCTGCTGACCCAGGAGGGCATGGCCCTGCTCGGCTCCCTGGGCCCCTACGACGAGGCGGACGCCCTGCGCACCGCCACCCGGCTGCGGGCCGCGGGGCACGACGCCGAGCTCGTCTCCGCGGTGCTCACCCAGGCCCGGCTCCGCGCCAGGGCGCAGGAGAAGTTCGGGGACTTCGCCGGCCGCATGCTCTTCACCCGCGCCGGTCTCGAGCAGGCCACCCGGCTGCGGGTGGCCGCCCTGCACGCGCGGCGCTTCGCCGGCGCGAATCTGACGCACGTGGCCGACCTCGGCTGCGGGATCGGCGCGGACGCGCTCGCGCTGGCCTCCCTCGACCGCCGGGTCACCGCCGTGGAGCTCGACGAGACCACGGCCGCGGTCGCCACCCTCAACCTCGCCCCGTTCCCCGAGGTCATGGTCCTGCACGCCGACGTCGAGCGGCTGGACCTCGCCTCCCTGCCCGGCGGGCCGCCGGACGGGGTGTGGCTGGACCCGGCCCGGCGCACGACGTCGTCGTCGGGCACCCGCCGGATCTTCGACCCCGAGGCGTTCTCCCCGCCCCTGTCCTTCGCCGAGGCGCTGGCCGGGCGCGGCCTGCCCGTCGGGGTGAAGCTGGGGCCCGGCATCCCGCACGAGGCGGTCCCCGCCGGGTGCGAGGCGCAGTGGGTCTCCGACCGGGGCGACGTGGTCGAGGCCGTGCTCTGGTTCAACGCCGTGGCCCGCCCCGGCGTGCGGCGGGCGGCTCTCGTGCTGTCCGCGCACGGCTCCGCCGAGCTCACCAGCGCCGAGGACCACGACCCCGCCCACGCCGACGCCGTGGTCGGGCCTGTGGGCGCGTACCTCTACGAACCGGACGGCGCGGTGATCCGGGCGGGCCTCGTCACGGACCTCGCCCGGCAGCTGGGCGCGCGCCTGATCCACCCCAGGATCGCCTACCTCACCTCCGACGAGCTCGTGCGCACCCCGCTGGCCCGCGCGTACCGCGTGCGGGAGGTGTTGCCGCACACCGTCAAGGTGCTCAAGCGGTGGGTCCGGGAGCACGGCGTGGGCACGCTCGAGATCAAGAAGCGCGGCACCGACGTGACCCCGGAGGAGCTGCGCCGCCGGCTCGCCCCGAAGGGCCCCGGCCGCGCCACGCTCGTGGTCACCCGGACGGCCCCGGGCCCGGCACCGGCCCCGGCGGCGGGAGGCCCGGCACGGGCCGGTGCGGACCCCGCGGAGCAGCGCGTCGTGATCGTCGTGGAAACCGTAGACTGAGGGCTCCGCGGGCCGTCCGGCCCGTTCCCGACCGGGCGCCCGCCCCCTCGACAGCACGGAGGACCTGCCGCGTGGAGATCTCGTTCGCCCGCTCCCACCAGTCGACGCTGGGCGTCGAGTGGGAGATCGCCCTCGTGGACGGCAGCACGGGGGACCTGGTGCCCCGGGGCCGGGAGACGTACGAGGCCGTCCTGGCGGACCATCCGGACTGGGGCACGGACGGCGACCACCCGCACCTCACCGGGGAGTTCCTGCTCAACACCATCGAGCTGGTCACCGGGGTGTGCCGGGACGTGGCCCACTCCACGGAGCAGCTGTCCACCATGATGGACGAGATCCGCAAGGTCACCGACCCGCAGGGCCTCGAGGTCTTCGCCGCGGGCACCCACCCGTTCGCGCGCTGGCAGGACCAGCAGGTCACCGACAAGCAGCGCTACCACAAGCTCGTGGACCGCGCCCAGTACTGGGGGCGGCAGATGGTCATCTACGGGGTGCACGTGCACGTGGGCCTCGACGCGCGGGCGAAGGCCCTGCCGGTGCTCGACGGCCTGCTCACCTACTACCCGCACCTGCTCGCCCTGTCCGCGAACTCGCCGTTCTGGGCCGGCGAGGACACCGGCTACGCGTCCCAGCGCTCCATGATCTTCCAGCAGCTGTCCACGGCCGGGCTGCCGTACCACTTCCCGTCCTGGTCGGCGTACGAGCAGTGCATCACGGACATGATCGCCACCGGCATCATCGAGGAGATGAGCGAGGCCCGCTGGGACGTGCGCCCCGTGCCGCGGCTGGGCACCGACGAGGTCCGCTTCTGCGACGGTCTCTCGACCCTGTGGGAGGTGGGTGCGCTGACGGCGCTCACCCAGTGCCTCGCGGAGTCCCTCTCCCGGGACGTGGACGCCGGACGCCCCCCGGCCCGCCTCAAGCCGTGGCACATCCAGGAGAACAAGTGGCGGGCGGCCCGCTACGGGCTCGACGCCGAGGTCATCACGGACCCCCGCAACCACGAGCGGGGCCTGCGCGAGGACCTGACCGCGCTGCTGGACCGGCTCGAGCCCGTGGCCGCCGAGCTGGGCTGCTCCCGGGAGCTCGCCGACGTGGAGCGGATCCTGCAGCAGGGCGCCGGGTACCAGCGCCAGCGCGCCGTGGCCCGCGCCCACGACGGGGACCTGCACGCGGTCGCCCTCGACATCGTCCGCCGCACCCGCGAGAACGACTGATCCTCGGGGGCGCCCGGCCCGCGGGAGCGACCGGCCCGCATGCCCGTGGGGCATGCGGGCGAGCGCTCACACGGAGACGGTGGTCACCGGCAGGGACGAGTCGGCGGCGAAGTCCAGCCCGGACGGCGCCCGCCCCCCGGCCACGACCCGCGCCGCGAGCGCGGCGACCATGGCCCCGTTGTCGGTGCACAGCGGCAGCCGGGGGACCACCAGCTCGATCCCGTGCTCGGCGCAGCGCTGCGCGGTGAGCTCCCGCAGCCGGGAGTTCGCGGCCACTCCCCCGCCGAGCAGCAGCGTCCCGAGCCCCTGCTCGGTGCACGCGAGCACGGCCTTGCGCGTGACCACGTCGGCCACCGCCTCCTGGAAGGACGCCGCGACGTCGGCCACCGGCACCGGCTCGCCGCGCGCCTCGTAGCCCTCGACGACCCGGGCCACGGCGGTCTTCAGCCCGGAGAAGGAGAAGTCGTAGCGGTGCGGGCCGGGCCGCTCGGCGGAGCCCAGGTACTTGCCCGCCGTCAGCCCGCGGGGCAGGCGGAAGGCGGTGGGGTCCCCGTCCCGGGCCGCGGCGTCGATGGCCGGGCCGCCGGGGTAGTCCAGGCCCAGGACCCGGGCGACCTTGTCGTAGGCCTCGCCGGCCGCGTCGTCGATCGTGGCCCCGAGCAGGCGCACGTCCCGGCCGATGTCCTCGACGGCGAGGATCTCGGTGTGCCCGCCGGAGACCAGCAGCGCCCCGAGGCCGCGGGGCAGCCCGTCGTCGAAGGCCCCCTGGAACCCCTCGATCCCCGAGTCCTCGAGCAGGCCCACGCTCACGTGCGCCACGAGGTGGTTGACGGCGTACAGGGGCTTGCCCGTGGCCACGGCGAGGGCCTTCGCGGCGGCCGTGCCCACCATGAGGGCCCCGGCCAGCCCGGGCCCCGAGGTCACCGCGAGGGCGTCGAGGTCGTCGAGGCCCACGCCGGCCCGGTCGAGGGCCTCGCGCAGGGCGGGCACGATCGCGTCGAGGTGGGCGCGGGAGGCGATCTCGGGGATCACGCCGCCGAAGCGCACGTGCTCGTCCATCGAGGAGGACACGACGTTGGCCAGCAGGGTGCGCCCCCGCACGATCCCCACCCCGGTCTCGTCGCACGAGGACTCGATGCCCAGCACGAGCGGTCCGTCGGTCATGGGGTCTCCTCCGTGGGGTGGGCCGGTGGGGTCGGGGCGTGCTGTGCGGTGAGGTCCAGGCGCATGATCAGCGCGTCGGCCCCGTCCCGGTAGTAGCGGGGACGGACGTGGATCTGCTCGTAGCCGACGCGGCGGTAGAGCCGCTGGGCCCGCGGGTTGTCGGCGCGGACCTCGAGCAGCACCTCGGTGGCGCCGAGCTCCCGGGCCCGGTCGTGCAGGGTGCGCAGCAGGGCCGAGCCGATCCCGCGGCCCTCGTGCTCGGGGACCACCGCGATGGTCTGCACGTCGCCCACGGGCGGCAGGCACATCAGCCCCGCGTAGCCGACGATCGCGCCGTCCTGCTCCGCCACCCAGTACCGGCAGACGGGCTGGGCGAGCTCCGCGGTGAACATCTCCAGCGGCCACGCGTCCACGGGGAAGAGCCGCCGCTCGAGGGCGTGCACCGCCGGGACGTCCGCGGGGACCATCCGGCGCAGGGTCCAGGGGCCGCCGCCCGGTGGGGGGCTCACGCGCTCGCCCGCTTCCGCGGGCCGGGGACCTTGGCGTCGGACTCCCGCAGGTACAGCGGGGTCGTGTCCGGGCGCAGCGGCTCCCCGCGGGCCGCGCGGCGGGCCGCGGCGAGTCCCAGGGACGACGCCGTGGGCTGCGCCCCGGCGAACTCCGGCACGGGCGCGGCCAGCCGGTCGGCGTAGATCCCCGCCCCGCGGCCGTAGGCGGGCAGCGCCGGGAGCTGCTCGGCGGCCGCCACCCCGGGGCCCCCGGCCGGGCGCGGGCCGTCCTCGGCCAGGACGAAGCGGGCCCAGTAGACCTCGAGGCGCCGGGCGTCCGTGAGCACGAGGAACTCCGGGTGACCGGCCGCCCGGGCGTGCCCGGCCGCGTCCTGGGCGAGGGCCTCGAGGCTCATCAGCCCGTGCAGCGGGAGGTCCCACGCGAAGGCGAGCGCCCGCGCCGTCGCGATGCCCGCGCGCAGCCCGGTGAAGGGCCCGGGGCCGGTGCCGACCAGCACCCCGTCGAGGTCGCCGCCGGTCACGCCGGCGGCGGCCAGCAGGTCCCGGACCGCGGGGGCGAGGACCTCGGCGTGGGAGCGGGTGTCGGGGCTGGCGAAGGCGCCGAGGACCTCGCCCGCACCGGTCACGAGGGCGGCGGAGGCGACGGCGGAGGAGTCCAGGCACAGGAGGAGCACCCGACCAGTGTAGTGCCCGACCGGCGGGCCCGACCGGCGGCCGGGGGCCGGCTCAGCCCAGCTGCGGCGGCCCGCCCGCCCAGCGCGGGCCGAACCCGGTGAGGGTGATCCGGCGGGGCTCCTCGTCCGGGTCCTCGTCCGGGTCGGACCCCTGGTCCGGGTCCTCGTCCGGGTCCCGGCCGGGCGCGGGGGCCGCACCGGGGTCCGGGAGCGGGGACCCGTCCGCCCCGGCTGCGGCCCCGCCCGTGGCCCCGGCCGCCCCGCCCGTAGCCCCGGCGGCCCCGAGGGTGCCGGTGCCCACGGCGCGCTCCAGGACGATCTCGAGCCGGGACTCCGCCAGGTGCTCGACCTTCCCGGCGCCCCACTCGACCACGGTCACGGCCGTGTCCACCGTGTCCTCCAGGTCGATGTCGTCGACCTCCGCCGCGGAGCCCAGCCGGTAGGCGTCCACGTGCACCAGGTCCGGGCCGCCGGGCCGGGGCCCGTCCGGGAGGCTGGGGTGCCGGCGCACCAGCACGAACGTGGGCGAGATGATCCCCTCGCGCACCCCCAGGCCGCGGCCCAGGCCCTGGGTGAACGTGGTCTTGCCCGCGCCCAGCTCGCCCGTGAGGACCAGCAGGTCCCCGGCGCGCAGCTGTCGGCCCAGCCGTTCGGCCAGGGCCTGGGTCCGCCCGGGCCCGTCCACGGTCACCGTCTCCGTCCACTCGCTCATCGGCGCTCTCCTCCCCGGCCCGGACCGCCCGGGTCCTCCGCGGCGTGCAGGTGCACCCGGGGCACGCGGGGCGAGACGCGGGTGACGATCTCGTAGTTGATGGTGCCCGCGGCCTCCGCCCACGCGCTCGCCGAGGGGTCCTCCCCCGCCCCGAACAGCACGGCCTCCGCGCCCAGCAGCCCGTGTTCAGGGGCGGAGCGGCCCGGGACGCCGAGGTCCACGACGATCTGGTCCATCGCGACCCGGCCCACCTCCCGGTAGGTGCGGCCCTGGATCCGGACCGGGCCGCCGGTGCCGGTGCGCGGGACGCCGTCCGCGTAGCCCAGCGGCACGAGCGCCAGCGTGGTGGGGCGGTCGGTGACGTAGCTCAGCCCGTAGGAGACGCCCTGCCCGGCGGGCACCTCCTTGACGGCGCTGACCGTGCTCCGCAGCGTCATGGCCGGCACCAGGCCCAGCTGCTCCGGGGTGCGGTCGGCGAACGGGGAGAGCCCGTAGAGGGCCACCCCGACCCGGACCATGTCCAGGAGCATGTCCTCCGGGCGCTCGAGCGCGGCGGCGCCGAGCAGGCCCGGGGAGTTCGCGGCGTGGCGCAGCGCGGGCCGCAGCCCGGCGGCGCGGGCCGCGGCCACGGCCGCCCGGAAGCGCGCGAGCTGCTCCCGGGTCTCGGGCCGGGCCGGTTCGTCGGCCACGGCCAGGTGCGTGAAGACCCCTACGACCTGCACCAGCCCCTCGGCCTCGGCCCGCGCGGCGTCCCGCACGAGCTCGGGCCAGAGCGCCTCCGTGGCGCCGTTGCGGCCCAGGCCCGTGTCGATCTTCAGGTGGATCCGGGCGGTGCGCCCGAGGGCGCGGGCGGTCTCGGTGATCGGGGCGAGCTCCCAGCCGCTGACGCCCAGCTCCACGCCCGCGGCGAGCGCGGCCCGGAAGTCCGTGTCGACGGTGTGCAGCCACGCGAGCACCGGGGCGTCGACGCCTGCGTCCCGCAGGGCGAGGGCCTCGCTCACGTGGGCGACGCCCAGGGCGTCCGCGCCGGCCTCGAGGACCGCGCGGGCCACGGGCACGGCGCCGTGGCCGTAGGCGTCGGCCTTGACCACGGCCATCAGCCGGGCGGGGGCGGCGAGGGCACGGAGCCGGCGCACGTTGGCGCGCACGGCGGCCAGGTCCACCACGGCGCTGCGCTCGCACCGGGGAGGAGGCGGGAGGGAGCCGCCGGACGGGGCGGCCGGGACGGGATCAGCACGGTTCACGGGTCCCATTCTCGCACCGGGCCCGGCGCGGCCGGCGCAGCGGCGGGCGCCGGGGGCGGACCTCAGGGGGCGGCGGCTAGAGTTGAGCCGTGTCCGCCGCGCTCCGCCACGTCCTGCTGATCAGCCTGCACACCTGTCCCCTCGAGCAACCGGGGTCCGGTGACGCGGGCGGGATGAACGTCTACGTCCGCCACCTCGCCGAGGCCCTCGTGGACGCCGGCCACACCGTGGACATGGCCACCCTCGACCGGGGCGCCGGCGCCCCACCCGCCGCGGGCGTGCGCAGCACCCGGATCCGCGAGGGCCTGCGGCTGCTCACCGTCTCCCTGCCCGGGGCCGCCGGGGCGAGCAAGGAGGACCTGCCCGGGTTCACCGCGGCGTTCGCGGACGTGCTCCGCACCGGTGCCGAGCGCCCGGACGTGGTGCACGCCCACTACTGGCTCTCCGGCGCCGCGGGCCGCGAGCTCGCCGACGCCTGGGGGGTCCCGCTCGTGCTGACCCTGCACACCACCGCGCGCGGGAAGAACCTGCGCGCCCGCACCGGCGAGGGGCTCGAACCGGCCTCCCGCGCGGAGGCCGAGGCCGAGCTGATCGCCCGGGCCGAGGCCACGGTGGTGAACACCCGCACCGAGGCGCTGCAGATGATCGAGCTCTACGACGCCGACCCGGGACGGCTGACCGTGATCACCCCCGGGGTCGACCTCTCCGCCTTCACCCCGGACCCCGCCCCCGGGGAGTCCCGCCGCGCGGCCGCGCCGCCCCCCGGCACGCCCGGCCGTCCGCTGCGGGTCCTGTTCGCCGGTCGCCTGCAGGCGCTCAAGGGCCCGCACGTGCTGGTCGACGCGCTCGCACGGATCCGTGCGAGCGATCCCGGGCTCGCCGTGCAGCTGGACGTCGTGGGGGTCGGCACGCGCGGCTTCACGGCCGCGCTGCGGGATCGCGTGCAGGAGCTGGGCCTGGAGGACGCCGTGCGCTTCGGCCCCGCCCTGCCCGCCCCGCAGCTCGCCGCCCGGATGCGGCAGGCCGACGTCGTGGCCGTCCCCTCCTCCTCGGAGACCTTCGGCCTCGTGGCCCTGGAGGCCCAGGCCTGCGGCACCCCGGTGCTCGCCACGGACGTCGACGGGCTGCGCACCGCGGTGCTCGACGGGCTCACCGGCCGGCTCGTGCCCGACCGCGACCCCGGCTCGTGGGCGCGGGCCCTGCTGGCGCTGGCCGCCGACCCGGCGGCGCTGGCCCGCATGGGCGAGGCCGCCGCCCGGCGCGCCCAGGGCCACTCGTGGGAGCGCACCGCCCTGTCCACGGCCGAGGTCTACGCCCGCGTGCGGGCCCGGGCGGGGGTACGCGACGGTAGCGGCCGGCGGCTGAATACACTCGAACGGTGACGACTCCCCCCCTCTCCCCCACGGACCTCGCCCGCCACCTCGACCGGCACCGCATCACGGGCGCGGTGGCCACGCCCCGCGAGGCGAACCTGCGCAACATCCAGGGCTTCCTCGACGGCGACCAGCACCAGCACATGGGCGTGGTGCGCACCCGGCAGTGGAGCTTCGACGACGTGTTCGCGCTCATGCGGGACCGGGTCGGCATCTCCCCCGACCGGGCGCACGTCGAGGGGCAGGACACGATCTCGGCGGCACGCACCGTCGCCGCGCTGGAGCGCTACGCCCGGGTCCTCGGGCAGGTGGTCTCCGGCGGCGGCCGGGTGCTCTTCGCCACCGGACACCCGGCCGGGCTGTTCCCGGTCTACGCGCAGCTGGCCCGGGTGGCCCGCCGCGCGGGCGCGCACGTGGTGCAGGTCCCGGACGGCTTCCCGTTCGAGGACGGCGACGTCCGGCAGATCGAGAGCGTCGTGATGGTCGAGCAGTACGGCGGGCTGCGGCACACCCACTTCCCCGGGCCCATGTCCCTGACCCTGGAGAAGCTACGGCGCGACGGGCAGAACCCGCCCGACCTCGTGGTGGCCGACCACGGCCTCGCCGGGGCCGCCGGGTCCCGGGGACTGCGGACCGTGGCGGTCGCGGACTGCAACGACCCCGGCGTGTTCGTGGCCGAGGCGCAGGGCCAGGTCGAGGTTGCCGTGCCGCTCGACGACAACCTCCCGCCCCGCGTCTACGAGCCGGTCACCGAGTTCGTGCTGCACCGCGCCGGCCTGGCCGACTACATCTGAGGGCGCCGGCGGCGCCCCGACCGCACGCGCAGGCCCCCGCACCGTCCGGTGCGGGGGCCTGCGCGTGCGGGGGAGGCGGGCTCAGCGTTCGCGCTCGCCCCGGATGAAGGCCTCCAGGTCCGCCCGGGCCACGTCGTCGGGCAGCTGCTCGGCCGGGGACTTCATGAAGTACGCCGAGGCCGAGGTCAGCGGACCCCCGATGCCCCGGTCCAGGCCGATCTTCGCCGCCCGGATCGCGTCGATGATCACCCCGGCCGAGTTCGGCGAGTCCCACACCTCCAGCTTGTACTCCAGGGAGATCGGCGCGTTGCCGAAGCCGTGGCCCTCCAGCCGCACGAAGGCGAACTTCCGGTCCTCCAGCCACGGCACGTGGTCCGAGGGGCCGATGTGCACGTCCTTGGTGCCGAACTCCCGGACCACGTTGGAGGTCACCGCCTGGGTCTTGGAGATCTTCTTCGACTCCAGCCGGTTGCGCTCGAGCATGTTCATGAAGTCCATGTTCCCGCCCACGTTGAGCTGGTAGGTGCGGTCCAGCACGTAC